>DATFHB010000072.1:0-26241 GCA_035248845.1 Amycolatopsis sp. | reverse complement strand
CGGTGCCCGCTCGACCCGCCGCTCCGGCCACGTCCGATCCGGCAGCCGAATGTCCTCCACGAGGCGATACCACGGCCGATACCGGTGAAACGGCATCGACGAACCCCGCTGCGCATTCCACAACGGCTGATCCACCGGCGCGGGACGAGAAGGTTTATGAACGCGGCTGGTGTTACCAGGCTGCGAGAGGGTCATGCTGAAAGGCTCCTGCCGGATGTCGGGTTGGCGACCGGCGGCATCGCAAAGCCCCGCGACGGGGGGCCGGTCCGATCAGGCCCCGTCGCGGCAGCGAAGCAGGAGAGCACGTGCCACGGTCCCCACTCTAACGCCCTGGTGTTGATATTGAAAACAGGGTTCGTTGGCTACTGACTGGTAGCGGAGGTAACGGGGACGTGTCACACTTCCCGCATGGCCGAGCACGCCGGGAAGACCAAGAACAAGGTGTCCGAGAATGACGTCACCGCCGAGGACAGCCGCGGTCGCGAAATCGACTGGCACAAGGTCAAGGACCAGGGCATCGGCCTGGTCGCCGGCATCGTCCGCTGGGTCGGGTTGATCTTCGCGGTCATCCTCGTCCTGCACGTGATCTTCACGATCGGCTCGGCGAACCCGTCGAACGGCATCGTGTCGTGGGTGCGCGGCTGGGCGGACAGCCTGTCGATCGGCTTCAAGGACCTGTTCGAGCCCGGTGACGAGAAGCTGCGGGTGCTGGTCAACTACGGGATCGCCGCACTGTTCTGGCTGGTCGTGTCAGCGATCGTGGTGAAGGTCATCCGCCGGGTCTTCGGCACGGCTTCGTAGCCACTACTCCGTTCGCTCCAATTCCGGCACGGGGCGTATCACAGGGGGCGGCCGTCGGTCTCGCGCTGCTGGACCACTGGGCCTGCATCTAGCGGCTGGTGCCGCGAGGCATCCCTCATGGCAGTGCGGCCTTGCCCCAGGTGCCCGTGAACGCGATGTCCGGGAGGGGGAGTCGGCGCCGGGTGGCGCGTTCGCGGGCGACGAGGCGTTCGTTGCCCAGCACCTCGGGGTCGGCCGCAGTGCCGACCCCGATCGCCACCAGCGGCGTTGCGTCGGCGGGCACGTCGAACTCGCGCCGCACCGCGTCGGCGTCGAAGCCCGCCATCTGGTGCGCCACCAGCCCCTCGGCCACCGCCTGCAGTACGAGGTTCTGCCCGGCCAGCCCGAGCCCGTACTCGGCGTAGGGGATTTCGCCTTTCTCGTTGCGCGTCACCATGATCGCCACCAGCAGCGCGCTCGCGCGGTGCGCCCACGCCTGGTTGCGCGGTGTCAGCGTGGCGAGGATTCGCTGGTAGGTGTCGTCACCGCGACGGCCGACCAGGTACCGCGCCGGCTGCGTGTTGCCGAACGACGGCGCCCAGCGCGCCGCCTCCAGCAGCGCGCGCAGCTGCGCCCACGTCACCTCGCCGGTCTCGTCCAGCGCGCGCGGGCTCCACCGCTCCGCGATCAGGTCGGCGATCGGCGCGCTGGCCTCAGCTGGTTTCCGCATCACGCTCACATTGTCGGCGGCAGCGGTCGCAGAGCGGATCCGGGCGCCACTGCCGCGCGATGGCCCGCAGGTCGCGGCGCGCCCGCCACCACGATCTGCCGTCCCGGGGCACGCCGAAGACGCGCATCTCGGTGCGTCGCTCGCCGCATCGCGGGCACACGACCCGCCGGAACTCCCGGCGGACCGTCACATCCGAATCCATCCACCCTCCGGTCGGATTGTCCGTCAGATTGCGTACTTCCACACGGTGAGCGCGTAGGCGTCGAACCACGCGCTGACCAGCGCCGCACCCGCCACCGTCAGCACGGCGGTCGAGCGCCGGCGGTTCGCCAGCCCGATCGCGACCGAAACGAGCAGCGTGAACGCGGGCAGCAGCAGCCGCGGCTTGGCGTGCATGAGCCCGCTCGATTCCAGTGACATCACGAGCACGCCGGCGGCATAGACCAGCAGCGGCCATTCCAGCCGCTGCCGGACCGCGACGGCGAGAAGCACCAGGTACCCGAGGATCACGGCGACCGTGAGCACCGTCATCGCGTCACCGGAATGCAAGCCCTGCCACAGAAAACGGGCTGTGGCGACGCCGCCGTCGAACTTCGTCGACCAGCCCTGCCACTCCAGGTCCGCCCACGTGCCCAGCCGTTCCACGAACCCCGTGTCCGGACGCACGCGCAGTCCCGTCCACCACAGGTACCCGACGAGACCGAGCGGCGCGAGCACCACCGCGGCCGCGGCCCGGCGGCGCTCACGCGGCACATACGCGAGCGCGGCCAGGCCGACCGCGATCGCGAGGGCCAGCGCGGAGGACCGGACGAGACCGGCGGCCGCGCAGCACACACCGGCGAGCACGAAACGCCGTTCCAGCACGCCGACCAGCGCCCACACCGCCAGCGCGCAGAACAGCGCCTCGGTGTAGGCCATCGACAGTGCGACGCCCATCGGTGCCGCCGCGAACAGCGCGACCAGCAGGTACCCCGCCCGCGGTGAGCCGCCCCGCACGAGCCGGCCCAGCCGCGCGAGACCGTAGGCGGCGAACAGTCCCGAGATCCCGGCGACGAGCAGGGCCGACGTCGTCCCGCCGACACCCGTGACGGCGTCGGTCCACCGGATCAGAACCGGATATCCCGGAAAGAACGCCCGCGGCGTGAACGGGTTGAGGTGACCGTGCGCATCCGGCACCGGGTCCAGGTCGTACCCGGTGGCCGCGATCCTGAGGTACCACTGGCCGTCCCACGCGGTGAGCCGGTCGGTGAGGCGACCACCGGCAGCGACTGTGAGCACAATTACCCCGACCGCTCGAACGCCCAGGTAAATCAGTGCCGGGACGAAAGGCTTCCCCCTCGCGGCGGCTGTCGCCGGAAGGAAAACGGGATCCGGGCGCGCCGACGCTGCACGTTCCGCGGTGACCACGTTGGAAATTTTCGCACGCGGCCAATTACGCACCGTGGTGGGAGTGGGCGCGGCCACACAGACGAGTGGCCGACGGCCGTTTGCCCGGTAGGCTTTTCCGAAATAGCGCACCTAGGAGGTCCGATAACTGTGGCGCTCGTGGTCCAGAAGTACGGCGGTTCGTCGTTGGAGAGCGCTGATCGGATCAAGCGCGTGGCCGAGCGGATCGTGGCCACCAAGAAGGCGGGCAACGACGTGGTCGTCGTGTGCTCGGCGATGGGCGACACCACCGACGAGTTGCTCGACCTGGCCGAACAGGTCAACCCGGTGCCGCCCGAGCGCGAGATGGACATGCTGCTCACCGCGGGCGAGCGCATCTCGAACGCCTTGGTGGCCATGGCGATCTCCGCGCACGGCGCGGAGGCTTGGTCGTTCACCGGTTCACAGGCCGGCGTGGTCACCACGTCCGTGCACGGCAACGCGCGCATCATCGACGTCACGCCCAGCCGCGTCACCGAGGCGCTCGAGCAGGGGTACGTGGCGCTGGTCGCGGGCTTCCAGGGTGTCTCGCAGGATACGAAGGACATCACGACGCTGGGCAGAGGCGGCTCCGACACCACCGCGGTGGCGCTGGCGGCGGCGCTGAACGCGGACGTGTGCGAGATCTATTCCGATGTGGACGGTGTGTACACCGCCGACCCGCGGATCGTGCCGGACGCCCGCAAGCTCGACACCGTGCCGTACGAGGAGATGCTCGAACTGGCCGCGAGCGGTTCGAAGATCCTCCATCTGCGGTCGGTCGAGTACGCGCGCCGTTACGGCGTACCGATCCGCGTCCGCTCTTCCTACAGTGACAAGCCGGGCACGACCGTGGCCGGTTCGATTGAGGAGATCCCCGTGGAACAAGCGTTGATCACCGGCGTGGCCCATGACCGTTCGGAGGCCAAGGTCACGGTGACCGGCGTGCCCGACCATGCCGGCGCCGCGGGGCGGATCTTCCGGGTCATCGCCAACGCCGAGATCGACATCGACATGGTGTTGCAGAACGTCTCGAACACCGCCGGCCGCACCGACATCACGTTCACCCTGTCCAAGGCGAACGGCCCGAAGGCGGTGGAGGCGCTGGAGAAGCTGAAGCTGGAGCTGGAGTTCGACTCGGTGCTCTATGACGACCAGGTGGGTAAGGTCTCGCTGGTCGGCGCGGGCATGCGCTCGCACCCCGGGGTCACCGCGACGTTCTGCGAGGCGCTGGCCAAGGCCGGGGTGAACATCGAGATCATCAACACCTCCGAGATCCGGATCTCGGTGCTGATCCGCGACGCGCAGCTCGACGAGGCCGTGCGCGCGATCCACGACGCGTTCGAGCTCGGTGGCGATGAAGAAGCCGTTGTGTACGCGGGGAGTGGTCGCTGATGGAGCACGTGCGTGTCGGAGTCGTTGGCGCGACCGGTCAGGTCGGCGGCGTGATGCGGAAACTCTTGGCCGAGCGGAACTTCCCGGTCAGCGAGATCCGATTCTTCGCCTCCTCGCGGTCCGCCGGTACGAAGTTGCCATGGCAGGGCCGGGAAATCGTCGTCGAGGACGCCGAGACCGCCGATCCGTCCGGTTTGGACATCGCGCTGTTCTCCGCCGGCGGCGCCACTTCCCGGGCGCAGGCGCCGCGGTTCGCCGCCGCGGGCGTGACGGTGATCGACAACAGCTCGGCCTGGCGGCTGGACCCGGACGTGCCGCTGGTGGTCAGCGAGGTCAACCCGCAGGCCGTCAAGGACGCGCGCAAGGGCATCATCGCCAACCCGAACTGCACTACGATGGCCGCGATGCCGGTGCTCAAGCCGTTGCACGACGAGGCCGGCCTGCGGCGCCTGATCACCAGCACCTATCAGGCGGTGTCGGGCAGTGGCCTGGCCGGTGTCGAGGAGCTGGCCGCCCAGGTGCGCGCCGCCGGTGAGCGCGCGACCGAGCTGACGCACGACGGGTCGGCCGTCGATTTCCCCGCGCCGAACAAGTATGTGGCGCCGATCGCGTTCAACGTGCTGCCCATGGCTGGGTCCATTGTGGACGATGGCGAGCTCGAGACGGACGAGGAGAAGAAGCTCCGGAACGAGAGCCGTAAGATCCTCGACATCCCGGATCTGGCCGTGTCCGGCACGTGCGTGCGGGTTCCGGTGTTCTCCGGGCACGCGCTGTCGATCAACGCCGAGTTCGCCCGGTCGCTGTCGCCGGAGCGGGCCCTCGAACTGCTCTCCGCCGCGCCGGGCGTGCGGCTGTCGGACGTGCCGACGCCGCTCGAGGCGGCAGGCAAGGACCCGAGCTTCGTGGGCCGGATCCGTACCGACCCGGGTGTGCCGCAGGGGCGTGGCCTCGCGCTGTTCGTCGCGTCCGACAACCTGCGCAAGGGCGCGGCGTTGAACGCGGTGCAAATCGCTGAACTACTCGCCGCCAACCCGAGCTGAATGGCGCATCGCGCCACGGGAAAAGGCGCGACGCGACCTTGAGCCCGCCTGCCGTTACACAGTTTCACTCTTTCGAGGCGCGGCATCTCCCGCTGATCGAGCACGCCCGCTCTTAGTGTGGGCGCGTAAATTCAGTCGGAAGTGGTCGGGGGGCCGCGTTGGTGAGGCACGCTGTCGTCGCCGCGGTGGCGGCGCTCTTGATGGTGAGCGCTGCTCCGTGGCTGGCGTTTGCCGACTCGACGGACGGGGCGCTGTCCGTCCGCGTGGTGCGGGTGGACGCGAACGGTGCCGGCGTCGGCGGGATCCTCGTTGTCGCCACCGATCCTTCGGGGGCGAGTGCGAGCGGCACCACCGCGCCGGATGGCACGGTCACCATCCCGACCACGGCGCTCGCGGGCGGCAAGTACCGCGTGGACGCCTCGATCCCGGCGTCGATGCCCGATCTCAAACCGGCGCCGGAAGGCCAGGGCATCGCGAGCCTCACCGAGTTCGTCGACGTCTCGGGCGGCAAGGCCGTGCAGCCTACGATGGGTGTGGGCGGTGGCACCGGCGACGTCCAGCTCGGCGACCGGGTGTGGTTCGACACCGACGGCGACGGCGCTCAGGACGGCGACGAGCCCGCGCTGCCGGGCGTGAAGGTGCAGCTCCTCGGATGCGACGGCACCGGCGCGCCCGTCGCGGAGAAGACCACCGATCCCGCGGGCCGGTACACCTTCGGCCCGGGCGACGGGCTGCAGCCGAACTCCTGCTACACGCTCAAGTTCGACTATGCGGGCGTCAACACCGCTTCCCTGCCGGGAAGCCCGCCGGTCGCGGGTCTGAAGTGGACGACCCCGCTGGCGAGTGTGCTGCCGACGGTCGACTCCAATGTGGACTCCGCGACCGGCACGGTGAAGGTGACCACCGGGCCGCCCGGCGCGGTGGACGATACCGTCGACGCCGGGGTGATCGGCGGGCTGGACAAGGCCGGCGACGTGGTGTGGGCCGACGTGAACCGCAACGGCGTGCAGGACCCGGGCGAGCCGGGTGTGGCCGGCGTGCCGGTGCGGCTGCAGACACCGGACGGCAAACTCGTCGCGAACACCACCACCGACTCGCACGGGCAGTACGCGTTCTCGCACCTGCCGGACGGCACCTACCGGGTCTGTTTCGACATCACGAAGCTGCCGCCGCAGTACGCCGACTACAAGCTCACCAGGACGAGGGCGGGCAACCCGGGCCAGGACTCGGCGCCCGACCCGGCCACCGGCTGCACCGCGTCGAGCGAGCTCAAACCCGACCGCACCCAGGATCTGACGCTCGACGCAGGTCTCGCGCCGCCGGTGAACCGGATCGCGGCCCGGGTATGGTCGGACCTCAACGGCGACGGCGTGCAGACCCCCGACGAACCGGGAATCGCCGGCGTGCCGATGAAACTGCGCACCGACGACGGTAACCAGGCAGCCTTCACCACGACCGATCCGGACGGCGGGTACGCGTTCGACGACGTGCCGGACGGGTCGTATCAGGTGTGCCTCGACCTGGCGAACCTGCCGGCGCCGGTGGCCGACTATATCCCGGCCAAGTACGTCAACGCTTCCGCGGTGAACCCGGCCACCGGGTGCACCCGCAGCGTGACCGTGGGGATGGGCAAGCGGGAGGAGCCGACGCTGGGCGCGGGCCTGACCGCGCCGCAGAACGAGATCGGCAACCGGGTGTGGTTCGACGGCAACCGCAACGGGTTGCAGGACCCGGTCGAGGTCGGGATCGCCGGTATGCCGGTGAAACTCGTGAAGCAGGGCGGTGGCGACGCGGGTACGACGACGACAGTCGCCGACGGCAGGTACGACTTCACCGGGATGCCCGACGGCGCCTACCAGGTCTGCCTCGATGCCAAGGCGCTACCGCCGGCCTATGCGGGCGGGCAGTGGACGCGCCCGAACGCGGGAGACGTCACAATGAGCTCCACAGTGGACATTGCGACCGGCTGCACACCGTTCGTGACGATGGGCGTCGGGCACCGCGACCAGTCCACAATGGACGTCGGTGTGGTGTCGGCGCGGAACCGGGTCGGCAACCTGGTCTGGTTCGACACCAACGCCAACGGCACGCGAGACCCCGGTGAGCCGGGCGCCGCGAACCTCACGGTGACCATGAAGGACGCCGCCGGCCACCCGGTCGCGACCACGCGGACCGGCACCGACGGGCAGTACCTCCTCGACGATCTGCCGGACGGTTCGTACCAGGTGTGCTTCGACCTGGCCAACCAGCCGCCGCAGTTCGCCGCCTACCACGTCCCGGGCGTGGGAGGCGGCTGCACCGCGAACGTCACGGTCGGCCCGAAGCCACGCGAAGACATGTCCGTCCGGATCGGACTGACCGCCGCGGGGCCGGCGGTCGCGCCCGCGGCCGAGCCGACGCACGCGGGCGGCTCGGGCAACCAGAGCGGTGGCTTCCCGGCGGGCTGGACGATCCTCACGGTCGTCATCATCGGGGCCGGCGTGGCCTTCACGTGGCGCTGGTGGAAGACGGTGGACCAGTAAGTAGGCCCACCCGGCTCCCACCGCCACCCTCAACGGAGACGCTGCGCGTCGCGGCTACATTCGAAGCATGACGTTTCTCCGCGTGCTCGGTGTGACCGGAATGACCGGGCTCGGCCTCCTGCTGACCTCCTGTGATCAGGCCACCAGTGCCATGGACAAGGCCAGTGCGTGCACGGAAGCGCTGGGGCTCGCGAACATCAACCCGAACCTCGACGCCAGTGAACTCGCGGCGCAGGCACAGCAGAAGGCGGACCGGCTGCGCGCGCTGGCGAACCAGGTGTCCGATCAGGACCTGAAGCAGAACCTGTTCACCATCGCCAACTCCTACCTCTCGCTCGAGCAGCGCAAGCTCGACCACCTCAGCAATTTCAACGACTGGATCCAGCAGAACGCGACGAACCTCGGGAACCTGCGTGCTGCCTGCCTGTAAGCGCTTCCAGCCGTAGGCCGTCGGCGGCGCGGGCGCGGTCGACGACCGTCGTCGCCTGCCAGCCGGGGGGGCCCGCGTCCAGCACCGCGCGCATGCGCGGCAGCCGGCGCACGTGCCGGGCGAACGAGCGCCCGGGCAGCACCCGCCCGCGCGCCCGCTGCCCGGCGGCCGCGTCGTCCGGCGAGCATTCCACCCACAGGAAGTGCCGCCGCCGGCCGCTGAGCAAGCCGAGCAGCATCAGCCAGCCGCGCGTCGCGGCGCCGGTCGCCGGGTCGTGCACAACGACCGGGCCGGGCTCGCGGAGCACGCGCGCCGTCACCCGCAGCCGGTGCAGCACGTGCACCAGCGGCCGGTACCGCGAGTACGCCGTTCCTTCGGGCACCAGCCGGCTGAGCCGGTTACGCGTCTGGTCCGAGTCGAGCACCGCGAAGGGCGCGTCGGACTCGGTGCACCGCAACAGCGTGCTCTTGCCCGAGCCGGGCAGCCCCGCGATGACCACCAGTGACCTCGACTCGATCGTCATGCGCAGCATGCACTGTCAACGGACGGGACGGTTGGACATGTTCCACGCAAACCAGACATTCAGTGAATTCTCAGGCGGGACTTGGCAATCGGACAAACTGGTAGTAACTTTCAAATGATAGTTACTGTCAGAAGGGATCACGGGGATGGCCTCCACCGACTCGCGCCGCTGGTGGGCGCTGGGTGCGCTCGCGGTCGCCCTGCTCGCCTTCGGGCTGGACGCGACAGTCCTGTCCGTCGCCTTGCCGACGCTCGCCGTCGACCTGCACGCGTCGAACAGCGAACTGCAGTGGTTCTCGAACGCGTACACGCTCGTCCTTGCCGCGGGCCTGCTCCCGGCGGGCCTGCTCGGCGACCGGTTCGGGCCGAAGAAGGTGCTGCTGTGGGGGCTGGCGCTATTCGGCCTGGCCTCGCTGGCCTGCGCCTGTTCCGGCTCGGCCGCGATGCTGATCGCCGCCCGCGCCGCGCTGGGCGTCGGCGGCGCGGCCATGGTCCCGATGTCGATGTCGGTGCTCACCGTCCTGTTCCCCGGCAAAGAGCGTGGCCGCGCGATCGCGGTGTGGGCGGCCGCGATGGCGATCGGTATCCCGCTCGGGCCGGTGGTCGGCGGCTGGCTGCTCGACACGTTCTGGTGGGGCTCGGCGTTCCTGATCAACGTGCCGCTGATCGCGATCGGCATGGTGCTGCTCGCGCGGCTGCTGCCCGCCGTTCCCGGCAACCCGGGCCAGCGCATCGACTTCCCGGGCATCGTGCTGTCCAGCCTCGGCCTCGTCGCGCTGACCTATGGCCTGGTCGAGGCAGGCGACCGCGGCTGGGGTTCGCTGGAGACGCTCGCGCCGGTGCTGGCCGGGGTGTTGTTGCTCGTCGCGTTCGCCGTCGGACTGCGCCGTTCGCCGCACGCGCTGGTCGACCTGGACCTGTTCACCTCGCGCGGCTACCTGTGGGGCGGCGTGCTCGCCACCGTCGGGTCGTTCGCCATGATGGGAGCGATTTTCCTGCTGCCGCAGTACTTCCAGGCGGTGTTCGGCACGGACGCGCTGGGCACGGGCCTGCGGCTGCTGCCGATCGTGGGCGGGCTGCTCGTCGGCGTGCAGATCGCCGACCGGTTGCGCGCCGCGCTCGGGGCGAAGCTCGTGGTCACGCTCGGTTTCGCGATGATGATCGCCGGACTGGTCACGGGCACCTTCACCACAGTCGGCGACGGCTACGGGTTCATCGCGGTGTGGGTTTCGCTGGTCGGGCTCGGGCTCGGCTTCTCGCTCCCTCCGGCGATGGACGTCGCGATGGGCGCGCTCGCGCCGTCCCGCAGCGGCGTCGGGTCCGCCTTGTTGCAGGCGATGCGGCAGGTCGGCGGCACCTTGGGTGTCACGATCCTCGGCACCGTGCTCAACGCGGGCTACCGCGGCGCGCTCCCGGCGCAGGCACCCGAGGCGGCGCGGGCGAGCGCGGCCGCCGGCGTGCGTGTGCCGGGGCTGGCCGGGGCGGTGCGCGAAGCCCTGGTGCACGGGATGAGCGGCACGCTGTGGGTGTGCGCCGGGTTCGCGGTGCTCGGCGCGCTCCTCACGGTCGTCTTCCTGCCGAGGCAGGCCGAGGACGTGGCCGGGGCAGAATCGGAGCATGAGTACGTCGCGGGCTGAACAGCAGCAGACCGGGTTGCGCGCGCGCAAGAAGGCCAGGACCAGGGCCGCCATCCAGGACCACGCGTTGCGCCTGTTCATCGAGCAGGGGTACGAGGCCACCACGGTCGAGCAGATCGCGGCGGCGGCCGAGGTCTCGCCGAGCACGTTCTTCCGGTACTTCCCGACCAAGGAGGACACCGTCGGCTACGACCGGCTGGACCCGGTGTTCCTCGACGCCTTCGTGAACCAGCCCGCCGGCCTGGCCCCGTTCCCGGCCATGCGCAAGGCGATGCGGGAGGTGCTGGCCGACCTGCCCCGCGAGGAGTCCGAGCTCGAGCAGGCGAGGCAGCGGCTGATCTTCACGGTGCCCGAGTTGCGTGCCCGGCTGTTCGAGCAGATGGGCAGCGGCATCGAGATGATCCAGGACGCGATCGCGCAGCGGGTGGGTCGCAGCCCGGAGGACTTCGCGGTGCGCATGTGGGCGGGCGCGGTGACCGGCATCGTGCTTGCCGCATACCTCGACACGATCGACGCGCCGGACCGGATGATGGCGGAGATCGATCGCGGGCTCGGCCAGCTGGAGGCCGGTTTACCGCTCTGAGGGGCCCTTTTCAGCAGCGCGGTTAACTGTTGTGGCTGTTGCGACGTACGTGGGGGATACAGCCCCTAACGGCGTAGCCGAATCCCTTTCACAACGGAGTGATGAAGGGGATGGATCACCGAATCCAGCAATGTGGGTGACCACAATGGACTGACGAGTGAACTGAATACGCTCCGCATTTTCGCTGTCCCGGCATCTTGATCATCCGGGGTACGCACAAACTCAAAGCATTCATCATTTGCGGGTCATTTCCCGCTAGCCGAATCCGGCACGTAAGGGTGAGAAAGCGCCCTTCCGGGTGGTCGGCTGGTGGCCTCCTAACACGGTTGGTACGCATAAGACCGTTAGGTCCCTAGAGGCCAGGAGGTAAGGAATGAAAGGCAAGATCGCCCGAGTCATCGCGGTGGCGGTGGCCAGCAGCGTGCTTGCGTTGGTCGGGGCCGGCGTGGCCAGCGCGGGAGGTAAGGGAACGTCCAGCACGCAGGCGGCCGGTCAGCAGCTCCTGCAGATGCGGGACGACTTGGCGCGGGCGGCCTACGGGGGTGACGTCGCGGGCACCCAGCGGATGCTCGGCCAGATGACCCCGCTGCTCGGTGACCTGGCCGCCGGCCAGAAGTACACCATCCAGTCCGACGCCCAGCAGGAAGCCGGCGTCTCGCGCGACTACGGCTCCGAGACCAGCCGTGTGCTGGCCGACCCGACGACGCAGGCGCGCGAGCTGCCGCGGGTGCAGCAGCTCCCGGACCTGCCCGACCTGCCGCCGCCGCTGAACATCGTGACCAACCTGCTCAAGAGCTTGTTGTCCGCGGTGACGGGTCTGCTGTCGTCGTTGCTCGGCAGTGCGTCGGCGCTGCCGTTGCCGAGCCTGCCGGTGCCGGTACCGAAGGCTTAGCGAGCCAGAAGGAATAGAGGGGGACCGGAGCCCGGCGTGCACATCCACGCCGGGCTCCGGTTTGTCTGCTTCATGCGCCGCGGACGCCGGACAGCCCGACCTTGAGCGCACCGGCCGCCTCGGCAGTCGCCTCGCGGAAGCGTTGCCCAGCGCCCAGCAAGATCGCATAGCCGTGGATCAGGTCGGAATGCCTGCTCAGCGCGGTCGGCACACCGGCCTCACGCAGCTTCGCGGCGTACTCCTCGCCCTCGTCGCGGAGCGGGTCGAAGCCCGCCGTGGCCACGTACGCGGGCGGCAACCCCGAGAAGTCTTCGGCCAGCAACGGGGACAGCAGTGGATTAGAGCGGTCCATCCCGGCCGGCGCGTAGTGGTCGAGGAACCACGTGATGTCCGTGTCGGTGAGGAAAAGCCCGTCGCCGAACAGGTCGCGGGAACGCCGCCGCCGGGTCGCGTCGGCGCCGGGGTAGAGCAGCATCTGGAAGGCGGGCGCCGGGCCGCCGCGTCGCGTGGTCACCTGCGAGACGACCGCCGCGAGGGTGCCGCCCGCGCTGTCGCCGCCCACCGCGATGCGGTCCGGGTCGGCGCCGAGGTCCCCCGCCTTGGCGTAGGCGTAGTCGAACGCGGCGACCGTGTCGTCGACCGCGGCCGGGAACGGGTGTTCGGGTGCCAGCCGGTACTCGACCGAGAGCACCCGCACGCCCGCATAGTGCGCGAAGAACCGCGCCGTGTTGTCGTGGCTTGCGCGCGTGCCGATCACCCAGCCGCCGCCGTGGTAGAAGACCAGCAGCCCGGACTGCGTGGAGGCGCCGGCCGGCGTGTACAGGGTCGCGGGGATCCCACCGTTGGAGTCGGGGATCGTCAGCTCGCGGGTGGCCACCGGCTGGATCGACCTGCCGCACACCATCCGGTAGGAGTCGGCCAGCTCCAGGCGCGCGAGCTCGGGGGTGCTCTTGGTCATCGACGCGCCGGTCAGGTGCTGCAACCGCACCAGCAGCTGCGCCTCGAGCGCGAGTTCCTGGCCGTCGATCCGGATCGGTTTTCCCGCGATCGCCCTGCGCGCGACCTTGGGCAGGCCGAACAGCAGCGGGGCCACGGCCGCCTCGAGGCGGGACCGGAGTGATGTCTCCATGACCCATGAGGTTACCGGCGGGTAATCGAGAAGGCCAGATCCCGGTGTTGCCTGCCTCGCAGCTATAGCCCTCCAGTTAAGTGGAGCAGTTAGCCTCGACTGGTGACTTCCTCCTCGGTGATCAACGTGGTCGGTATCGGTGGCTCGCTGCGCGCGGGGTCGCACTCGGAGCGGGCGCTGCACATCGCGCTGGACGGCGCGGCCGAGGCGGGCGCCCGCACGCAGGCGATCACCGGGAGCAGCCTGGTGCTGCCGTTCTACGACACCGCGGTCACCGAGCGCACGCCCGAGGCCGAATACCTGGTGGAGACGATCCGGCAGGCCGACGGGATCGTCATCGTCTCTCCGGGGTACCACGGCGCGCTGTCCGGGCTGGTCAAGAACGCGCTGGATTACATCGAGGACCTCCGGCCCGATGAGCGGCCCTACCTCGACGGCCGCGGGGTCGGACTCGTCGCCGTCGCGTACGGGTGGCAGGCCGCGGTCACCACGCTCGACCAGCTGCGCACGATCACGCACGCGTTGCGCGGCTGGCCCACGCCGCTGGGTGGTGCGGTGAACACGGCCGAGGTCTCGTTCGACGAGGCCGGCGGTGCCACCGACGAGAAGACCGTCACCACGCTGCGCCTGATCGGCAGGCAGGTGACCGAGTTCGCCCTCAAGCGGGGCTGAGATTGCCTGGATTGGCTGGATTGCCGTGGGTCGCCGTGGATTGCCGTTCGTGGTTGGTGGGTATGCCGGAAAGTGACCCCGGGCATGCCTGGGAAACGTTTGCCTGATGCGGGATGTTGTTGTGGGTGGGAGCAGACGGCTTCCCGGAACAGGAGGTGCGACGACCATGGTGGACGCGCTGTACACGGCGGTTGCGACGGCTCGCGGAGACGGGCGCAACGGCGAGGTCACATCGTCCGATGGGGTGATCGACGAGCGCCTGAGCATCCCGAAGGAGATGGGCGGGCCCGGGGGTGAGTTCACCAACCCGGAACAGATGTTCGCCGCCGGGTACGCGGCCTGCTTCCACAGCGCGCTGCAGCTCGTCGCCCGCCAGGCGAAGATCGGGCTGACCACGTCGACCGTCACCGCGGAGGTCTCGATCGGCAAGGACGGCGAGGGCTTCGGGCTCGGCGTCAAGCTGGTCGCGTACCTGCCCGGCGTGGAGCAGGGGAAGGCGAGCGAACTCGTCGCCCAGGCCCACCAGGTCTGCCCGTATTCCCGTGCCACCAGGGGAAACATCGCAGTCGAGGTAACCGCCACAACCGATTGAGAGGAAAACCGATGGCGAACTCGCCGATCTCGAGCCCGTTGACCGCGAGCGACAAGGAGATCACCGGCAACGTCCTGCAGTCGACGCTGGTCGACCTGTTGGACTTGTCGCTGATCGCGAAGCAGGCGCACTGGAACGTGGTCGGGGCCAACTTCCGCAGCGTGCACCTGCAGCTGGACGAGCTCGTCTCGACCGCGCGGACCTATGTCGACGAGGTCGCCGAACGAGCCAACGCGATCGGCGTTTCGCCCAACGGCAAGGCGAAAACGGTGGTGGAGAGTTCGGGGCTGCCCGACTACCCGGACAACTGGCAGTCCGTGGAGATCACCGTCGCGACGATCGTCGACATCCTCGAGGGACTGATCGACCGGCTACGCAAGCGCATCGACGAAACCGACAAGAGCGACCTGGTCACCCAGGATCTGCTCATCGAGATCACCCAGGCGCTGGAAAAGGCGCACTGGATGTGGCAGGCGCAGCAGGCCTGACCGATGTCGTGCGGGATCTCCTCATTTAGTGAGGAGGTCCCGTACGTGTCCTTGGGCTACTTTCCAAGCATGGTCCTGCAAACAGGGAAAACGAAAAGACACGAACGGCGCGGCGGCAGTAATCCACTGACCGGGGGTCTGAACCCGGCGTACGCCGCGACACTCACGGTGCCGCACCGCCGACTCGCCGACGATCCGGTAGCCGCAGACACGGCGCTGCAGCTCGTGCGAGACGAGCTGATGCTCGACGGCAACGCGCGGCTCAATCTGGCCACGTTCGTCACGACGTGGATGGAACCGCAGGCGCGAGAGCTGATGGCCGACTGCGTCGAGAAGAACATGATCGACAAGGACGAGTACCCGGTGACCGCGGATCTGGAGCGGCGCTGCGTCAACATCCTTGCCGACCTGTGGCACGCGCCCGATCCGGCGACGATCATGGGCTGCTCGACCACGGGGTCGTCGGAGGCGTGCATGCTCGCCGGCATGGCGCTCAAGCGGCGCTGGTCGAAGCTCGGCCGCTCCGGAAGGCCGAACCTGGTGATGGGCGCGAACGTCCAGGTGTGCTGGGAGAAGTTCTGCGAGTACTGGGAGGTCGAGCCGCGGCTGGTGCCGATGGACGGCGACCGGTTCCACCTCTCTGCCGAGGAGGCCGTGGCACGCTGCGACGAGAACACGATCGGCGTGGTCGCGATCCTCGGCTCCACCTTCGACGGCAGCTACGAGCCGGTCGCGGAGATCGCCGCGGCGCTCGACGACCTGGCCGCGCGCACCGGCAATGACATCCCGGTCCACGTCGACGGCGCGTCCGGCGCGATGATCGCGCCCTTCCTCGACCCGGACCTGGAATGGGATTTCCGGCTGCCGCGCGTCGCGTCGATCAACACGTCGGGGCACAAGTACGGCCTGGTCTATCCGGGTGTCGGCTGGGTGGTCTGGCGTAACAAGGACGCGCTGCCGTCCGAGCTGGTGTTCAACGTCAACTACCTCGGCGGAGACATGCCGACGTTCGCGCTCAACTTCTCGCGGCCGGGCGCCGAGGTGGTGGCGCAGTACTACACCTTCGTCCGGCTGGGGCGCGAAGGCTTCCGCGCGGTGCAACAGGCCTCGCGGGACGTCGCGACGAGCCTCGCCGACCGGATCGGCAAGCTGGACGAGTTCCGGCTGCTGACACGTGGTGACCAGCTTCCGGTGTTCGTGTTCACCACGGCCCCGGACGTGACGGCGTTCGACGTCTTCGACGTCTCGCGGCGGCTGCGCGAGCGGGGCTGGTTGGTGCCGGCGTACACGTTCCCGGAGAAGCGGACGGACCTGGCCGTGCTGCGGGTAGTGTGCCGCAACGGTTTCACCCACGACATGGCCGACATGCTGATCGAACATCTGGGGCAGCTGCTGCCCGAGCTGAACGCTCAATCCGGCCCCGCCCACAACCCGGCTTCGAGTACCGCGTTCCACCACTGACAATTTCAGCTCGCCTTCAGGTCCGGCCCGCAGGCTGGAGGCATGCTCAAGAAGACGAAGGTCATCGTCGGCACCGCCGCCGCGGTCGCCGTGCTCGGCGGCGTCGGCGGCGGGATCGCACTGGCCGACACCACCACGCCCACCACGCCGTCGACCCCGGCGCCCGGCGCGGCGGCGCCCGCGCACCACGGCAAGCCGCGCGCCTGGGCCTCCCGCGTCGAGCACGGCGAGTTCACCGTGGGCGGCAAGCAGACCCGGGTGGTCGCCGTCCAGCGAGGTCAGGTGCAGGCCGTCAGCCCGACCTCGATCACGGTGCGCAGCGCCGACGGGTTCACCGCCACCTACCCGGTGGACTCCGCGACAAAGGTCCGCAAGAACAACCAGGCCTCGTCCATTTCGCAGGTCGCCACCAATGACCGGGTGACCCTCCTCGCGACCAAGGGCGGGCCGGTCACTCACCTGGCGGACTCGGGTCCCGCGAAGTAGATCGGCAGGATCAGGCGGAACGGGCCCTCGCAGGTGAGGTCCCCGCCGTGGGCACGGGCGAACCCGCGGGCGATCGGCAGCCCGAGGCCCGAGCCCCCGGCGCGCCGGTCGCGGGCGTCGTCCAGGCGCACCAGGCGGTCGAAGATCCGTTCCCGGTCGGCGAGGGGCACGCCGGGGCCGCTGTCGGTCACGACGATCTCGGCCAGGCCGGCTGCCTGGCCGATCGACACCGCGACGCGCCCGCCCACCGGGACCGC
Organism: Amycolatopsis sp.; assembly: GCA_035248845.1. Classification (GTDB taxonomy): domain Bacteria; phylum Actinomycetota; class Actinomycetes; order Mycobacteriales; family Pseudonocardiaceae; genus Amycolatopsis_E. The sequence continues at coordinate 9,221 of DATFHB010000072.1, read as the reverse complement.
ATGGCACGCGTTGTCGAGCAGGTTGGCCAGGATCTGGGCGACCCGGTCGGGGTCGACCTCGGCGCTCAGCTCGTCGCCGGCCAGGTCGAAGGTCAGCTGCGGGTGCAGCAGCCGGACCCGGTCCAGCTGGGTGGCGGCCAGCGAGCGCAGCTCCGTCGGCCGGGGCTCGAGTTCGACACCCGCGTCGATCCGGGCCAGGTCCAGCAGGTCGTCGACGAGTTTCCCGGCCCGGCGCGCCTCCCGGCCGAGCAGGAGTTGGAGACGCTCGCGTTCCTCCGGCGGAGCATCGGGACGCTGCTGGAGCAGCGCGTCGGCGGCCGCCTGAATGCCCGCGACCGGGGTCCGCAGCTCGTGTGCCGCGTCCGCGATGAACCGTTGCGTGCGCTGCTCGGAACCCTCCAGCGCGTCGAGCATCTCGTCGAACGCCTGCGCGGTGCGCCCCAGTTCGGTGTCGGTCTTCTCCGGCGAGAGCCGTTGACCACGACCGCCGCGCGCGATCCGGCGGGCCAGCGCCGTCATCGCGTCCAGCGGCGCGAGCGCGAACCGCACCCCGAACACCAGCGCGACCGCCGTGAGCAGCAACGCGCCGAGCCCCGCGAACAGCGACAGCCGGAGCAGGGTCGTGCGGGCGCCGGACAGCAGACCACCGTCCGTCTCCAGGGTGAGCACGGCGCCCCGGACCCGGCCCGGCCCTTCCAACGTCACCTCCCGGACCTTCGCGTCGGACCCGGAAGACCGGTTCGCACTGCCGAACACCTCGCCGTCGGGCAGCACCAGGCGGGCGCGCACCGACCGCTCGTCGACGCGCTGGATCAGCGCCTGCGGCCCCACCCCCTGCCGGGCCAGCTGCTGGGCGAGCTGCGCGCGGTCGGTCAGGATCGCGGTCGCCGTGCGGTTCGTCGCCACCCCGAACAGCACCTGGACCAGCACCAGGACCAGCACCAACACGGCGGTGAGCACCGCCAGCGCGGTCAGGGTGACCCGGCGCCGCAGCGAGACGGTCCGCAGGCTCACGCTCCGGCCCGCAGCACGTAGCCGAGCCCGCGGACGGTGTGCAGCAGCCGCGGGCCGTGCGCCTCGAGCTTGCGTCGCAGCGCGCTCACGTGCACCTCCACGATGTTCGGGTCGTACGCCTCGTAACCCCACACGCTCGCCAGTATTTGCGTTTTGCTCACAACGCGCCCGCGCTGGGCCGCGAGGTAGCCGAGCAGCTTGAGTTCGGTCGCGGTCAGCTCGATACGTTCCTCGCCGCGGAGCACGATGCCGGACTCGGCGTCGAACACGAGGTCACCGATCTGGACCGTCGACGGGACGCGGTCCAGCCTGCGCAGCACGGCGTGTACCCGCGCCACCAGCTCGGCCAGCACGAACGGCTTCGTCACGTAGTCGTCGGCGCCCGAGGACAGTCCGCGCAGCCGGTCGGACACCTCGTCCCGGGCGGTGAGCATCACGGCACCCGCGTCGGAGGTCCGCCGCAGGACGCCGAGCAGCGCGAACCCGTCGCGCCCCGGCACCATGACGTCGAGCACCACCAGGTCGGGCCGGAAGCGGGTGAGGTCCTGTTCGAACGACCGCCCGTCGGGCCGGCCCAGCACCTCGATCCCGGCGTCGTGCAGCGCCGATTCCACCGAGGCGCGGATGGCCTCGGCGTCCTCGACGATCAGTACCCGCGGCGCGCCCACGCCTTCATCATGCTGAATGCGGGCTGTGCGCGCCCGGGATCTTCAGCTGTTCTTCAGCGCAGGCCCAGGGCCCGCAGCGCGAAGAACACCTCGGCCGCCGTCTGCCGGAGCGTCTCGGCGGTCACGAGCGAGCCGTGCCCCGCGTCGTAGCGGTAGAACTCGTACGGCACTTCGCGCTCGGCCAGCCGGTCGAGGTAGTTCTCGATCTGCCGGACGGGGCAGCGCGGGTCGTTGTCCCCAGCCAGCACCAGCACCGGCGCGCGCACGGCCTCGACATAGGTGATCGGCGAGCACTCGCGGTACAGCGCGGGCGCGGTCTCCGGCGACCCGCCGAACAGTGCCCGGTCGAACGCGCGCAGCTGCTCCATCTCGTCCTCGTACGCGGCGACGTAGTCCGCGACCGGCACGCCCGCCACCCCCGCCGCCCACCGCTCCGGCTGTGTGCCCATCGCGAGCAGCGTCAGGTAGCCGCCCCAGGAAGCGCCGGACACCACGCATTTCGCCGGGTCTGACAGTCCACTCTGGACAGCCCATTCGTGCACGGCGGCGACGTCCTCGAGTTCGGTCAGCCCGGGGCGCCCCTCGATCGCGTCTCGCCACGCGGAGCCGTAGCCCGTCGAGCCGCGGTAGTTGACCTCGACCACGGCGAACCCGGCGTCCAGCCACACCGCGCGGTACGCGGAGAACCGGTCCTCGTCCGCCGCGTGCGGCCCGCCGTGCAGGGTGAACACCGTCGGCACCGGGCCGTCCGGGGCGTTCTCGGGCCGCGCGACCAGCGCGTGCACGCGGCCCCCGGGCCCGTCGACGAACGCGTCGACCACGGGCCGGGAGTGCGGCGCCGGTGCGCCGGGCGGCGCGAGCAGCACGCTGTCAGCGCCGTCCGTGCCGCGGGAACGGATCACGGTGGGCTCGGCGGCGCTGGACCACGAGTACTCGACCGTGCCGCCCGGACGCACCGCGGCGGCGCCGATCCGGCCCTTGGGTGTGTCCAAAGAGGACAAGTCGCTGGTCGCGAGATCGAAGCGGTACAGCGAGCTACGGCCCTCGTGGAAGTGCACGACCAGCAGCGCGTCCGCCTGCGGGTACCAGTCGGCGACGACCTCGCCGGGCAGGTCGAGGCTCAGCTCCGTCTCGGTGTCGGCTTCAACGTCCCAGATCAGCAGTTCCTCGCGGCCGCGGCGCTCGTGCAGCATGAGCAGCCGCGGGTCGCCGGCCACCGGCGAGAACTCGAGCGGCGTGAGTCCTTTGCCCGCACCGTCCCATTTGTCGGCCACGGCCGCGAAACCGCTGGTCGACAGGATGCGTACGGCTGGGTGCCGCGAATCGCCGTGCTCGGAGTGCGAGATGGCGATCAGCCGCTCGTCCCGCGACAGCGATGCGACGCTGGCGTCGTCCTTGCTCGAGTAGAACCGGGTCGTCGCGCCGTCGGTGTGCGCGAACAGTTCGCTGCCCTCGTCGGTGGACACGCCGACCGCGACGATCCGGTGCCCGATCTCCAGCCCGGCGGGGTAGCCGTCCTGCACGTCCGGGATCGCGGGCCCGGCCGCGCCACCGCCGAACGGCTCGCGGGTCCACGAGCCGAACTCGTCCCCGTCGGTGTCGTTGAACCACCAGATCCAGGAGCCGTCCGGTGAGGTGGTGGCGTGCAGCGTGCCGTTGGGGCGGTCGGTGACGCGGCGATGCTCGCCGGTCGACCGGTCCCACGCGTAGACCTCCCACACGCCGCTCGCGTTGGACACGTAGATGTTGGCGTCCGGCGCGTCGATCGCCCAGCCCGGCGTCGACATGCGCGGCGCGTGGAACCGGGCGCGCCAGCGGGCCTCGGCCTCGGCGTCGTCGAAGAGGCGGTCGGGGATCACGGCGGGCGGATGCTGGGTTGTCACGGTTGAGATCCTGCCAGGCCCGTACGGTGGTGGCGTGCTGGAGGGATACGCGCCCGGGTTCGCCGATGACGCGCTGTCGATGATGGCTGCGCGGACAGCGAGCGAGCGGGCCCAGTTCGCGGCCCGGTACCTGCGTGCGGGCAGTCGCGTGCTCGATGTCGGGTGCGGTCCGGGCAGTATCACCCGCGGTTTCGTCCCCTACGTGGGCGACGGCCGGGTGTTCGGCGTGGACACGGTTCCCGCCCAGTTCCCCACGGAGTCCACTGTGGACTTCGTCGCGGCGTCGGTATACGACCTGCCGCTTGCGCCGGAAAGTATCGACCTGGTTTTCGCGCACGGCCTGTTCGAGCATCTCGCGCGCCCGGCGGACGCGCTGCGGGAGCTGCGCCGCGTGCTCAGACTCGGTGGCACGCTTGCTCTGTCTACTTCGGACTGGAGCCGCGCCAGGATCCGGCCGAAGACGGCCAACGTGACGGCTGCGTTGCGCGGCCACTACCTGCTGCGCCGTCGCGCCGGCGGCGATCCGTTCGCGGGCAGGCACATCGCCGACCAGGTGTCGGCGGCAGGCTTCCGCACGGTGACCGCCCACCCGCGGTACCGCCCGGACATGTCGTATCGCGACCTGGCCCGCTACGTCGAGTCGCGGCTCGATGCCGCGCTGCGAACGGCTCCCGATGTCCAGCTGGCCTCGGCGGCCCGCTCAGCGTGGGCGTGGTCGCACGGCGGGGACGGCGAATTCGCCCAGTGCTGGGTGGAGCTGGTCGCGGTGAAGTGAGGCCGTCAGTCGGTCTCGTACTCGTCGCCCGGCCAGAGCGAGGCGTCTTCCTCGGAGGCGTGCTCCCAGAGGTTCTTCAACGAGAACATGACCTGGATCGTCACGCGGAGGGGAAATGTGATGGCCTTGTCAAGCATGTGCGCTCCGCTTCCGGTCAGGCGGCGTAGGCCGGCTCGGCGAGCGCGGCGCGGCCGGCAGGAGTGATGGTTACCCTGGCGTGCAGCGGACCGCGGCGTCGCTCAGTGGCGATCAGGCCCTGGCGTGCGAGAGCGTCGAGGGCTTCGGTCTCCCAAGGCGGGACGACGCCGGCTTCCTCGCCGTCGTGGCCCTGCCACCGGTAGCCGGGCGGGCCGCCCCAGGTGCCGCGGTGCGAGAGCAACTCGCCTGCTTCGACGTGGCGTAATGCGCTGTACTGATGGCGGTTCATGGTGTTCCTCGGGCTGCCCGAGGGGGGATGCTCGGGCAGCGGATCGGGTTCGGGTGTACAAGTCAAGGGTCTCTTGTCACAGCTACGCGCGAATCCCGAGAACTACCTACGTACCTACGTGTATCCGGTGCGCAAACGAGAAGATCCCCGCCGGCGAATTGCGCAGGCGGGGATCTTCTTACGTCGGGGTGGCGGGATTTGAACCCACGACCTCCTCGACCCGAACGAGGCACGCTACCAAGCTGCGCCACACCCCGAGGTACTGCTTAACGGGCCGGGGTGAAGTCTAGCGGACGTCGGTGGCGGCCTGCCGGGGGGTTTCCTTTGCGGTTTGCTTCGTACTCGTGCGCCGGGGGACCAGCGTGAGCAGGCTTGCCTCCGGGGGGCAGGCGAAACGTGCCGGGGCGTACGGGCTGGTGCCCAGGCCCGCCGACACGTGCAGCCACATGTCGGCACCCCAGCGGGACACGCCACGCGCCCGGGAGCGATCAAGCTCACAGTTGGTGACGAGGGCCCCGATGCCGGGGATCCGCAGCTGGCCGCCGTGGGTGTGGCCGGCCATGACCAGGTCGTAGCCGTCGTTCGCGAACGGGTCCAGGATCCGGGGCTCCGGCGAGTGGCTGAGGCCCAGCCGGAGTGCGGCGCCGGAGTCGGCGCGGCCGGCGATCTCGCCGTAGCGGTCGCGGTGCAGGTGCGGATCGTCGACGCCGCCGACGAACAGCTTCTGACCGGCGACGTCGAGGGTGCGGCGGGCGTGGGTCAGGTCGAGCCAGCCGCGCTCGATGAACGCCGCGCGCAGGTCACGCCAGGGCAGGTGGTCGCCGTGGATGCGCTTCTTCCGGCCACGCGGCATCAGGTACCGGGCGGGATTCTTGGGCTTCGGCGCGTAGTAGTCGTTGCTGCCGAACACGAACACGCCCGGCCGGTCGAGCAGCGTGCCGTACGAGCGCAGCACGTACGGCACGGCCTGCTGGTGCGCGAGGTTGTCGCCGGTGTTGACCACCAGGTCGGGCTCGAGCTCCGCGAGCGTGGCGAGCCACCGCTGCTTCGACTTCTGCCCCGGCATCATGTGCACGTCGGAGACGTGCAGCACGCTGATGGGCCGGGCACCGGGCGCGAGCACCGGCAGTTCCGCCGTCCGCAGCGTCCACCGCCGCCGCTCCACGCCGACTGCGTACCCGAGCGTCGCCGCCCCGACAGCAGCGGCCCCTGCCGCGAGCCGGGCGCCGGTCGTCCTGTCACGGTCACTACCCACGCCAGCGAGGATAGGCGGTCACGCCTGCCGCTCGCGTCGCGCGTCCCGACGAACGTCAGCGCTTCCCACCGCAAGTCCCACCGGAGGGAGCCCAGGACGGCAAGGACCACTGTCGCGACCAACTGTGCCGCGAGGAGCGCAAGGCGCAACGCTGACGGCCGCCACGGGATGAATGGGAGTCCCGTCCAGATCAGCATGGCGGGCAGGAAGATGAAGAACACGAGGCTGATGACGATGTCAAACCTCCCGGCCCGATGGCGGCGCCACATTGGCTGAGGACCGTTCACCCACTGCAGGCCGGATCAGTGCTCGTACGCCGGGTCGGAGGCCGGCAGTGGGATGACCGGCTGCCCGGCCAGGATGTTCGTCATCGCGCCGAACCAGGTTCGCGCCGGGGTCTTGCCGCCGAACATGTTGCCGTTGCCGTCGCCCTTGGTCGCGCTGACGTTGCCGGGACCGCCGTCGATCAGCCCGCCGACGGGGTAGTCGGGCCGGAACACCATCGCCGCTCCCGCCATCTGCGGCACGGCACCGATGAACGCGGCGGAACCGCTGTTCTGGGTCGTACCCGTCTTGCCGATCATCGGCCGGTCCCAGTTCGCCGCACGCGCGGCCGCGGCGGACGTCCCCCCCGTGTCGTCCTGGCTCATGCCGACCGCGAGTGAGTTCGCCAGCCCTTCAGGCACCGCCTGCTCGCACGCCGCCTCGTTGATCTTCTTCGGCTTGCCGTCCCGGTCGGTGACCGCGGAGATCGGCGTCGGCGGGCACCACACGCCGCCGCTCATGATCGTGGCCGCGACGTTGGCCAGTTCGAGCCCGCTGGTCGGACTCACGCCCAGGGTGAACGAGCCCAGGCCGGCCTGCAGTGACCCGCCCGGACTGAAGTACTTCTGCTGGCTCAGGCTGTAGATCGGGTCCTTGCTCTTGGCGTCGATCGCGCCACCGTTGGCCGTGTTCGAGGCCATCGTGGTGCGCATACCCAGCCGCCGCGCCATGTCGGTGACCGCGGCCATCCCGGCCTGTTCCTCGAGGATCACGAACCCGGTGTTCGGTGACGTCGCCAGCGCCTGCTGCAGCGACATCGACGGGCCGTAGCCGCTTTCACCGTAGTTGCTCAGGCAGTACGCACGGTCGTAGCGCCCCACGGCAGGACAACTCTTCCCGCCACCGAGGAAGACGTTGGACACGTAGTCCTGTGGCGTCTGGATGGTCGCGTAGATCCCGGTCTTGTGCTGCTCCAAGGCCGCCGCCGTGGTGAAGATCTTGTAGCTCGATCCCGCACCGGTCACATTGGACACATCGGAGGGCAACGCGTAGGTCGTCTGGCCCTTGTCGGCGTCGGGCCCGTAGTCCCGGTTCGCCGCGAGCGCGACCACCTCGTGCCGGTTCTTTCCTGGTCGCACAAGGGAAAGCGTGTTCGCCACGTTCTTCTGGGTCTTGTCGACCTGCTGCTCCGCGGACACCTTCGCCTGGTGGTTGGCGTTCTGGTCCATCGTCGTGCGGATCGTGTAGCCGCCCGTGTACAGGTCCTCCTTCCTCATGCCGTTGGTGAGCAGGTAGTCCTGCACGTACTGGCAGAAGAAACCGTTCTCCGGCCCGGCGCCGGTGCAGTTCGCGGCCGGTTTGGACGGTCCGCCCGCCACGACACCCAGCGGCTCGGTCTTCATCTGCGCCGCGTCTTCGGGCGCGAGCTTGCGGTTCTCGACCATGCGGTCCAGCACCAGGTTGCGGCGCTCGGTGGCGCGTTCGGGGTGCGTCCACGGGTCGTAGAACGGCGGGTTGTTCACCATGCCCGCGAGCAGCGCCGCCTGTGGCACCGTGAGCTTGTCCGGGGTCGTGTTGAAGTAGGTCTGGGCGGCGGCGCCGACCCCGTAGATCTTGCGTGAGAACTCGACGACGTTGAGGTAGCTCGTGATGATGTCGTCCTTGCTCATCTGCGTCTCGAGCTGGATCGCGATCCGCGCTTCCTTGAGCTTGCGGGCGACCGACTGCTCCTGGGCCTTCTGCTGGCCGACCGGGTCGTCCCGGTAGATGACGTTGATGAGGTAGTTCTTGACGTACTGCTGGGTCAGCGTCGAGGCGCCCTGCGTGTCACCACCGGTGGTGTTGCTCAGTGCGGCCCGGATGGTGCCCTTCCAGTCGACGCCGTGGTGCTCGTAGAACCGGCGGTCCTCAACGGACACCAGCGCCCACCGCATCGCGTCATTGATCTTGTCGCCCGGGGTGGGGATGCGGTACTGGTCGTACAGCGTGGCGATCGGCTTGCCCGCCGAGTCGGTGATGGTCGTGACCAGCGGCGGAGGCACGTTCGCGAGTTCGGCGGACATGCTTTCCACCGTCTCGCTCGCCTTGTTCGAGACGACGCCGGCCGCTCCCACGACGGGAAACAGCACACCGGCGACGAGGATCCCCGCGAGCAGGCACAGGCCGAGCAACTTGAACAGTCCATCCGTCTTGCGCACGGGAGCCAGACTAATGGGACGGAGCTGCCGGCCGCCGGATACCACGTCGTGTGTGCGAATGCGACGTCTTCGGGTAACAAATTCCCGATCAACCTTGGCGAGGGGAACCGAGTGGCCCTACAGTCCGTCAACGTCTCACGAACACGGCGCCGGGGAGGTGCCGCACCGGGATGACCGGCGTGAGCCGAGGGTGAGGAGCTGGGGGTTATGGAGGAAGAGACCAAGCCGCGAAGCTGGCGGGCCGACGCCTTGTGCCGGGACGCCGACCCGGACGAGCTGTTCGTACGCGGCGCCGACCAGAATCGCGCGAAACTGGTGTGCATGGGCTGCCCGGTCCGGACGGAGTGCCTGGCCGAGGCTCTGGACAACCGGATCGGTTTCGGCATCTGGGGTGGCATGACCGAGCGTGAGCGGCGAGCGCTGCTGCGGCGCCGGCCCGAGGTGAACTCGTGGTCCGAGCTGCTCGAATCCGCCAAACGCGACTACGCCCAGGTCTACTGACCCGCGAGTCCAGGTTTCCAAGCGCGCGAGTCGTGCGTTCCGGTCGGCCGAGTCTCACGTTCCGGTCGGCGGCTTGCGCACGGAACGCGCGACTCGCGCGCAGGGAACCCGCGACTCGCGCGCAGGGAACCCGCGACTCGCGCGCAGGGAACCCGCGACTCGCGCGCAGGGAACCCGCGACTCGCGCGCAGGGAACCCGCGACTCGCGCGCAGGGAACGCGCGACTCGGGCGCAGG
>DATFHB010000071.1:0-36037 GCA_035248845.1 Amycolatopsis sp. | reverse complement strand
GCGGTCGTGCAGGACGTGCCGGGCGTGACCAGGGACCGCATCGCCTACGACGCGTTGTGGAACGGCCGCCGGTTCACGCTCGTGGACACCGGCGGCTGGGAGCCCGGCGCGAGCGGCCTGCAGGGCGCGATCACGGCGCAGGCGGAGCTGGCGATGTCCACTTCGGACGCCGTGCTGCTCGTGGTGGACGCCTCCGTCGGCGCGACCGCGACCGACGAGGCGGTGGCCAAGGTGTTGCGCCGGTCGAAGCGGCCGGTCATCCTCGCCGCGAACAAGGTGGACGACCAGCGGCTGATGGCCGAGGTCGCGTCGCTGTGGTCGCTGGGGCTCGGGGAGCCGCAGCCGGTCAGCGCGCTGCACGGCCGCAGCTCGGGCGACCTGCTCGACAAGATCATCGAGGCGTTGCCGGACGCGCCACGCGAGGGTGTACGTGCCGCGGGTCCACGCCGGGTGGCGCTGGTGGGAAAGCCGAACGTGGGCAAGTCCAGCCTGCTCAACAAGCTGACCGGGGAGCAGCGCTCCGTGGTCGACTCCGTTGCGGGCACCACGGTCGACCCGGTGGACTCCCTGGTCGAGCTGGACGGCCAGACGTGGCGGTTCGTGGACACCGCGGGCCTGCGCAAGCGGGTGAACACCTCGACCGGCACCGAGTACTATGCCTCGCTGCGCACCAAGGCCGCGATCGATGCGTCCGAGGTCGTGATCGTGCTGCTGGACGCGAGCGAACCACTGTCCGAACAGGACCTTCGGGTGCTGACGATGGTGGTCGAGGCGGGCCGCGCGTGCGTGCTGGCGTTCAACAAGTGGGACCTGGTCGACGAGGATCGCCGGTACCAGCTGGAGAAGGAACTGGACCGCGGGCTGGTGCGTGTGCCGTGGGCCGAGCGGGTCAACATCTCCGCACTCACTGGCCGCTCGGTGCGCAAGCTCGCTCCGGCGCTGCGGACCGCGCTCGAGTCATGGGACACGCGCGTGTCGACGGGGCAGCTCAACGGCTGGCTGTCGGAGCTGGTCGCGGCCACGCCCCCGCCCGTGCGGAGCGGCAAGCAGCCGAAGGTGCTGTTTGCGACGCAGGCCGCGATCCGGCCGCCGACGCTGGTGCTGTTCACCACGGGATTCCTGGAGTCGGGGTACCGCCGTTTCGTCGAGCGGAAGTTCCGGGAGCGCTTCGGGTTCAAGGGCAGCCCGGTGCGGATCAACGTCCGGGTGCGGGAGAAGAGGCCCAAGGGCAAGAAGGTGAAGTGACCTGATCGCAATAGTTCGTTCACCTTCCGGTAAGCTGAGTGGCCGCACCGGGCCCCTCACCGTCCAGAGCCGGCCCCCCTTGGCTTCGGAAGGTGAGTGAAGGGTTGATGTCTGCCCCCGCGCTAGTGGCGCCCGCGACGGTCGATGCCCGGCCGCGCGCGCTGTTCTGGACCGGGCTCGCCGCGAGTGAACGCACGCTGCTCGACGTGTTCGCCGAGACCGTCGAGCGGTATCCGGGCGCGCCTGCCATCGATGACGGTAGCCGGGTGCTCACCTACCGCAAGCTCGCCGAGGAGGTCGGTGCCCTGCGTGACCGGCTCGCCGTCGCGGGTGTCGGCGTCGGTGACCGCGTCGGGGTGCGGATCTCGTCCGGCACGGCCGAGCTGTACGTCGCGATTCTCGGTGTGCTGGCCGCGGGCGCGGCCTACGTGCCGGTCGACGCCGACGACCCGGACGAGCGGGCCGACCTGGTGTTCGGCGAGGCCGGGGTGTGCGCGGTCCTCGGCGACGGGGGTGCGCTGTCCCGGCGTGAGGCGCCGATCGGGCAGCCCGGCGTCGGGGGCCCCCACGACGACGCGTGGATCATCTTCACCTCCGGGTCGACCGGCAAGCCGAAGGGCGTCGCGGTCAGCCACGCCTCGGCCGCCGCGTTCGTCGACGCCGAGGCCGAGCTGTTTGTGCGCGACGAGCCGATCGGGCCCCGGGACCGCGTGCTGGCCGGTCTGTCGGTCGCGTTCGACGCCTCGTGTGAGGAGATGTGGCTGGCGTGGCGGCACGGCGCCTGCCTGGTGCCCGCGCCGCGCGCGCTGGTGCGGACCGGCGTGGACCTCGGCCCGTGGCTGGTGGCGCAGCGCATCACGGTCGTCTCGACGGTGCCGACACTGGCCGCGCTGTGGCCCGCCGACGCGCTGGAAGAGGTGCGGCTGCTCATCTTCGGCGGCGAGGCATGCCCGCCCGAACTGGCCGAGCGCGTCGCCGTCGAGGGGCGCGAGGTGTGGAACACCTATGGCCCCACGGAGGCGACCGTCGTCGCGTGTGCCGCGCCGCTGACCGGCGAGGGCCCGGTCCGGATCGGACTGCCGCTGCTGGGCTGGCAGCTCGCCGTGGTGGACGACGCGGGCGAGCCGGTTGCGATGGGGGAGACCGGCCAGCTGGTGATCGGCGGCGCCGGTCTCGCGCGCTACCTCGATTCCGCCAAGGACGCCGAGAAGTTCGCGCCGTTGCCCGCTCTGGGCTGGCAGCGGGCCTACCGCAGCGGTGACCTGGTCCGTGCGGAAGCCGAAGGACTGGTGTTCCTCGGCCGCGCCGACGAGCAAGTCAAACTCGGCGGCCGCCGGATCGAGCTGGGCGAGGTCGACGCTGCGCTGCAAGCGCTTCCCGGCATCGCCGGTGCCGCCGCCGCGGTGCGCGAAACCGGTGCGGGCAACCAGGTCCTGGTCGGGTACGTGGTGCCCACCACGGGCGGCTTCGACATCGACGCGGCGTCGGCGCTGCTGCGCGACCGCCTGCCCGCGGCGCTGGTCCCGCTGCTGGCGGTGATCGACGACCTGCCGACCCGCACGTCCGGCAAGGTGGACCGGGCCGCCCTGCCGTGGCCCCTGTCCACAGTGGACTCCGAGGGGCTGTCGGCCACGGAGACGTGGCTCGCCGAATGCTGGACCGAGATCCTCGGCGTCGCACCGGCCGACGCCCGCGCCGACTTCTTCACCCACGGCGGCGGCAGCCTGACCGCCGCCCAGCTGATCGCCCGCATCCGGGCGCGCCACCCCCAGGTGTCGGTCAGCGACATCTACCAGCACCCGACGCTCGGCGCGCTGGCGTCGCTGCTCGACGGTCTCGACGCGGCGGACACGGCGCGTCGAGACATCGTGCCGACGCCGTGCCGGGCCGGCGTGCTGCAGACCGTGCTGATGCTGCCGCTGTTCACCCTGGTCGGGCTGCGCTGGACCACGATCCTCGCCGCGCTGAGCACGGCCGGCTCGGTTGCCGGCATCGCATGGGCGCCCGCCGTGTCCTGGTGGTGGCTGGGTCTGGCGTGGCTGGTGCTGTTCAGTCCGGCCGGCCGGATCGCGATCGCCGCGGGCGGCGCGCGGCTGCTGCTGCGGCGCGTGCGGCCGGGCAGCTACCCGCGCGGCGGCTCCGTCCACTTGCGACTGTGGGCCGCGGAGAAGCTCGCGGACTCGAGCGGTGTCACCGGGGTATCCGGTGCCGCGTGGATGACGCACTACGCGCGGGCGCTCGGTGCGAAGGTCGGCAAGGACGCGGACCTGCATGCCCCGCCGCCCGTCACCGGGATGCTCAAGCTCGGCCGCGGAGCCGCGATCGAGCCCGAGGTGGACCTGTCGGGCCACTGGGTCGACGGCGACCTGGTGCACGTCGGCAAGATCCGGATCGGCGCCGGTGCCCGTGTCGGTGCCCGCAGCACGCTGTTCCCGGGCGCGCGGATCGGCAAGGGTGCGGAGATCGCGGCCGGATCGACGGTGCTCGCCGCGGTGCCCGCCGGGCAGCGCTGGGCCGGTTCGCCCGCCGCGCGTGACAACGCGGGCGCGCTGCGCTGGCCCTCGAGCAACCCCCGCCGGTCGCGGTTCTGGAAGTTCGCCTACGCGGCGACCTCGCAGCTGCTCGGGCTGCTGCCCGCCGTCGCGGCGCTGCCCGCGCTCGCCCTGGTCGGGTTCGCGGTCTCCAGCGCGCCGTCGCTGTCTCGCGCTCTGCTCGCCGCCCCGGTCGCGGCCGTCGCGTACTTCGTGACCTACGCGCTGCTGATCCTCGTCGGCGTGCGCGGGTGCGGCCTCGGCATGCGCGAGGGCTTCCACCCGGTGCACGGCAGGCTCGCGTGGCAGGTCTGGGTGACCGAACGGCTGATGGACACGGCGCGCACCGCGCTCTTTCCCTTGTACGCCAGCCTGTTCACGCCGGTCTGGCTGCGGATGCTCGGGGCCAGGATCGGACGCGACGTGGAGGCGTCCACTGTGCTCGCGGTGCCCAAGATGACCAAAGTCGACGATGGCGCGTTCCTCGCCGACGACACGATGGTCGCCACCTACGAGCTCGGGCACGGCTGGCTGCACGTCGCCCCGGCGCGCGTGGGCAAGCAGGCGTTCCTCGGCAACTCGGGCATGACGGCGCCCGGCCGGGCGGTGCCGAAACGCGGGCTGGTCGGGGTGCTGTCGTCCACGCCGCGCAAGGCGAAGAAGGGTTCGTCATACCTGGGTATGCCGCCGATGCCGTTGCGCCGTGCGGTGGAAGAGGGCGACGCGAGCCGCACCTACCGGCCGCCGACGCGGCTCAAGGTCGCGCGGGCCGCGGTCGAGCTGTGCCGGATCGTGCCGGTGATGTGCGGCGCGGTGCTGGCCGTGCTGGTGCTCGCCGCGGTGCTGGCGCTGTGGCAGGCGGCCGGGCTGTGGATCGCGGCACTGGTCTCCGGCGGGCTGCTGCTGGCCGCGGGGGTGGTCGCCGCCGCGCTCGCGACCGCCATGAAATGGCTGCTGGTGGGCCGGTTCCGCGTCGTCGACCATCCACTGTGGAGCTCGTTCGTGTGGCGCAACGAGCTGGCAGACACGTTCGTCGAGACCCTCGCGGTGCCGTGGCTGATCGGGTCGCTCGGCGGCACGCCGCTGCTGCCGGCGTGGCTGCGCACGATGGGTGCGCGGATCGGGCGCGGCGTGTGGCTCGAGACGTACTGGCTGCCCGAGGCCGACCTGGTGCTGCTCGGCGACGGCGCGACGATCAACCGCGGGTGCGTCGTGCAGACCCACCTGTTCCATGATCGGATCATGAGCATGAGCGAGGTGACGCTGGCCGGCGGCGCGACACTCGGCCCGCACGGCATCGTCCTGCCCGGCGCCCGGATCGGCGCGCGCACGACGGTGGGCCCGGGTTCGCTGGTGACCCGGGGCGACGCCGTGCCCGCGGACTCGCGCTGGCTGGGCAACCCGATCGCGGCCTGGGGGCAGTCCTGACGCAATGGGCTTGAGCTACCTTCCCGGCCACGGTGACGAGAGTTACCACGCCGAGCACTACGACCTGCGCCTCGACTACAAGATCGGACCCAACCGGCTGGCCGCGCACGCGCGGATCACCGCCGTCGCGCTGACTGCCCTGTCCCGGTTCACGCTGGACCTGGCCGGGTTCAAGGTCGGCGCGGTGCGGGTGGACGGCCGCGCCGCCAAGTTCACCCGCCGGGGCCACCGGCTCACCGTCAAGCCCGAGCGCGCGCTCGCCGAAGGCGCGCGGTTCACCGTCGAGGTCCGGTATTCGGGCAACCCGCGGCCGGTTTCCGGCCGGTGGGGCGACATCGGGTGGGACGAGCTGACCGACGGCGCGCTCGTCGCCAGTCAGCCGAACGGCGCGCCGTCGTGGTTCCCGTGCAACGACCGGCCCGGCGACAAGGCGTCCTACACGATCACCGTCACCACGGCCTCGGCGTACACGGTGCTGGTGACCGGGGATCTGACGTCGCGACGAGCGTCGGCAGGCTCGACCACCTGGGTCTTTGAGCGGCGCGAGCCGACCGCGACCTACCTGATGAGCGTCCAAATCGGACGGTACGACGCGCTGGCACTGGAAAGCCCGGTACGGCAACGGATCGCGGTGCCGCGCCGGCTGCGCGACCCGGCCGCGCGCGACTTCGCGCGCCAGCCCGAGATGATGGACTGGTTCCAGCAGCTGTTCGGGCCCTACCCGTTCGGCGAGTACGTCGTGGTGATCACCGACGACCCGCTGGACGACCCGATCGAGGCGCAGGGCATGGCGATCTTCGGGGCCAACCACGTCGACGGCCGGCGCGGCTGCGAGCGGTTGGTCGCGCACGAGCTGGCGCACCAGTGGTTCGGTAACAGCCTCACCATCGCGCAGTGGCAGCACATCTGGCTCAACGAGGGCTTCGCGACCTACGCCGAATGGCTGTGGTCGCAGGCTTCCGGCGGGCCGGGCGTTGCCGAGCTCGCCCAAGCGTGGACCGGGCGCCTCGCCAAGGGCGCGCTGGCGATCGGCGACCCCGGCGAGGCGGGCCTGTTCGACCAGCGCGTCTACAAGCGCGGCGCGCTGACGCTGCATGCCCTGCGGGACGTCATCGGTGACGAGAAGTTCTTCCCGCTGCTGCGATCCTGGGCCGAGTCCCACGCGCACGGCACGGTCACCACGGCGGAGTTCATCGCCCACGCCGAAACCTACGCCGGCACCTCGCTACGCCCCTTCTTCGTGGAATGGCTGGGCTAGCAGCTGCGCGGCCGCTTCGGGCTGGTCTTCGCTGACGTAGGTGTCCGCACGCCGACCGACATCGTCGCGCACGGCCTGCTCTCAGCTGGTGTGCGGTAGCCGGTCGGCCGGGATGACGCCGAGCCGACCGGCTTGGTAGTCCTCGAACGCCTGCGCGACCTCCTCGCGCGTGTTCATCACGAACGGGCCGTACTGCACGACCGGCTCGCGGATCGGCAGGCCACCGAGCAGCAGCACCTCGAGGTTGGGCTCCGCGACAGGCTGCCCGGTGACCGCGCCGAACGTCAGCGCACCGCCCTCGCCGAAGACCGCCAACTGTCCTTTGTGGATCGGCCGTTCGTCCGCGCCCACCGTGCCGTTGCCCGCCAGCACGTAGCCGAGCGCGTTGAAGTCCGTGCGCCACGGCACGCGCAGCCGTGCGCCCGGGCTCACCGTCGCGTGGATCATGGTGATCGGCGTGTACGTCGAGCCCGGGCCCTCGTGCCCGTCGACGTCGCCGGCGATCACGCGCAGCAGCGCACCGCCGTCGGCCGAGGACAGCAGCTTCGCCTGGGTCGCCCGGATGTCCTGGTACCGCGGCGGCGTGAACTTGCTGGCCCGCGGCAGGTTGACCCACAGCTGCACGCCGTGGAAAAGGCCGCCGGACACGACCAGCTCCTCCGGTGGCTTCTCGATGTGCAGGATCCCGGCGCCCGCGGTCATCCACTGCGTGTCGCCGTTGGTGATGACACCGCCGCCGCCCTGCGAGTCCGAGTGCTCGAACACGCCGTCGAGGATGTAGGTCACGGTCTCGAACCCGCGGTGCGGGTGCCACGGCGTGCCTTTCGGCTCGCCCGGCGCGTACTCGACCTCGCCCATCTGGTCCATGTGGACGAATGGGTCGAGCACGGCCGAGGAGATCCCGGCGAATGCGCGGCGGACGGGGAAGCCCTCGCCCTCGTAGCCGGTCGGCGCGGTGCTCACGGCACGCACCGGGCGCTCCGGGACGGCGGTGGGGTCGGGTTCGGCGACGCGCGGCAGGGTCAGGGTGTCCGCGGTGATGGCAGGCATCGTGCTCTCCTCATGTTGTTCGACGCTCAACATCTTCCACGGAAAACAACCCGCAGTGCGATTCGATTCCCGCCTCAGACCATTGTGCCGCCGAATGCCGCGCGACACCGAGGCTGTCCTCGACGGTCAGGCGCAGCGCGCATCGCGCGGTGCCCAGGGCGGTTGTTCCGGCGTACGGCGAACCGGGGCACGAGGGCGGCCACCGGTTGCTCGAGGGCTACCAGACCCGGCTGACCGGACTTACCGCCGACGGAACGCCACACCTGTCCTCGCTCGCAGAGGCCACCTCGCACCAGTCCACCGTGCGCATCCGCTACCTACGCTGGGCGAAACCCCACGAGATCACCAGGACCGTGCAGCCGCACGGCCTGGCCCGTGAGTCAGGCGCCCCACTCCTCGACGACCGTGTCGGTGTCGGCACCGGTCGGGCGCGGCGGGCGCGGCTTGCCGGGCTGGGTGCGCGAGAACCGCGGTGCCGGCGCGGCCTGCGGCACCCCGTCGACGGAGATGACCGATTCGCGCGCCGCCATCTGCGGGTGCGCCGTGACCTCGTCGAACGACAGCACGGGCGTCACGCACGCGTCGACACCGGCGAAGATCTCCGCCCACTCGTCGCGCGTCTTGGACACGATGACTTCGGTGAACCGGGCGCGCAGCCGCGGCCAGCCGGAGCGGTCGTCCTGCCCGGGCAGGTCCTCGCCGTCGATCCCGAGCCCCTGGAGGAGCAGCGCGTAGAACTGGGGCTCGAGGCAGCCGACCGCGATCCACCGGCCGTCGGCGCAGGTGTAGGTGTCGTAGAACGGGGCCGCCCCGTCGAGCAGGTTCGCGTCCCGCTCGTCGGTCCATGCACCCGCCCCGCGCAACGCCCACATCATCTGCAGCAACACGCTCGCGCCGTCCACCATCGCGGCGTCGACGACCTGGCCCTTGCCGGACTGCCCGCGCTCGACGAGCCCGGCCAGCACCCCTGCGACGAGGAACATCGACCCGCCACCGAAGTCGCCGACGAGGTTCAGCGGCGGCACGGGACGCTCGCCCGCGCGGCCGATCGCGTGCAGCGCGCCGGTGAGCGAGATGTAGTTGAGGTCGTGCCCGGCGCGCGGTGCCATCGGGCCGTCCTGGCCCCACCCGGTCATCCGCCCGTACACCAGTCGCGGGTTGATCTCGTGGCACTGGGCGGGGCCGACGCCCAGGCGCTCGGCGACGCCCGGCCGGAAGCCTTCGAGCAGCACGTCGGCCTTCGCGACCAGGCGCAGCACCAGCTCGCGGCCCTCGTCGGTCTTGAGGTCCGCGGCGACCGAACGCCGGTTGCGGAGCAGGTAGTCGCCGCTCGCCCCGGTCTGGTCGAAGCCCTTCGCCGGGCGCTCCACGCGCACCACGTCCGCGCCGAGGTCGGCGAGCACCATCGCCGCGTGCGGCCCTGGCCCGATGCCCGCCAGTTCCACGACACGTACCCCGGTCAGTGGTCCGGCCACCTCAGTCCTCCTTTTTGCCACCGAGCAGGCCCTCCTGGGCCACGCTCGCGATCAATGTGCCGTCGCGGTGGAAGATGCGGCCCTGAGCGAGGCCACGCAGGTCGCTGACGGCGGGGGTGGTCTTGGCGTAGAGCAGCCAGTCGTCGAGCCGGACCTCGTTGTGGAACCACAGGACGTGATCCAGCGAGGTCAGCCCCTTCACGCGGACGTGCGGTTGCGGCTGTCGCAGCGCCGAGACGAGCCCGAGGTCGCTGAAGTACGTGATGATCACCTCGGGGCTGACGCGCCCGTCAGGGCTGCCCATGGGGCGGAACCAGACGTCGAACGGGTACCGGTTCCGCTGGTCGTCGCGCGGATCCTCGGCCATCGCGGAACGCAGCTCGAACACCTCGCTGGGCTGCACCTGCCAGGCGGGCGGGTGGTGGAAGCGCAGCGGCACGCACTCCTCGGGCGCCGGCCGCGCCGGCGTCTCGACCTGGTGGGTGGTGCCGGAGCGGTCGGTGGTGAACGAGGACTCCAGGCACAGGATCGGCACGCCGTGCTGGATCGCGGTGACGCGGCGGCGCTTGAAATTGCGACCCTCCTGCAGGCGGTCCACCCGGAACACGACGGCAGAGCCGGTGTCGCCGGGGCGCAGGAAGTACGCGTGCAGTGAGTGCGGGCGGGTCTGTGGGGACGTCGTGCGCTCGGCCGCGACCAGGGCCTGCGCGCAGACCTCGCCGCCGAACAGCCGCTGCCCCGGCCGGGTGGCGCGGCGGCTGCGGAAGATGTCGAGTTCGATCTGCTCCAGATCCAGCGCGTCCAGCAGAGGCAGCAGCCCGGGCGCGCTCGACGGTGCCGATTCGACGGACTGTGACATCTGGCTCCTCATCGCACGCCGGGGTTCTCCGGGCTTCGCCCGATTCAAACACAGGCCGTACGGAGGCCGGCGGTCGCCGACGTCACATCGGGCCCCGGCCGCGGGTCGCGCGGCGGCCACCTCTTGTTCACCTGGTTGGTTGAGACTGGTCGTGGTCCCCCAAGGAGAATCGTGAGCACAACGGCAACCCCGCAACGGCATCTCTCCCTTCCCGGCACCCACAACGTCCGCGACATCGGCGGCTACCCGACCGCGTCCGGTGGCACCACGCGCTGGGGCACGCTGCTCCGCGCCGACGCATTGCACCGGCTCGACGAGATCGGGCTCGCGGCCTTCGCGGACCTCGGCGTGCGCACCGTCATCGACCTCCGCGAGGCCGCCGAACGGGACGCCGCACCGGACGCGTTCCCCGGTCCGATGCCGGAATCGCGCTGGCTGCCGGTCTTCGACAGCCGCATCCCGGTCGGCGGTCAGCTGCCGCTGGAGCGGATCTACCAGCACATGGTGGAGGATTTCGGTGGCGGGCTGACCGCCGCCGTCCGCGAGCTGGCGCGGCCCGGCGCGCTGCCCGCGATCGTGCACTGCAGCGCGGGCAAGGACCGCACCGGCGTGGTGGTGGCGCTCGCGCTGTCCATCGCCGGGGTCGCACCCGAGGTGATCGCCGAGGACTACGCGCTGACGTCGCAGTACCTCGGCGAGGAGTTCCTCGCCGACCTCAGGGTCCGGATGACGAGTCTGGGCGTGCCCCAGCGCTTTGCCCGCAACCACACCATCGTGTGCCCGCCCGAGCTGATCTTGACCACGCTGGAGCGGATCACCGCCGGCTACGGCGACGTGCCCGGGTTCCTCCTCGCCCACGGCGCCACCGAGGACGAGCTCGCCGCACTGCGCGCCGCGCTGGTCGAGGAGCCGCAGGGGCGGTAACGCCCGCCGCTCAGCCCTGGTCCCCGCCGTGACCGTGGCCGCGGCCGGGCCTGGTGTGACCGCCCTGCTGCGGGGTGGTCGTGTCCTGCGGCGGCTGCTGTTGCGCCTCGGTGGTCGGCAGCACCGAGGACGGCGGCGGCGGCGGAGCGGCGCTGGTCTGGCTCGTCACCACGGTGTCGCTGTTGATCAGCGGGCTGGGCGAGGACGAGATGAGCGTCAGCCGGTGGGTCTCGGTGACCGAACTGCCGTCCTTGAGCGTGAGCGCGATCCCGACCGTCACCGTGTTCGCGGCCGTCATCTGCGGCGACGAGGTGACCGTCAAGTGCGCGACCGTCGACCAGTACGCCTGGTAGGAATCCTGGCCTTGGGACTGCAGACCCGGCCCGAGCCGCGTCCACGCGCTCGGTGACTGACCCGGCAGCAGCGCATAGTAGCCGGACACCGCGTCGGTCAGCGCGCTCTCGCTGAGCGCTGCTCCCGGCGCGGTCGTGGAGTTCGACGAACCGGACCGCGGCGACGCCGTCAGCACGATGAACATCGTCACCACGGCAAGGATCGCGACGAGAATCCCGGCCGCGGGCAGCACGAACCGGTGCCACCGCTTCGCAGCGGCCGGCGCGGACTCCGCCGGTGCCGCGGCGGGCTCGGGCAGTGGCGTGTCGAGCCGGGTACCCGCGGCCCGTGGGACCGGCTTCACGGGCACGGTGGGGGAGCCGGGTGACAGCACGGGCTGGGTGCGGCCGCCGCCGGGGCTGAGCGCGTCCGGGGCGAGCGCCTGGCCCTCGGCCACCGACTCGAGTGCCGCGGCGACCTGCGCCGCCGTCGGCCGGTCGGCGGGGTCGGGACGCAGCATCGCCAGCAGCACCGGTGTCAGCGGGCCTGCCTGCTCCGGTTCGGGGAAGTCGGCGGCCGCGACGCGGTGCAGCAGCGCGATGCTGTTGTCGGCCTCCCCGCCGAACGGCGGGGTGCCCTCGACGGCGGCGTACAGGGTCGAGCCGAGCGAGTAGATGTCGGAATCCGGCGAGGGCTGCTCGCCCTGCGCGACCTCCGGCGCCAGGTAGGCGGGCGTGCCGGCGACGACGCCCTCCCGCGTGACCGAGATGTCGCCGCTGGCGTGGGAGATGCCGAAGTCCGCGATCTTCGCGACACCGTCGTCGCCGACCAGCAGGTTGCCCGGCTTCACGTCTCGGTGCACGATCCCGGCCGCGTGCGCCGCGGCCAGCGCCGCCGCGGCCTGCGCGCCGATCCGCGCGACCCGTGCCGGCCGCAGCGTGTCGCGCTCCGCGAGGATCGCCGCCAGGCTGCGCGAGGGCAGGTACTCCATGACCAGCGCGGGCTGGCCGTTGTGCTCGGCCACGTCGTGCACCGTGATGACGTGCGGGTGCCGCAGCCGCGCCGCGATGCGCCCCTCCCGCATCACGCGCTGCCGGGACTCCTCGCTGTCCGCGGGGCCCGGCCAGAGCTGCTTGACCGCCACCAGCCGTTGCAGCCGCTCATCGAGTGCCAGCCACACCACGCCCATCGCACCCGCGCCCAGCCGGCTCTGCAGCCGGTAGCGGCCCGCGAGGAGGCTGTCGGCATCCTGCTGAACCTGCGTCGTCTCGCCCGATCTGGCATACGTCACCCGGTCAGGTTAGTGGTCGGCGGCTCGGTCACCCAGGGTCCCCGGAATCGGGCCGGTCAGAGCACTGGCGCGGCAACCTCGGCGGGGGCCGCGAGCAGCTTTTCGATCTCGTCGTCGAGCCCGGACCGGTCCCTAGCACGAACTGGCTCTTTCGATACCAGCGCCCAAACGGAACTCTGGGGCAGCCAGAGCGGTCTCACCCCGCCTTGAGGCCCGGATGACCGCGCAGGTCCAGGTGTTCGTCGCCAAGAACGTGGACTACGGTTTTGTAGTACTGTTCCAAGGCAGTTGCATTACCACGTGGGGTCCGCCGGTTGTTGCGTCTCGCCCTGCTCGACGGTGGCCAGGAAGAGGTCAGATGTCGACGACGCCCTCCGGTCCCGTTCGGAGTCACGCGCCCCGGCGGCCCGCCGCTGCGTACCCCGCATGAGCGTGAGAGGCGTGCCCGTATGAGTGACGAGCATGGTGTCGATTTGCAGGCGTTGGGTCCGTGGATGGACGACCGGGGCCTCGGCGCCGGTCCGATTACCGCGGGCCGGCTGCTCGGCGGTGGCAGCCAGAACCGGCTGCTGAGCTTCCATCGCGGGGACCGGGAGTACGTCCTTCGGCTCCCGCCCCGTCACCCGCGCCCCACGAGCAACCCGGCCATCAGCCGAGAGGTGAAGTTCGTCGACGCGCTGGCGGACACGGCCGTCCCGGTTCCAACGATCGTGGCTTCCTGTGCGGACGAGACCGTCCTCGGTGGCCCGGTCTTCTACGTGATGGAGCGAGTGGACGGGGTGAATCCCACCGTCGAACTGACGCCGGCGCACACCGCTGACGGCCGGGTCCGCGCGATGGGGATGGCGGCGGTGGACACACTCACCGAGCTGGGACGTCTCGACTACGAGGCGCTCGGGCTCGGCGGGCTGGGCAACCCCGAGACCTTCCTGGAGCGCCAAGTGCCCCGCTGGCTCAAGGAATTGGAGTCCTACCGGCACAGCTCCGGCTACCCGGGACCGGACCTGCCGGGGGTCGACGACGTGGCGCGCTGGCTTACCGAGCATCGGCCGGCTGCGGGACGGCCCGGCATCATGCACGGCGACTACCACCTGGCCAACCTCATGTTCCGCCGTGACTCGACGCAGGTCGCCGCGGTCGTGGACTGGGAGATGGCGACGATCGGCGAGCCGCTGCTGGACCTGGGCTGGCTCGTCGCCACCTGGCCGGACGGGGACGACGCATCCATGACCGGCCGAATCGGCAAGCAGGGCGGGTTGCCGGGACGCGCCGAGATCGTCCGGCGATACCTCGACCTGACGGGGGCGGATGGTGACGTCGTGCCCTGGTATGCCGCGTTGGCGTGCTTCAAGCTCGGCATCGTCCTCGAGGGGACCTACGCCCGCGCTTGCGCGGGCCGGGCAGACGCGCGGCTCGGCGACATGATGCATCAGCACGCCCAGAACCTTTTGCGGCGTGCCAAGACGTTCATGACCGCGGACGCCGCCACCTGGTGATCGTGGCGCCGGCCGCGGCGCACGACGCGCGCAGTCCGGACGTGCGCAGCCTTGCGTGGTGAGTCAAATGCATTACTATAATGGTGCCGCTGGCCGGGTCGGCTCCGGTAGCCGTGCAAAGGAGCGTGCCGTGGCGACTGTCGTTTCCGGGAGCCGTCGAGTCCCGGTGGAACTGTTGAAGGACCGGGTCGCGCGGGCCGCGAGCGGGTTCGCGGCCCTCGGTGTGGGGCCGGGTTCGGGCGTGGCGTTCTGCCTGCGCAACGATGTCGAGTTCTACGAGGTCAGTCTGGGAGCGGGCGCCCTTGGTGCGTACGCGATCCCGCTGAACTGGCACATGTCGGCGGACGAGGTCCGCTACATCCTCGAGGACTCCGGCGCTTCGGTCCTGGTCATCCACGCGGACCTGTTCGACCGGATGAAGGCGGGCGTTCCGGACTCGGTCGAGGTCCTCGTTGTTCCGACGTCTCCCGATCTCCTGGCCGCCTACGATCTCGACCGTGCGGTCGGCGAGGTGCCGGAAGGACAGGCGAACTGGACGACCTGGCTCGACGGCTTCGGGCCACGCACCGCGGCGTCGGCCGAAATGCCGATGGCGGTGCTGTACACCTCCGGCACGACCGGGCGCCCGAAGGGCGTGCGCCGCCGCGCCTTCACCCCGCAAGAGCAAGCCATCTTCGGCGATATGGTGGCGATCGACTACGGCCTCCGCATCTTCGACGCCCCTGGGAAGATCACGACCGCCGTCGTCGGGCCGCTGTACCACGGCGCCCCGAACGGCCACGCGGTGTTCTCCCTTCGCGCAGGCGCCAGCGTGGTGATCATGCCCCGGTTCGACGCCGAGAAGCTCCTCCAGTTGATCGAGCGCGAACGCATCACGAACTTGAACATGGTCCCGATCATGTTCAGCCGCCTGCTGAAGCTTCCCGATAGCGTGCGGCAGAAGTACGACCTGTCGTCGCTGCGGTTCGTCGGGCACGCCGCCGCGCCCTGTCCACCTGACGTCAAGCGGGCGATGATCGACTGGTGGGGACCGGTCATCCACGAGTATTACGGCACGACCGAAACGGGCAACGTCACGTTCTGTACCAGCGAGGAATGGCTGAGCCACCCGGGGACGGTCGGCAAGGCGATCAAGGGCGCCGAGGTGCGCATCCTGGATCCGTCAGGAGAGCCGCTTGGGCCCGGTGAGGTCGGCGAGGTCGCGATCCGGATGCACGGCATCGGCGACTTCACCTATCACAACGACGAGGCCAAGCGGGAGTCGGTGGCGCGCGGCCGCTTGGTAGCGCCGGGTGACGTCGGCTACCTCGACGAGGACGGCTTCCTCTACATCAGCGACCGGCTCATCGACATGATCATCTCGGGTGGGGTGAACATCTATCCCGCCGAGATCGAGTCGGTGCTGGCGGACATGCCCGGGGTCGCCGACTGCGCCGTCTTCGGTATCCCGTCCGAGGAGTACGGCGAGTCGGTGTGCGCGGTGGTCCAGCCGGTCTCCGGGGCGACGCTGACCGCGGAGGAGGTGCAGGCGTATGTGCACCAGCGGGTGGCTGGCTACAAGGTCCCCCGGCGGGTGGAGTTCTCCGACGCCCTTCCTCGCGAGGATTCCGGGAAGATCTTCAAGCGCCGCCTGCGGGCGCCCTACTGGGAGAATGCGGGCCGCTCCATCTGACCCCTTATCATTGTGTGGCGACAGGCGAGGGCGGCGGGAGGATGCACCATGCCACGATCACCCGACCCTGCGCGCACCCGCCTGGTCTCCGCGGGTGAGCGGCTGTTCGCCGTGCAGGGGATCGACAACGTCAGCCTGCGGGAGATCAGCCGGGCATCCGGCGCGCGCAATGTCGTCGCGCTACAACACCACTTCGGGGATCGCGACGGTCTGCTGAGGGCGATCGTCGCCAAGCATCAGGCCAGGGTGGGGGAGCGTCGTCAACCGATGCTCGACGACTTCATCGCGCACGGCGGCAGCGACGTCGGTCGGTACGCGGCCGCCCTCGTCCAGCCCTTGGCGGCGTGCCTGGCCGACGACGGCGGCGGCCGCTACTTCGTCCGCATCTTTGCCGACCTCATGAATCGCCCGCGACCGCTGTGGTGGCGTTCGCGGGACGAAGTGTCCGAAGACAGCCTCGAACGCTGGCGCAGGCTTGGCGACCCGTTGCTCGGGTCGGAGCAGCGGCGGCTGCACCGCCGCTATGCCGCGGTGCTCTACGTCGCCACGGAGATCGCCCGGCGTGCGGCGGCCGACGGGGAGCCCGACGTGGACCTCGTCGCGAGTGCGACCACGGATATCGTCGTGGCGATCCTCAGCTCGCCGGTCAGCGCCACCACGCGGGCCCTGCTCGCCACCCGGGACGACCACCGACCCGACATCGCCTACGCCGGGCCCGTCAACCCGCTGGTCACCGAGGATTGAACCCGTGCCGGCGGAGACCGCGCTCAGCCCCGCGACGAGGAAAGGCCGCCGTCGACGGTGATCGTGGCGCCCGCGGTGTAAGACGCCGCGTCGCTCGCCAGGTAGAGCGCCGCCCCGGCGATCTCTGACGGGGCACCGCCGCGCCCGGCCGGGATGTCCCGTGCGGCCCACTTCGTGAACGCTTCCAGGTCCCAGGCCTTCGAAACGTCCGTGAGGAACGCCCCCGGCATGATCGTGTTCACCCGGACTCGCGGGCCGAAGGCGCGCGACATCGCGCCGCCCAGCAAGTTGAGCCCGGCCTTCGCGGCCGCGTAGGGCAGTTCATCCGGCGACGGCGAGACGGAGCCGACCGAACTCACGTTGATGATCGAACCGCCTGCGGTTTCCGCCATCCGCGTCCCGACCAGCGCGGCGAGCCGGAAAGGACCTTTGAGATTCACGCCGATGACCTTGTCGAAGAGCTGCTCGGTGACCTCCGCCAGCGAAGGGTACAGCGGCGACAAGCCCGCGTTGTTGACCAGCACGTCGATCGTGCCGAGACGCTCGTGGACTTCGTCCACCAGCGCCGTGCAGGCCGACCAGTCACTGACGTTGCAGCCCAGGCCGACCGCCTTCGTGCCGGTTTCGGCGCTGATCTGTTCCGCCACGTCGACGCACGCGTCCGCTTTGCGGCTGACCACGACGACCGTCGCGCCGTGCTGGGCGTAGATCTGGCAGATCTCCTGGCCGAGACCGCGACTGCCACCGGTGACGACCGCGACCTTGCCGGTCAGGTCGAACGGGTCCGCGGACATCACGCCCCCTGGGGGTACTTCGACCGCGCGGCCTCGCGCAGTCGGGGAAGGTGCCCGCTCGGAAACAGGTCGGGCGCGGGGCTGTAGTTCTTGAGGATCTGCTTGCTCAGGGTGGCCTCGTGTACCTCGGTGGGCCCGTCGACCAGTGCCAGCCACTCGGAGCTGACGAGCAACTCTGCCAGTGGGAGCTCCGGCGTGACGCCCAGGGAGCCGTGCAGGTGCAGGCTGCGCTGGACGACGTTGCGCAGCACGACCGGCATCGCGGCCTTGACCGCGGCGATGTCCCCGCGAACCTGCTTGTAGTCGTTGTGCTGGTCGATCAGCCACGCGGTGCGCAGGACCAGCAGCCGGAACTGCTCGATCTCGATCCAGCTCTGCGCGATGCGCTCCTTGGTGGTCGCCAGGTCGGCGAGCAGACCGGTCGAGACGTGCCGCGAGAGCGCGCGCTCGCACATCAGGTCGAAGGCGCGGCGTGCGTAGCCGAGGGTCCGCATGGCGTGGTGGATGCGGCCACCGCCGAGGCGGACCTGGGCCACCTCGAATGCCTGCCCGGCCTCGCCGAGCAACGCGGTCGCGGGCAGTCGCGCGTCGGTGTAGCGGACGTACGCGTGGGAGGCGATCGACGGGTCCTCGCCGTAGACGCCGACATCGCGAACGATCTCGACGCCCTGCGTGCCCGCGGGCACGAGGAACATCGACGCGCCGCGGTGGATCGGGACGTCCGGGTTCATCACCGCCATGACGATGGTGAACTCGGCGAAGCGGGTGTTGGATGCGAACCATTTCTCGCCGTTGAGCACCCACTCGTCCCCGTCGCGTTCAGCACGGAAGGTGAACAGCCGGGGGTCGGCGCCGGCGTGAGGCTCCGTCATCGAGTAGCAGGATACGATGTCGCCGTCCAGGAGCGGCCGCAGATATTTCTCCTTCTGCTCCGCGGTGCCGTAGTGCGCGAGGATCTCCGCGTTCCCGGAGTCCGGTGCCTGGCAGCCGAATACCGTCGGCGCCCAGTTGGACTGGCCGAGGATCTCGTTCAGCAGCGCGAGCTTCACCTGGCCGTAGCCACCTCCTCCCAGCTCCGGTGGGAGGTGGCATGCCCACAGTCCAGCCGCCTTGACCTGCTCGCGCAGCGGTCGAACGACACGCATCGCGGCCTCGTCCGACCGGTCGTAGGGGTTGCGGAAGACGTGGTCAAGCGGTTCAACCTCGTTGCGCACGAACTCTTCAGCCCAGTCGAGCAGCTTCTGGTACTCGGGATCGGTCCCGAAGTCGAACATCATGAGCCTTTCAGATTGGGCTGCACCGGCCCACAACAGCAGGCACCCGGAGCGGGCGGGGTGGTAGACACTGAACTGCCCACCTTAGTGATGCAGGTGAATTATATTGTCGCCACCGAGGCGCTGCAACCCCGTCCCACGCAGCAGGGTGTGCAGCCGGGCGGGTCGGCCCCTCGACGCGGACGGGACAGTCCGGACACGGTGTCGACGACGTCGTCAGTTTACTCGGGAACATGACTGCGCACGCTGCCTGAGAAGTCGGCCGGTGGCGCTGTTCCAGTTCACCCGGCCAGGTCGCGGTCGCGGGCCACCACGCCTGAGCACCCCACCATCGGTATCAGGGGGACATCACGCGGTGCGCGAGCCGGGCAGTGCGTTCCCGCGTGGTGGGCCTTGAGGGCCGACCACGCGGGAACGGCGGTCACTTCGATGGAGCGAGGTCGACGCCTGCGGCCTGAATCTGGGCCAACGCCTCACCGGTGTCGACGAACTCGAACACCTTCGTGATGAGACCGTTCTCCGCGTGCACCCATAGGGTGTACTCGTTCTTGTAGTCCCCGCCTCCGGCGGTCTTGGCGCGCAGTGTGATGCGGACGGCGCCGACACGCTCGTCGCCGATGTTGTCGTGCACCTCGGCCTCGACGGTGGCCGGGTCGTAGAGCATGCCGAAGACCCGGTTCATGTTGCCGCGAATCTCCTCGCGACCCTCGGAGAGACTGCGCATGACCTCGGGCGGGGTCGCGGGGGTGATCCACCAGGTGGCTTCCTCCGCGAGGAGCGCGACAATGTCGTCCGGCTTGCCGAATGCCTCGACCAACCGGCGAGCCAGGTCCTTGGCGCTGGTGGCGTCATTGCTCACGCGTAGCTCCTTTTCTCGTTGATTCTCGTTGCTCACCGGCCCGGCGGGGCGGTGGACATGGGGTGCACAGGGCAACCGACGGCGGTCTGGTCTCAGTGATCGCGTAGGCCCGTCCAGGCCCGTCTCAGCGAGGGGCCCACACGCCGTCGATCGACGGGCGGCCCGGGTCAGGCCGGACGGGTGCAGGGGAGCCGCTTGATCACGGCGATGAAGTTGCTCAGCTCGAAAAACGGCTCACCGAACTTCAGATCCGGGACCCGGGTGAGCAGTTCGGTCAGCATTACTCGCATCTGGGTGCGAGCCAGCGGGGCGCCGAGACAGTGGTGCGGGCCACGGCCGCCGAATGCGAGGTGCTTGTTCGCTTCCCGGGTGATGTCGAAACGCGTGGGCTCGTCCCAGACCCGTTCGTCGAAGTTGGCGGCCGCGTAGTACAACACGACCTTGTCGCCCTCACGGATGTGCATTCCGCCCAGCTCGACGTCCTCCGTGGCGGTGCGCCGCATGGTCATCACCGGTGTCGACCAGCGCAGAATCTCCTCGACGGCTCCCGTCATGTACTTGTCGAGGTCGCTCATCAGCAACGCGCGCTGCTCCGGGTTCGCGGCGAGCAGCAACTGGGCGTGTCCCGTC
This sequence comes from Amycolatopsis sp., assembly GCA_035248845.1. GTDB lineage: Bacteria > Actinomycetota > Actinomycetes > Mycobacteriales > Pseudonocardiaceae > Amycolatopsis_E. Next base: position 16,174 of record DATFHB010000071.1, on the reverse strand, counting down.
GAGTTGCGGGTCGTATCCGTCCCCGCCACCACGAGCAGGATGAAAAAGGAGGCGATCTCCTGGTCCGATAGTCGCTCGCCGTCGACCTCGGCGCTGACGAGCGCCGACATCAGGTCGTCCCTCGGCTCGTCCCGCCGGGTGGCGGCCAGCTTCAGCGCCGCTGTCACGAGGATCTCGATCGCCTCGCCGAGGACCTGTGTGGGCGTGCGGCCGCGCTGGGTCTCCGGGTCGTGGGTGCTGTTGGCTTCGAGCGCGATCCGGGTGATCTCGGCCCGCTGCTCTTCGGGGATCCCGACCGCATCGCAGATGGTCCACATCGGCAATCGGGCTGCGACGGCCTCCATGAAGTCCACCTCGCGTGGACCCGCCAGGAAATCGTCGACGATCAACGACGCCTGCCGGCGGATCTGCCCTTCGATCGTCGCGATCCGCCGAGGGGTGAAACCTGCCGCGACGAGACGGCGGAGCTTGGTGTGATTGGGCGGGTCGAGACCCAGGATCGAGCCTGCGGCCTGATAGAACTCCGCAGGCAGGTTGTCGTACATGAAGCCCTTGCGCTGGCTGGAAAACAGATCCGGGCGGGAGCTGATCTCGAGTATTTCAGGGTGGCCGGTGACAGCCCAGAACCCCTCGTCGTCGGGATCGACCGGTACCCCGACCGGGCGGTGCCAGGACACCGGGCGATGTGGCCTCAACTGGGCGAAGATCTCTTCGCGGTCAGCGTGGGTCCCCGACCAGAAGGTCATCGGGGAAAGGTCGATCGGGTCATACGGAGGACGGGTCGTCGTTGACATGTCACTCCCTCCAAGAGGGCACGGGTTCAGTTGGCGACGTCGTGCGGGAACAGGAAAGCGTCATCGACGGCCGAGTGTGACGCCGTCGATGATATAATGCGCGTGCATTCCTACGAAGGCTAGCATCGGCCCCGTTCGAGCACCAGACCCTCTCGTCCGATCCGGCGAAGGGCCCGATCGTGCACACTGCGACGGGCACCTGCCGACGTTCTCGGCCGGCTTGCTGACCGAACACGCGGCCACAACGCACCGGTGATCATGTGTTCGCCGGGGGCGAGGGCGGATTGCTGCGGCGGGCGAATTTCGGAGCCGGGTCTGGAATCCCGCGGTAGCACAGGGGACAGGGAGCGCGGCCACGCCGGGTCGGTGACCTGGACTCGCGCGGCGGCGGCCGTGCGGTTGACCGGTAGCCCGGCGCTGGTGCGCCATGACAGCACGGAGATCGGGCGGAGCAGCGGCACGGTCGCGCCTGCGGTGGCGGTGATCGCGACGCCCGTACTGAGCGCGGTCATGTTCAGGAAGCCGCGCCGCGACATCGTGCCGTGCCGGGGCGGTTCGGCTGGGATCCGGGCGCCGACGGCCCGCCGGATGACCGGGAGCTTGACGGCGACGTGGACGAGAATCGAGCCGATCGCCATCCAGGCCACCAGATAGTGCACCGGAGGGAAGTAGAAGGAGAAGGCGTAGTTCTGGGCGACGTTGAAGATTCCGGTGGCCAGTTCGAAGAACGCCGCCGCGGACAGCAGGAGGATGGACCCGCGTTCCAGCGCGTGCAGTGGCGAGCGGATTAGCGGGCGCCCGAACAGTTTCGGGTAGACGCTCCACAACTTGGCCAGCAGCAACGGGATCGCGGCGACCCCGGAGACGACGTGCACCCCCTGGGTGACCCGGTATCCCCAGACGGGCCGCGTCGGCCAGTCGAACCAGCCGGGCGGGTGTTGCAGGAAGTGGCTGATCAGACCGGTGATGAAGCAGAGTCCGAACGCGACACCCAGCCACAGCCCGAGCCGCGCACTGACCCGCTCGTCGTGCACCTCGCCGCGAAAGCGTTTCTCGTCTGGGATCATGGTTTCCGCAGTTCGGCGAACCAGCGACCGCCGTGCTCGGTGACCCACTCGGCGCGCAGCCCGGCGCCGGCGGTGGTCTCGGCGAGCGCGTCGACGCCCAGCCAGGCCCACTCGAACCAGGGGCTCGGGTGACCGCCATCGTCTGTGACACGGACGCGCCCGCGGCGCAGGCCGGTGCCGGGGCGTTCGAGTTCGACCAGCGCGCTCCCGCCAGGGCACAGCAACTCCGCGGTGCGGCGCAGCAACGCGGCCGGAGCGCCGCCGATGCCGATGTTGCCGTCCGCGAGCAGCGCATGCTGCCAGCTGCCCTCGCGGGGCAGCCGGTGGAACACGTCGCGATGCAGCGCCGGTGCGCCTCGTCGGCGGGTGAGGGCGACGGCGTGCGGCGACACGTCGACGCCGAGTGCGATCACGCCGCGCGCGGCCAATGCGGCGGTCAGCCGGCCGGGCCCGCACCCCAGATCCAGTGTCGGCCCGGTGCAGGCGCGCAGCAGCACCTCGTCACCGTGGTCGGGGGAGGCGTGCCAGCGGTGCACGGGCAGCGTGATCCGGCGCCGGTCCGCGAGTTCCAGCCATACCTGCCCGCCGCGGATGCCGGGTTCGAACGCGGCCGTCACGGGCTCACCCGGGCGACCGCGGTGGCGAACCGGCTGCCGGGCACGGCGGCGGCCACCGCGCGCGCGTCGGCCAGATTGTCCACATCGGACATCGCCGGCAGTGGGGCGACATCGAGTCCCGCGGTCCGCAGTGCCGCCGCGGTGCGGGCGCCGGTGTCGGGCCTCGACGTGGGCACCGAGCGCAGTGCGGCGGCGCCACGACCGCCGGTCAGGCCCAGCGCCCACCAGCCGCCGTCGAGCGCCGGCCCCAGCACGGCATCGGCCGAACCGAGCCGGTGCAGCGCACCGGCGAGCAGGCCGGAGGTGACCTGCGGGGTGTCCATGCCGATCTGCACGACCGGTGCCCCGCGATACCGCCGCGTGACGTCGGCGTGGGCGTTCGACAGCCGTGCCGGAAAGTCCTGCCCGCGCTGGGGGAGCAGTTCACATCGCCTGAGCAGCGTGTCCAGCTCCGCCCGGCCTTCGGCCGCGTTCAGGTCCCCGGTGAACGCGACGACGGTGCGGGCACCCGGCGTGGCCAGTGCCGCGTCGAGCGTGTCGAGCAAGGCGGCGGCGGCGATCCGCGCCGCGGTGCGGGCTCCGGTGTCGGCGGCGAGCCGGGTCTTGGCCAGCCCCGCGACCGGTGCCTTGGCCACCACGAGCACGATCGGGGTCACCGCAGCACCCTGGCCATGTCCCGGATCGCGCGGAGCGTGCCGCGGATCGATCCGGACACCTTGCTTTTCGTGCCGGCCGCGCGCGCATGGTAGGCGACTTCGGCTTCCGTGATCGTCCAGCCCGCGGCGGCGGCGCGCAGCAGGATCTCCAGCGGGTAGCCGAAGCCGCGATCCCGGACGCCGAGCGTGAGCAGGTCGTCCCGCCGGGCGGCACGCACCGGACCGATGTCGGTGACCGGCACACCACGGCGCCGCAGCAGGAGGGCGAGCAGGCGGTTCCCCAACCGCGCGTGCCAGGGCCACACCCCGCGACGTACCGGGTTGCGGCTGCCGACGGCGAGTGTGTGCGGGAGGACGAGCGCCACCAGCGCGGGCAGTTCGGCCGGATCCAGGGAGCCGTCCGCATCGAGCACGCACACCACGTCGGCCGTCGCGTGCTCGAGTCCGGTGTGGACGGCCGCGCCGTACCCGCGCCGCGGTTCGGTGACGACCTTCGCGCCGCAGGCGGCTGCGACGTCCGCGGACCCGTCGCTGGAACCGTTGTCGACGACGATCGCACGGTATCCGGCCGGCAGCCCGTGGAGCACACCCGGAAGTGCGGCGGCTTCGTCGAGGCACGGCAGGATCACGTCCACCGTGGGTTCGGGTTCGGTCATGGCGACGACGCTAAGTCCACGGTGGACAGTTGGTAACCGTTTTGGTGCTTACCAAATCCTGACGGAGCGAGGTCTTACGAACTTCTGACGGCCGCCCTCGCCGGCTGGAGTGCGGGCGCCGCGCCGATTACCGTGAGTCGGTGACCGCGCCCGCCCGCACCTCGCCTCCGACCACACGGCACCCGCGGTATCGCGCCGACCTCGTTGCCGGCGGGGCCGTCATCGCGCTGGTGCTCGCCGCGGTCGCCGGCTGCCTGTGGTGGAACCCGGGCCGTCAGCTCGGGCCCGGTGCGTTCGCCGGCGCCGGACCGCTGTTCGGCGAGTGGCCGATCCTCGGCACCTTCCTGCCGCATGTCGGTCCGGGCTCCCTGCCGGCGGTGCTGGTGGCCGTCGCGGTGATCGTCTACGGGCCGCCGCTCGCGCGGCGGCTGGCCTGGCGAGCGGCGCTCGCCGTCGCCTACGGCGCGGCGGTGGCCTGGACGCTGGCGCTCGCGCTCATCGACGGCTGGCAGGTCGGCGTCGCCGGGAGGCTGACCACCAGTGCCGAGTACCTGCACGAGGTTCCCGGTATCACCGACATCGGCACGATGCTGCGCTCGTTCGCCGGTCGGATCCTGGACTACCAGCCGGATTCCTGGACGACCCACGTCGCCGGCCACCCGCCGGGCGCGACCCTGGTGTTCGTCTGGCTGGACCGGATCGGCCTCGGCGGTGGTGGCGCGGCAGGTGTGGTCTGCATCCTGGTCGGCGCGCTGTCGGTGGTGGCCGTGCCCGCGACGATCTCCGCGCTGGGACAACGGGATTCCGCGCGTGCCTCGTTGCCGTTCCTGGTGCTCTTCCCAGGTGCGGTCTGGCTTGGCGTCTCGGCGGACGCGGTGTTCACCGGCGTGACCGCGTGCGGGATCGCGTTTCTCGCGTTCGGCGCGACGAGGCACCTGGCCTGGTGTGTGCCGGCGGGTGTGCTGCTCGGCTTCGGGATCTTCTTGTCCTACGGCCTGGTGCTGATGGGCGCGGTCGCGCTCGGGGTCGTGCTGGTGACCCGCCACTGGTGGGCGCTCGCGCCGGCTGTGCTCGGCGCACTGGCGGTGGTGGCGGCGTTCGCCGCCGCGGGGTTCTGGTGGCTCGACGGCTATCACCTGGTGGTCGAGCGCTACAACCAGGGCATCGCCACCCGCCGCCCGTACGGCTACTGGGTGTGGGCGAACCTGGCGTGCCTCGCGCTCGCGACGGGACCGGTCGTGGGGCCCGCGCTGCGCCGGGCTCCGGCCGGACCGCGTGCGCTACTGGCGGTGGTGGCGGGTGCGCTGGCGGCGGTGCTCGTCGCGGACGTGTCGGGCCTGTCGAAGGCCGAGACGGAGCGGATCTGGCTACCGTTCGCGGTGTGGCTGGTCGCCGGGGCCGCGTTGCTGCCACGTCCGTCCCAGCGCTGGTGGCTGGCCGCGCAGGCGGCTGTCGCCCTGACGGTCAACGACCTCATACTGACGAACTGGTGAGGCCATGATTCCGCAGGAACCCCAGCACAGCCGGGTGCTCGTCGTGGACGACGACGTGACGGTGCGCGATGTCGTGCGACGCTATCTCGAGCTCGCCGGATACCAGGTCACGCTCGCGGGCTCCGGTGAGGAGGCACTGGCAGCGGTCGCTGCCGCCGTGCCCGACCTGGTGGTGCTCGACCTCATGCTGCCCGGGGTGGACGGACTCGAAGTCTGCCGGCGGCTGCGCCGTACGAGCGCGGTACCGGTCGTGATGCTGACCGCGTTGGGGGAGGAGGAGAACCGGATCGCCGGGCTCCAGCTCGGCGCGGACGACTACGTCACCAAACCGTTCAGCCCACGTGAGCTGGCGCTGCGGGTGTCCTCGGTGCTGCGCCGCGCCAACGCCACCCCGGCGGCCTCCGGCGCCCCGGTCGTCGACGGTGACCTGGCGCTCGACCCGGTCGCGCGCACGGTCACGCTGCGCGGCGGGCAACTGCCGCTGACCATTCGCGAATTCGATCTCCTGCTGTTCCTGGTGACCAACTCCGGTGTGGCCTTCACCCGGGAGCAGCTGCTGGGCCGGGTGTGGGGCTGGGACTTCGGCGATCAGTCCACAGTGACCGTCCACGTGCGACGGTTGCGCGAGAAGGTCGAACGCCGGCCGGCCAAGCCCGAGCGCATCAGCACCGTGTGGGGCGTCGGCTACCGCTACGACCGGAGCGAGCACGATGGTCACCACTGACGAGTCGGCGGCGGCGATCTTCGCGCATGCGCTGCACATCCTGCCGGTCGCGCTGGCCCTGGTGCTGCCCGTCGTCGGAGTCGGCGCGCTCGTACTGCACCACGTCAGGCGCCGTGCGCTGTCCACCACGCTGACGGTCCTGGTCCTCGTGCCCGTGGCCGCGGTACTGGCCGGGGTCCTGGGGATCAGCGGATTCATGTTCACCAGCACCCTCACCACCATGCTGCTGGTGTGCCTGCTGGTCACCCTGGTCACCGTTCCCGTCGCGGTGCTGCTCGGCCGGGCGATCGCCCGCCGCAGCGTGTGGGAACGCGAAGCCCGCGAACGGGAACGCGCGGCCGAGGCGTCGCGGCGCGAGCTCGTGGCCTGGATCAGCCACGACCTTCGCAGCCCGCTCGCCGGGATCCGGGCCATGGCCGAAGCGCTCGCCGACGGTGTGGTCAGCCGCCCGGCCGAGGTCGCCGACTACGCCGACCGGATCAGCGGGGAGAGCAACAGGCTCGCCGGCATGGTGGACGACCTGTTCGAGCTGTCGCGCATCACCGCCGGCGCGCTGCAGCTCACGCTGTCCGCTGTGTCGCTGCAGGACGTGGTCAGTGACGTCCTCTCAGTGCAGGGGCCCATTGCCCGCCACAAGGGTGTGCGCGTCGAGGCCGACGCCCCGGAGTGGCCGGTCGTGCTGGGTAGTGACACCGAGCTGGGCCGCGTCGTGCGCAACCTCGTCGCCAACGCCATCCGGCACACCCCGCCCGACGGCGCCGTGATCGTTCGAGTCGTCGTGGACGGGCAGGACGCGGTGCTCGCGGTCGACGACAGCTGCGGCGGGATCCCCGAGGCCGAACTGGACCGCGTGTTCGAGGTCGCCTACCGGGGCAGCACCGCCCGCACCCCGGAGGCCGGTGACCAGCCGGCCGGCGCCGGGCTCGGCCTGGCGATCACCAAGGGCCTCGTCGAGGCGCACCACGGCCACATCGCCGCACGCAACCACGGCCCAGGCTGCCGGTTCGAGGTCCGCCTGCCCCTGGCTCCGGCTTAGGCGGCCGGTTGCCGGAGCGGGTCGCGGGCGAACGCGGCGACCCCGTCGGCGAACGGGATGGCCGCCCGGAAACCGAGCAGCTCCGCCGCCCGCGCCGGATCGGCCACCACGTGCCGGACGTCGGCGGGCCGCCCGCCGCCCACCACGTCGGGCGCCGGGCCACCACACGCCGCGGCGAGTTCCGCCGCCAGCTCGCCGACGGTGTGCGGCTCACCCGAGCACACGTTGACGGGCATGAACGAGCCGGGTGACGCGGCCGTCTCGATGGCCAGGGCGTTCGCCAGCGCCACGTCCCGCACATGCACGAAGTCCCGGTGCTGCCGCCCGTCCTCCAGTACCGTCGGGGCCTGCCCGCGCGCCAGAGCCGACCGGAACAACGAGGCGACCCCGGCGTAGGGGGTGTCGCGGGGCATCCGCGGCCCGTACACGTTGTGGTAGCGCAACGCCCACACCTGCCCGCCGGTCTGACGGGCCCACGCCGACGCGAGATGCTCCTGCGCCACCTTCGTGGCCGCGTAGGTGCTGCGCGGGTCCACCGGCGCGTCCTCTCCCACCAATGCCCAGCTCAGCCCCTCGCCACAGACCGGGCACGGCGGGTCGTAGCGCCCCTGAGCCAGATCGCTCATCGCGCGCGGACCAGGACGCACGACACCCTGGGCCGCGCACCGGTAACGGCCTTCGCCGTAGACGACCATCGACGAGGCCAGCACCAGCCGTGGCACCCCGGCCGCGTCCATCGCGGCCAGCACCACGGCCGTGCCGTAGTCGTTGTGCATTGCGTAGTCCGGCGCGTCGGACTGGTCCAGACCGTGGCCGACAACCGCGGCCTGGTGGCACACCACGTCCGTCTCCCGCAGCAGCCGGCCGAGCAACCGCTCGTCGCGCACGTCACCCTGCACCAAATCGTGCCCGTATGTCCACTGTGGAATACCGGCGCCGCCGTGTGCCTTGTCCAGGAGGTTGTCCAGCAACCGCACCCGGTGGCCGCGCTCGGTGAGCACGTCGGCCACATGGGAGCCGACGAACCCCGCACCGCCGGTGATCAGTACACGCATACGGCCACGCTAGAGCGAACCGAGACCGTCGGCCCGGCCCGAGCCGGTGCCGTCACGGAATCGTCAGATTCTCGTGCTCGGGGTCGACGTATCGGGCTTGTCCTCGTGGTGGCCTCTGGGTCGCGGCGCCGTCCGCGGCGTGCTGCCGGGGTGAGCGTCTCGGCCCAGGGCCGTTCATAGTCGTTGACCAGCGGTTTGACGCTGTTGGGGTCCGTTGGGCACTACTTCGCAGAGCACTTGTGTGTCAACTATGCCCGGTATCCTGGGCTGACCTGCGGAAATCGAACTTTCGCAGGTCAGGGCCGGTTCGTTCAAGTCCGTTGAGGTCCGTTTCGGTTCGTTCAGTGCATAGCGCTGCTCCCAATCTGCTCCCTGACCTTGCTCCCCACAGCAGCAGATCGCGTCGCGTTGTCGTGTGTAGGTTCGAGTCCCCGGCGGGATTACCGTCTCTCCTGAAGGCCTTGTGGCGTAATCGCCCGTTTCGGAGGAGGGTCCGGCGCTCACCCGGGGTAGCCAGGGGGCCAGTGCGGCGCTGCGTGTGGCGTTGCTGAGGAGGATCTGGGCGTAGGCCCACGCGATCTGCAGGGTGCGGTTGTAGCGCTCCACTTTCCCGTTCTGCCAGGGACAGTGCGGCTTGATGAGGATGTGCTTGGCGCCGAGGGCTTTGATCGCGGCCTGCATGTCATGGGAGCGCGTGTAGCTGTAGTGGTTGTCAGTCATGACCCGCTCGATCCGGATGATCCCGACGCTGGCGAGGTTGTCGGCTGCGCGCAGGAGGAATGCTGCGCAGGTGGGTCCCTTCTCGTCGGGAAGGATCTCCGAGTAGGCCACTCGAGTGTGGTCGTCGACGACGGAGTGGACATAGTCGAACCCGATCCGGGCCCGCTTCTGTGCACCGGTCTGGCCATGCTCGCGGCCGTGGGCCTTCCATCCACCGCCGTCGTGGATGCGGCCGACTTTCTTGACGTCCATGTGGACCAGCTCGCCGGGACGTTCGCGTTCGTAGCGGACCGCGGTGACCTTCGGGGTCCTGATCACCTCACCAGTCAGCGGGTCGCACCCGTGCAGGTAGGGCACCTGGTGGCGGGACAAGATCCGCGACACGGTCCGTGGTGGGACGCCGAGTTCAGGCCCGAGTCGGTCCTGGCCGCATCGCTTCGTCCGCCGGGCCTCAACGACTCGGACCTCGACCGCCGCCGGCGTTTGTCGCGGTGAGGAGCGTGGGCGCGAGGAGCGATCCTGCAGCCCAGCCTCGCCTTCAGCGCGGAACCTGGCCACCCAGCGATGAGCACGTTGGCGCGAGACGCCCAGTTCCTTGGCGATGTGGGAGACCGGACGGCCCTGCCGGCACGCAAGATCGACCAGCAACAGCCGGCCATACAGATTGGGTGGGAACTGGCTGCAGGCGCGGCCGTGCGCGCAGCTCGCCGCGGTCCAGGAGACGTTCGCCGGCACGCGCGTTCGGCGCCACCTGCCTATCCTCGTCGGGCAGGCCGTCCGGAATCGGCTCGCCGGACGCTGAGGTCCATCTTCGTGCTGGCTGGAGGCCCAGCGCGCGGTCGGTCACACTGGCCTGAGCTGCCGTTCTCCCCGCAGCGCTGGAAAGGCCCACCGATGGAACTGGTCCCTCGCGACGATCCCCGAGTCGTCGCCCTCTCCGACGCCCTCGCGCCCTATGCGTGGTGGAGCGCGACTCCGGAAATGCTGGCCCGCCGGGCGATCGGTGTCCTGGATCGGCATTGGCTCCTCGGCGAGCTGCCTGGCCCAGACATGCCGGTGACGTTGCACGAGGCGGTGCCCGCTTAGTCCGCCGACGACCGCGTGATGATGGTGACGGAGCTCCTCGGCACGCTGCACTGGCGGACCTACACCCGTGCGGCATTGTGCTGTCAGCTGGTCAGCGCCCTCGAACGGTGGTGGTTGCACCGCTGGTTCGCCGGCGCCGAGCCGGGTCAGCTGCTCGACGGCGGCGCGTAAACCGGCTACTGCCTCGACATTGCCATCCGCATCTCCGACTCGCTGTCGGTGATCAGGTCGCCGCTGAGGTCGACGGTGACGTTGTGCAGGGCCCCGGTGAACCGGAACGGGGCGCGGTAGTCCGGGACGATCGGGGCGCCGTGGTTGGCGCCGCACGACAGGCTGCCGGGATTGAATATCACGGGGGTCGTGATCGGCACGTCGGTCTGCGCCACTAGGTCCCCGTCGACGTAGAGCTGGGCGCGGCCGGGAGCGCCTGCGCCGGTGGTGAAGTCGGGTTTGCCGGTGGGCTCGAACTCGAAGCGCAGTGCGTGCCGGCCCTCGGGCAGCGACTCGGTGGTGGACACCCGGTAGATCTCGCGGCCGACGTAGTTGTGCGCCCAGTGCAGCCTGTGGTTCTGCACGAAGTAGCTGTAGCCGCCGTTGTTAGAGCCTTGGCACAGCAGGACGCCCTCCGCGCCCTCAGCCGGGATCTCGACGTCGGCCGTGATGCTGTGGGCGCGGTTGAGTACGCGCGGGGCCACCGTGAACGGCATCGCATGCGTGTCCGGCCAGAGCACGTACTTGGTGCGGGACCGGGTGATCTGCGGACGCTCGATCATCATGCGGGTCAGCGCCGACCCATCGATCGGGAGCACACCGTACCGGCCCGCTTCGACATACCACTGGGCGATCAGCTCGATGAGCTTGCTCCTGTTGTCCGCGGCCAGGTTCCGCGTCTCGGCGAAGTCCGCGTCCACGTGGTAGAGCTCCCAGCCCTCCGCGTCCAACTCGCCCAGGGTGTCCGCGCTGATGGGGGTGCCGAACGGGCGGCCGGCTTCGGCGAAGGACGGTCCGGGCCACGGGCACACGGCCCGCCAGCCGTCGTGGTCGAGCGCGCGGTGTCCGAACATCTCGAAGTACTGTGTGTGGTGCTGGGTGGGTGCGTCGGCGTCGTCGAACGAGTGCGCGAAGCTGACGCCGTGCAACGGTGCCTGGGTGACGCCGCGAATGGTGGCCGGCGGCTCGACACCGAGCACGTCGAGCACGGTCGGAACCATGTCGATGATGTGCGCGTACTGGGTGCGGATCTCACCGCGGGCCTTGATGCCGGCAGGCCAGTGCACCAGGAACGGGTCGCTCGCCCCACCACGGTAGGTTTCCCGCTTCCAACGGCGGAACGGGGTGTTGCCGGCCGAGGTCCAGCCCCACGGATAGTGGTTGAACGTGGTCGGCCCGCCGAGTTCGTCGAGCCTTGCCAGGCTGGCTTCCAGCGGCTCCTGCGCGTTGTTGAAGAACTGTGCCTCGTTGGTCGTGCCGGTGGGACCGCCCTCGGCGCTGGCGCCGTTGTCGGACACGACCATGACGACCGTGTTGTCCAGCTCGCTTGTTTCGGCGAGAAAGTCGAGTAGCCGCCCGATCTGGTGGTCGGTGTGCGAGAGGAAGCCGGCGAACACCTCCATCATCCGGGCGGCGAGCCTGCACGCGCTGGGGGAGAGCGAGTCCCAGGCAGGCACGTCGGGATCGCGCCGGGACAGCTGCGCGTCCGGGGGAACGACGCCGAGCTGCTTCTGGCGGGCGAACACCTCGTCCCGGTAGGCGTCCCAGCCGTCGTTGAACCGTCCGGCGTAACGGTCGGCCCATTCCTTCGCGACGTGATGCGGCGCGTGCGTGGCACCGGTGCAGAAGTGCAGGTAGAACGGCTTGTCCGGAGCCACCTGTTTGGCGTCGGCGATGAAGGAGATCGCGTGGTCGGCCAGGTCGGCGGTCAGGTGATACCCCTGCTCGGGGGTGCGCGGCGGCGCCACCTGGTGGTTGTCCTCGACGAGGTCGGGATACCACTGGCTCGTGTCGCCGCCGAGGAACCCGTAGAAGCGGTCGAAGCCCCGACCCAGGGGCCAGCGGTCATACGGTCCCGCCGCGGACTCCTGCTCGGTGGGCATCAAGTGCCACTTGCCCACCATGTAGGTGTTGTACCCGTGCTGCTGCAACATCTCGGAGAGGAAGCCGTTCTCGAACGGGATGTTGCCGTCGTAGCCGGGATACCCGGTGGCCAGCTCGGTGATCGAGGCCATGCCGTTGGCGTGGTGGTTGCGGCCGGTGATGATGCAGGAGCGCGACGGCGAGCACAACGCGGTGGTGTGCATGTTGTTGTAGAGCAACCCATTCGCTGCCAGCCGGTCGAGGTTGGGCGTGGCGATGGGACTGCCATAGCAGCCCAGCTGGCCGAACCCGGTGTCGTCCAGGACAATCATCAGCACGTTCGGCGATCCGGGCACCGCGCGGACCGGTTGCGGCCAGGCGGGCGTCGATTCGTCGGTCGTTCGGCCGATCCGTCCCGGGAACGTCGAGCCCGGCTTGTATTCGCTCACTGCCATATGACCAGTCCTCCTGTTCGTGGGGCCGACATCCGGCTCGCTGGCGCATCACGCACCCGCGGCACTCGCCCCGGCGACGTCACCCATGCCGGGTGATCCGCCACCTCACCGTGCGGACGACGAGCGACGCGCCCCGGGCAGCCAGAACGCATCCCGTCGGGAGCCCTGCTCGGCCAGCGGGGTATCTGGCAAGGCGTTTCGGTAGCCTGGTGCCGGGCGGCCGGCTGTGCAGCTCGACTATCTCGCCCGTTGTCGGGCGCTCAGGTTTTCAGTTCCCGGCCGTGGACGGCGATCGCGTAGATGACGACGACGTCGACGGCGATGATCACGACCGACCACACGGGGTACGCCGCGACGAAGGCCAGGTTCAGGATCGCACTGACGACGGCCACGACGATGCCGAGGACACGGGCCACCATGTTGCCGGTCAGCAGCCCGAATCCGGCTCCGACAGCGACGAGGCCGAGGATGAAGTGGACCCAGCCCCAGGCGGTGTAGTTGACGTTGACGACGAGGTTGTTGGCGGTGACAAGGTAGTAGCTGTGGTGGAAGATCGCGACGAGGCCCTGGATCACCTGGAAGGCGCCGAGCACGATCATCATGATCGCGGCGAAGACGACCCAGCCGGCCCAACCGGTGACCGTGCCCGTGTCGTCGCCCACGGAAGAGTCGACGGGCGCCGATCTGGTTCCGGTGTGGATGTCACTCATGGCGTTTCTCCTCGAATCACACCTCCGGCCGCCATCCGGCGACACATCAGATTCTGTAGCCACGACCCAGCCTGTCCTCGCCTGCTGAGGATGAGAAGCCAGGCCGAGTCGCGGGTTCCGGAGCTGGTGGCCATCCGTGAGGGACGGACGGCCACGCACCGTTCACGTTCTTCCGCGGCGCGACCCTGGTCATGAGCCCGGCCAGGTGCCACCCGCAGGGAATGATGCGCGGGCCCGTGCGGAGCGCCACCGTGGGCGGGGACGAAAGGAACAGTCATGTCGGGCAGGGCATCGTGGGCGAGGAAGGCTTCGAAGCCTGGGCGCGGGTCGGACGCCGCAGCGGACAGTCTCGACGTCTTCACCGACGAGGACGCATGGGACGTCCTCGACGAGATTGCACGCGGATCCGGCGCCGCGCTCCTACACCTGGAGCACCGCTGGGTCATCCCGCTGCACGACGCCGTCGCGGCGGCGGGCGGCTCCCGTATCAGTGACGGCTTCGTGAGCCCGCTCGATCCGATCGGGATCGGGCTGGTCCCGGCCGAGGAAGCCCGGCAGCTGCATAGCCAGGAGCTGGCGGCCGCCGGCCGGTCCTGAGTCCGAATTCTCCGAGGAGATACCACATGTTCGCATCACGCAGGATGGCCCGCCGCACTGCGCGGCGCACCGGTCGGCGCGTCGGCCGCCGGCGTCGCTGAGGACACCGTTCGCCGGCCGAGGAGTGAATCATGCGTCGTTTCATCGTGGGTCTGCTGATTCTCGTCAGCGCCCTCGCTCTTGTCGGGGCAAGTACGTCGTTGTGGACACGGCGACACGTGGTGAACACGGACGTCTTCGTCGCCGGCTCGCAGAAGGTCATCAACGATCCAGCCGTGCAGGCGCGGCTCGAGTCGCAGGTGGTCACGTCCGTGATGGCGAATCCGGATGTGCAGCAAGCGATCAACGACGTGGTGGCGAGCCTGCCGCCGCGGCTGCAGACCTTCCGTCCCACGATCGAGAACGGCGCGCAGAACCTGCTCGCTACCGGTGTGCATACGATTCTGACCTCGCCCGCGTTCAGCGCGGTGACCACCGCCGCGTTGCGGAGTGCGCAGACGCAGCTGATCAACGGTCAGTCCGTCCAGTTCACCATCGGCCAGGCGAAGGCGCTGGTGCCGCCGGGGGCCCAGACGGGTTTGGCTGGTCAGGTGCTCGCGCTGATTCCGGACAACCTGGGGATCACCGTGCTCACCAAGCAACAGGCCCCGCAGGTGTACAGCGCGATCGACACGTTGAAAGTGCTGTGGCTCTGGCTCGGGCTGGCCGCGCTCGCCGCGCTCGCCGGTGCGCTGGTGATATCGCATCGGCGGAAGAAGACCTTGCGTGCCTGGTCTGTCACCACGGGGGTGCTGGGGTTGGTGCTGGTGCTGACATTCGCGATCGCTCGTGGTCCGTTGCTCAGCAATGTCAAGCCGGTCAACGTCGATGCGGTGGACGCGATCTACGGGGGCGTGACCGGCAGCATGCGTAGCTGGACCCTGTGGCTCGTGCTGATCATGTTCGGCATCACCGTGATCACCCTGCTGTGGGGCAGGATCGGAATCATTCCGGCGGTGCGCCGAGGTTACCATGCTGTGCGCGCCCAAGCCGCGCGATACCGTGAGCAACACGCCGCCGTGCAAGCCGCGCCGGGTACGGACGGCACTCCGGCACCCGCCCTGTCCTGGCCACGCCGGTTCGCGGCCGGGACGGGCGCGTTTTTCGACAGCCTCAATCTGCCTGAGCGCCTTCGGGCGCTGGCCGAGTTCCTGCGGCGCAACCTGCGGGTGGCCCGCTGGGCCGGGGTGGGCGTCGGCGCGCTCGTCCTGCTGTTCTGGCCCTCACCGACTCTGTCGGTGCTGATTTGGGTGGCGGCCTTCGTGGCGCTGTATCTCGGCTTGATCGAGCTGGTCCTCGCGATTGCCGCACGCGGTTCCGAGGAGACCCCCGCGGCTGTCGCGACCACCGGGAACGGCTCCGCGGTGCACCCCTTGACCCCCGCGCCAGTCGAGCCGGCTCCGCGAGCCGCGGAGCCGAAGCCGGTGGCGCCCGCGCCCGTCGCCCCGGGCGCGACGCCCGAATTCGTGTCGGCTCTGGGCACCCGGCTGGAGGTACTCATGCGACTCGGGGACGCGCGCACCGCGGGCTTGCTCACCGACGACGAGTTCGCTCACGAGAAGGCGCAGTTGCTCGCGTGACGACCTTATCCTCCCGCACGGTCTTCCGTCCGCGCAGAGGCGGCGCCGTAGCGCTGGGCCAGACGTCCGAGAGTGGTCAAAACCTGGAACAACGATCCACAACCATTCGTCCACAACCATTCGTATGGACCAAGACGGCCGACGAGATCTTGGACCGCCTCGCCTCATCTTGACCGAATTCCTGACGGAAGACACCCGCCGGGTGGTGCACCGGCCGGACCCCTGCAGCGGTCGAGCAGGGTCAGGCGCCGCTTTCGGCCATCTTCTTCCGTGCGTCGGCGATCGCGCCCTTGAGGGCCTTGACGTGGCGGCCCTCCGCCTCGCCGACGACTTTCTTGATGGCCCGGGTCACGACGGGTTCGACTTTGGCGGCCGCGGAGTGCGGGTAGGCGACGATCAATCCTGCCCCGCCGACCGGGATCGTGGCCCCGGCTTGTTCCTCCAGTTTGTTCTCAGTCCTGTGGTGCAGCAGTTTGCCCGCCCCGGCGCCGATCGCCGCGCCGATTGCGGTCGCGGCCAGTAGCGGTGGTGCGAACAGCCCGACGGCGAACCCGACGGCGCCCAGCCCGGCCGCGCCTTCCCGGACCATGTGGTCGGTCTGTTCCACCGACAGGTTGCCTTCGAGGTCCTTACTGACAACCACCGCGCCGTGCAGGTAGCCGCCGCAGGCCAGGACTGGCTGTGAGGGTGAGTTCTGGCCCCACTTACGGACGAGTTGTGGCCCCACCGGCTTGATCGCGGATTTGGTTCCGGCGAGTTCTGGCCCCAGCAAGATCTTCGGAGGAGGATGCGGGGGTTGTTTGCGGTGAAGGAGCC
>DATFHB010000070.1:0-23374 GCA_035248845.1 Amycolatopsis sp. | reverse complement strand
CGCAGGCCGGCGGCGCCGACCAGCCGGTCACGCCGCCGGACGTGCCAGCGTGGCGCGGCGGCCACCTCGCCGGACAGCGACCGCTGCTCGGCGAACCCGGTGGTGTCGAGCGTGTCCGACAACGAGCCGCCACGAACCCGGAACGCGGCCAGGGATTCGCGGATGCCGTAGAAGTCGCCGCGTTCGAGCAGGCGGATCCACAGCGCGAGATCCATCGCGAACACCCGGCGCGCGTCGAAACCCCCGACGGCGTCGAAGTCGGCGCGCCGGAACAGCGCCCCACCGGGCTCGCCGAGCGGGTTGCCACCGTGCCGGATGATCCGCCGGATCACCTCTTGGCTGGTGTGCCTGCCGAGCAGGCCGCGCAGGCCGCGGTTGCGCGTCAGCGGCCGGGACTCCTCGTTGATCATCGTGCGGCGGCTGCACACCAGCGCGAGCCCGGGATCGGCGGCCAGCACGGCCGCCTGCCGCTCCAGGCATCGCGGGTGCAGCACGTCGTCGGCGCACACCAGCTTCACCAGCGGCGCCGAGGTCTCGGCGACGGCCCTGTTCCAGTTCTCGGCCACGGGCAGGACCTGGTCGTTGCGCACGACACGCAGGCGCGGATCGCCCAACTCGCGCAGGACCTCGGGAGTGCGGTCGGTCGAGGCGTTGTCGAGCACGACCACCTCGAAGTCGCCGGAGGTCTGCGCCAGCACGCTGCGCAGCGTGCCCTCCAGGTATAGTCCGGCCTGGTATGCCGGGACACAGACCGAGATTTCGGGCCTCTTCACGACGCTTCCCCTCTCGCCTCGGCGTGCGAAGCGTCGCGATGGTAGCGGTACTCCTGATCGTCATCGGTGTCTGGTTGCCCGCGGACGCGCGCACTTGGGGAGGTGCTCACCTGCTGTTGGGGGTCACGCACACCCAGTACAGCGTCGACCCCGATCTCTCCCCCGCCGACCGCGCGGCCGGCGAAGGCATCCTCGGCGCCACCGCACTGCTGCAGAACCAGCACATCATGGGCTGGGGTGCGCTCAGCCCGGAGCCCGCGCCCGGAGCCTACGACTGGTCCACTCTGGACAGCCGGATGGGCCTGATCGCGCGCACCGGCGGGACGCCCGTGATCACGCTGTGCTGCGCGCCCGACTGGATGAAGGGCGGCGCCGCGGGCACGACGAATTGGGACCGGCTCCCCGACGCGCCGCTGCCGCAGCACTACCCGGACTTCGCGAACCTCGCCGCCACGGTGGCCCAGCGGTACCCGCAGGTGCGCGACTTCCAGGTCTGGAACGAGCTCAAGGGTTTCTGGGACGCGGCGGGCAACACCTGGGACGCCGCCGGCTACACCAACCTCTACAACCAGGTCTACGACGCGGTGAAACGCGTCCGACCCGATGCGCGGATCGGCGGCCCGTACGCCGTGTTCACCACCTTCGCCTCCTCCGGCGAGCACGGCCCGCTGACGGGCGCCTACGGCCGCGTCGACCCGCGGGTGCTGCAGCTGTACGAGTACTGGAACGAGCACAAGCACGGCGCGGACTTCGTCGCAGTGGACGCCTCGACGACCGGCTCGGCCGCGAACGCGCTCTACGCCGACGCGACACGCTGGGTGCGGGCGTTGACCGGGCTGCCCGTGTGGTGGTCGGAGTTCTACCCCGCCGCGCCCGCCGGCACCGACGAGGCGCGGGCCGCCACGACCCTCGACGCGGTCGCGTGGGCGGCCGAAGCCGGCGCGTCGGCGATGCTGCTCTGGCAGCCGCAGGCGAGCGCCGACCTGCCGTACGCGGCATTGTGGACCGATCCCACCGCAGGGCCGGTCGGCCCGACCAGCCTGACGGCGGCGTGGACATGGCTCGCGCCGCGGCTGGCCGCCGGCACGGTCCGGATCGCGCGCGACGTGCCCGGGGATCTGCTGTGGTTCACCGACGGCCGCCGGACGCTGACGGTCAACCTGTCCGGCTCGGGCCGGCTCGTGCACACCGGCGAGGTGACGGCGAGCTTCCCGCCCTACGCCATCGCGCTGGGCTGAGCGGCTCACCCCGACGTCAGCCCGACGACGATGCGCCAGACCGCGCCCGCCACGGTCAGCACGGCCAGCCCCAGCGCGATCATGTCGAGCAGCCGGACGTGGCCGGTGCGGGCGCTGGCCGAATCCGTCGACTTCCGCCCCACCGCCAGTTCCTTGAGCACCGTCCGCGCGATCAGCACGCCCAGCAGCGCGACCCCGCACAGCGCGGTGACCAGGGTGAGCCCGTCGGCGGCACTCACGGTGTCATCCGGTCCCTTCGCTCACGGGCACGACGTTCTGCAGCGCGGCGCTGGTCCGCCCCAGTACCAGCGAGCCCTCGTCGTCGTACACGACGCGGTACAGGCTGTTCTGCAGCGCGTGCACGAGCTGGTCGGGGTATCCCGCCGGCGTGCCGTCCAGGATCGCCAGGTACGCGAACTGAGGCTCGGTCACCACAAGATAGTCGGGCCCCTTCTCTTCGAGGCAGCCGACCGCGGCGGCGACCTGGGACAGGTCCGCGCAGTAGTTGTCCGCTTCGGACTGCTGCACCTCGCCGACCCGGGTGAACTGCAGCGGCACCGCGTTGACGAGCGAGTCGACCCGCTGGTTCGGGTGCGCGTGCTGCACGGCCCAGGTGGCGGCGGCGACGTCGCTCTTGCTCACGCTGGTGTAGGCGTCGTTGCCGCCGCGCGCCAGCACGGTCATCAGCGCCAGCAGCGACAGCACCATGCAGGGCAGCGCGGCCACCGCGACCGTGCGCGAGGGCCGGTTGCGCCAGCGCAGCCGCCGCGCGCCGGTGATCGCCCGCTCCAGCGCGACCCCACCGGCCAGCGCCAGGAACGGCAGCGAGAACAGGAAGCAGCGCATGAACACCTCGCCGCCGTAGGACTGCGCGAGCGCGAGCCCGAACGGCGCGACGCACAGCACCGGCAGCAGCCACGACCGCAGCTTTTCGCGGCGCAGGAACACGATGCCGAGTGCTGCGGCGGCGGCGACGAAACCGCTCACCGCGATCCGCACGAGCAGCACGATCAGGTGCCCGGGACTGCCGGAGATGCGGGCGAACAGGCCCTGCCCCACCGACCCGCCGACGTCGCCGAGCGGGCTGAGGATGAGCGGGATCAGCTGGCCGATCCAGAAGTCCGAGGCGCCCAGCGAGAACCACACGACGGCGGCGCCCAGCACCACGAACGGCAGCCACGCCGGCCACAGCCTGCCGAAAAGCAGCAACAGGATCAGCAGCCCGCCCAGCACGAACGGGGTGAGCTGGTGGGTCGGCGCCAGCCCCAGCGCGATCAGCACGACCGAGCCCTGCGCGACCAGCCGTGCCTTCGGGCTCGACCGGGGCGCCAGGCGCGCCCGCAGCCGCGCGCGGACCGGTTCGGTCAGCCGGGGCCGGACCAGGTGCCGGAACGTCAGCGTGAGCGCGGCCAGCATCAGCACCATCGATGTGGCCTGCGGCGAGAAGTAGTCCTGCTCGGTCCAGTTGCCGACGAGGAAGATCCACGGCGCGATCCACGACGCGCGGCGGTTGCCCAGCGCCGACACCGCGAACGCCCGCACGCCCAGCACCATCAGCCCGGCCAGCACGGTCGGCGCCCAGTTCAGCAGCGGGATCGCGCTCGGGATCCCGGCCGCCTTCGTGACCATCGCGATGAACGAGAAGAAGCCCGCCCACGAGAAGCGCGCGTCGTAGCCGCGCAGGACGTCGCCGTGGTTGGCGATGTACTCGGCGAAACCCGCGTGCAGCCACGACGTCGGCAGCCGCGCCTCGGCCTCCACCGCCGGTTGCAGCCCGTATACGAACACGACGCCGGCGAGCGTGTACGCGGTGAGGAACCAGGTCCGCGGCTGGTAGCGCAGCAGTTCCAGGACCACCGCGGCGATCAGTAGCGGGTACGCGAGCAGGGTCGGGATGCTCAGCTCGCCGAACAGGCCGAGCCCGCCCATCGCCGAGGGCGGCACGGGATGCAGGCCGATGACCCACAGGATGAGCGCCGCGGCCGCCAGGCCGGGACCGAAGAACGGGTCGGCGAGAAACGCGGGCCTGCCGGGCCCCTTGCCCATCGGAGGCCGCGAGTCGACGGCGCGGCGCGGCGGCTCCGCCGGCTGGTTCAGCAGCCCGGCCATGGGAATGTAGCGGGTCGGCGTGGCCGGCGGGGTGTAGCGAACCGGCCGGGTGGCGCCCGGGTAGCGCCGCACCGGCCGGTTCGGCCGGAACGGGCCGAGGAACCGGGTCCGCGCGTTCACGCGGGTGCCCCGCGCAGCCGCCGGGGCAGGTCCGCGAGCACCACCGCCGCCAGCACGCATTCGGCGATCAGCAGGCCCACGCCGAACGCGAACGTCGAGGGCATCACGAACGCGAGCGTGACGGCCAGGGCGGCGGTGGCCGCGTGCAGTGCGGCGACCCCCATGCCGCGGCCCTGTCCGAGGTGGACGGCGATGGCCAGCAGCACCACGAGCCGCGGCACCTGCGCCACCAGCAGGATCCGGAACAGGCTCGCGCCCGAGGTGTAGTCGGGTCCGAAGATCAGCAGGATGACGCCGGCGAGCACGCCCCCGATCGCCAGCAGCGGCACGAACAGCAGCGCCAGCCGGCGTCCGGCGCCCGCGACGAGTTCGCGGGCGTGGCCCGGTTCGGCGGACAGGCGCACCACCAGCGGGTTGACGAACACCGACGCGGCCAGGTCGAGCGCGTTGCTCGCGGTCCACACCACGAAGAACACCGCGTTGGCCGCGGCGCCGAAGCGGTGCAGCATGATCAGCGGGATCAGGTTGTACAGCACGACGACGCACACCGTGCCGGGGTAGGTCGGCGCGAGCAGCCGCACGATCTCCTGCCGGTCCGGCAGCACGCCGGGCTCCTCGGGCGGGCGGACCCGGCGGAACACCAGCGCCGTCACGACGAGCACGGCCAGCACGGTCGGCACGATCCACGACAGCAGCAGCCCCAGCGCGCCCGCGAGCGGCGCCAGCGCGCCGAGCACGATCAGCCGGGCCAGCGCGAAGAGCCCGTTCTCGATCGGCACCCAGCGCGCCCGCCGCAGCCCGGTCAGGACCGA
Organism: Amycolatopsis sp.; assembly: GCA_035248845.1. Classification (GTDB taxonomy): domain Bacteria; phylum Actinomycetota; class Actinomycetes; order Mycobacteriales; family Pseudonocardiaceae; genus Amycolatopsis_E. Next base: position 18,322 of record DATFHB010000070.1, on the reverse strand, counting down.
GTCCTGGAACTGGAACACCGTCCACGCCGTTGCGGCCATGACGAACAGCGCCGTGCCGCCGGGGAACTTCGCCACCACCTCGTGGCCGGACGGCAGCAGGACGAACGCGATGCCGCCGGCGAGCCCGGCGGCCAGCACGATCCGGTAGGTGCCGTGCAGCAGCACCGGTACCCGGCTGCCCGCCCGCGGCAGCCACCGCAGCGCCGCGGGCCCGAGCCCGAGTTCGGCGATCCCGGCGACCAGCAGCATGCCGGACACGAACGCCGAGGCGTGCCCGACGTCGGTCGCCGGCAGCAGCCGCGCCGCCAGGATCCAGCCCACCATCCCCGCGACCGCGCTGATCGCCGCGCTGGCCGACAGCGCGAGCCCGTCGGCGAACATCCCCTCCCCGGGCCCGGCCGCCGCGGGCTGAAGGTCGGGCTGAAGGTCACAGCCAGCTTCTTCCACCGGCGGAATGTCACGGTCGGCTCGTTCGCCTGGGGCTTCCGTCGTCACCGGGCACCTGCCGCGGGCCGCGGGCGGCTGCGCAGGACGTGGTGGACCAGCAGGCCGGAGGTCGCGATCGCCATCGCGACGACCGCGGTCTCCGGATGCCAGGCGTGGGTCAGCACCATCATCTGGGCCAGCACGATGCCGACCGAGACCGACAGCCCGACCGCGCTGATCCAGGTGACCGACACGTGCCGCACGTTGACGTAGGAGATCAGCGCCCAGCCGGGCGCCGTGGTGACGAACAGCAACACCAGGACCGTGCGCACGGGCGTGACCACACCGGTCGCGATGAGCAGGATCGTCAGGGCGCACACACCGAGCAGGCAGTACGCGGTGATCCGCCGGTTCCTCAGTTGCTGGATCACCGCCGCTCCTTTTCCGCCTCGCCTGCCGTTACCCGCGTTGCCGGCGCCACGCGACGACGAGTGCGGCCGGGCCTGTCAGCATTCCACACAGCTCGTCACGCCTGAGTTGGCGCAGGCGCGAACGCGCGGCACGGTCGGACAGCGGCAGTTCCGGCGTGCGGGCACCGATCCGGGCCACGCCGCGCGGCAGGCGGCGCAGGATGGAGAACACGGTGGCGGGCCGGCGCAGCACCGACAGCAGCAGCATCGCGGACAGCCCGACGCCGTAGCCGCGCATCTGCTCCCGCAGCTCCAGCCAGTCCGCGCGGTGGGTGTGCCGGGCGACGGCGTGCGGCGTGAACACCACGGTGCCGTCCATCCGGGCCAGCCGCACGAAGAGGTCGAGGTCCTCCCCCGCCATCGCCGGGCTGCCCGCGCCGAGCAGTGGCTCGAACCCGCCGAGCCGGTCGAACGTCGTGCGCCGCCACGTCGTGCAGCTGCCGGGGCCGTAGCGCGCGAGCGACAGCGGGTACAGCGGGTCCTCGCGCACGGTTTCCCGGTCGAGCCGGCGGCGGCGCACGGTGTGGCTGTAGCCCTTGAGGCGTTCGTAGAGCACCTCGGCGTCGGTTTCCAGGCTCGCCGCCAGCACCAGCGCGGTCACGCAGCCCACGCCGGGGTCGGTGCCGAACTCCTCGGCGACCGCGTCGAACCAGCCCGGCTCGACCCTGATGTTCTCGTCCAGGAACGCAACGAAATCGCCGGTAGTCGCGTGTGCCCCGGTGTTGCGCGCGATGCTGGCGCCCTGGCGCGGCTCGACGACGTAGGACGCACCGAGCTTCTCGACCTCGCCGCGCAACCAGTCGTCGCCGCCGGGCCCGGGCGGGAAGTTGTCCACCACGACGATCTCCAGCCGCGGGTAGCCGGCGGCCAGCGCGGCACGCAGGCTCTCCAGCGCCTGCGCCTTGCGGTGGGCGGTCGGTATCACGACGCTGATCAGCGGCCGGTCGAAGTCGCGCCGCTCCGGGCGGGCGCCGGCGGTGATCATGTCGAGCGCCACGGCGCCGCGCCGCACGGGAAGCAGCACCACGTCGAGGGTGGCCTCGCCGTCGCGCACGAGCACCTGAGCGGCGCGGTACCGGCCGACGGTGCGGGCCGGCACCGCCAGTTCGGCCGGCAACTGGGTGCCGACGTCGACCGTCGCGACGTGGATCGGGCCGTGCACGAGTTTCGGTGTGCCGCCCCGGATCCGCAGCCGCTTCCCGGCCAGCTTGCCGCGCAGGTACCCCAGCGCCGTCGAGGACACGACGGTGAAGATCGCGATCAGGCCGGTGCCGCCGGCCCGGTTCCCGCGCAGCAGGCGGTAGGACTCGCGCAGCACGGCCGCGACGATCACCCTGCGGAGGTAGTCGCGTTCGGTCGACAGCGCCGCGTCGGCCCCCACCGACCGCGACACCAGCGCCTTGGACAGCCCCTCACCCCAACCGCGATGGCGCAGGTAGCGCCACGTCACGCGGTCCGGCGTGACCCGGTGCCGCACCCGCGCGCCGGGCCGGAACAGGATGACCGACCCGGGCGACGCCTGGCCGATCCGGATGCACAGCTCGGTCTCCTCACAGCCGAGCGGCGTGCGCCCGACGCGGCCGAGGTCCTCGGTGAACAGGCCGGCGAGCCGGAACGCCTCGCTGCGGAAGGACATGTTGCAGCCCATGACGTTGCGCACCGGCGTCTCGCTGACCGGCTGGCCGGTGTAGGTGCAGCCGACGACCCAGTCCAGCTCGCCGGTCCCGTCCCCGCGCGCGGGCAGCAGCGGCGGACGGGCGCCGTCGGGCCAGACCGGGCGGGCGGCGCCGCCCACGGCGACGACGCTCGGATCGTGGTAGCCCGCGAGGAGCTGTGCGAGCCAGTCCGGTTCGGGCACGGCGTCGTCGTCGAGGAAGGCGAGCACGTCGCCCTTCGCGCGGTCGATCGCGGTGTTGCGGGCGCCGGACAGGCCCTGGCGGCCCGCGTTCTCGACCACGGTGACGCCAGGGAACTCCGCGGCGGCGCGCTCGGCGAGGTCCGGGTTGTGGTCGACGACGAGGATGATCTCCTGCGGCGGCACGGTCTGTGCGCGCACCGCGGCGATCCCCGCGACGAGGTCGTCCCAGCGGCGCTCCGTGTACGCACAGATCACCACCGACGTGGCGGTCATGGTGTTTCGCCGATCTGCTGCGGTGCCGTGCGGGACCCCCTCATGGCGTTCTCGACCATGAGGGGGTCCCGCACGGCGTTGAACCGGCGGGTGCGGCGCTGCTTGCCGACACGCTGCCACTCGGCGACGAGGGTGCGCAGCACGCGGCTGCCGTCGGAGAAGGTACGCAGGTTCGTCTCGCCGTAGAGCCGTTTCCGCTCGACACTGGGCACCTCGGTGATCCACAGCCCGAGCGCGGCGACCCGGCAGTTGATGACGGTCTCGATCTCGAACCCGTCGCCCCACAGCATCTTCTCGTCGCCGTCCGCGAACACCGGCGGCAGCGCGAGCTGCGGCACCAGGTCCCGCCAGAACGCGTTGTAGCCGTAGCACAGGTCGGTGAAACCACCGCTGAACAGGGTGTTGCTCAGCCGGTTGAGCCCCGAGTTGCCCGCGGCGCGCAGCGCGGTGATGTCGTGGCTCCCGCCGCCCGGCGCGAACCGGCTGCCCTTGGCGAAGTCGGCGCCGCCGACGAGGGCGTCGGTGAACCGCGCGATCTCGGCCGGGTCGGCGGACCCGTCCGCGTCGAACATGACGATCACGTCGCCGGAGGCGGCGGCGAACCCGCAGGCCAGCGCGTTGCCCTTGCCGCGGCGCGTCTGCTGCACGACGCGCACGCCGGGCAGCAGCTCGCGGGCCACCTCGGCGGTGCCGTCGCCGGAGTGGCCGTCCACGACGAGCACCTCGTACACCGGCGGCAGTTCGGGCAGCACCTCGCGCAGGTTCGCGGCCTCGTTCTTGGCCGGCACCACGATCGTCACGTCGGGTTCGAGCCGGCGGCGCGGGTGCCGCCGGGCGGCGGCGGAGATCATCTCGCCGAGGTCGTCGTAGTCGGGGGCGTCGGTGACGGGACGCGGGGACTCGGGGATCGTCACGCGGGAGTTCCTCACGGGGCGGTGGGATCGGGGAGAGGGCAGGGAGAGACAACTCTGTGACGCTTGACCGGGGATCAGGTTCCGGTCCGCCGCAGATCGGTATCGAGCCGTTCCGCGGCCTGTTCGGCCTCGAGCCAGGCAAGCCGGGTGAACCGCTGCTCGAACTGCGCCGCCGTGAGGCCGTGGCGGCGGTAGCCGTCGGCGAGCTCGCGCGCGCCTGCCGCCACCGTCCAGCGGGCCTCGAAGGCGGGCAGCGCCGCCCGGATCCGGGAGAAGTCCACCCGGTACGAGCGAGGATCGGGCCCGGCCTCACCGGTGATGACCAGTTCGGAGCCGGGCACCGCGGCGACGACCGCCTCGGCGATCTGGCGCACCGTCAGGTTATTGACCTCGGTGCCGACGTTGAACGCCCTATCGTGCACGGCGTCCACCGGAGCTTCCAGCGCGGCGCGGAACGCGGCCGCGATGTCGAGTGCGTGCACCAGCGGCCGCCACGGCGTGCCGTCGGAGAGCACCCGCACCTCGCCGGTGAGCACGGCGTGCCCGACGAGATTGTTGAGCACGATGTCGGCGCGCAGCCGGGGCGAGAAGCCGAACGCCGTGGCGTTGCGCAGGTACACCGGGCTGAAGCCGGGGCCGGCCAGCAGGTGCAGGTCGTCCTCGACCCGCACCTTGGACTCGGCGTAGGGCGTCACCGGGCGCAGCGGGGCGTCCTCGGTGACGAGCTCGTCGCCGGCCGCGCCGTATACCGAACATGTTGAGGCGTAAAGGAACCGGCGAACCCCGGCGTCCTTGGCGAGCTTGGCCAGGTGCACCGACGCGGTGTGGTTGATCTCGTAGGTCAGCTCGGGACGCAGCGAGCCGAGCGGGTCGTTGGACAGCGCGGCGAGGTGGATCACGGCGTCCGTCCCGGCGAGCGCGCCCGCGGCGACGTCGCGCAGGTCGGTCGCCGGGCCCGCCGGGTCGTCCGGGGTCGGCCCGAGCACGCACGCGGCGAACAGCCCGGCGTCCAGCCCGCGCACCTCGTGCCCGGCGGCGCGCAGCACCGGCGCCAGCACCGAACCGAGATAGCCCTGGTGACCGGTCAGCAGGATCTTCATGCGCTCGCCTCCGCCGGCTGCTCCCACACCATCCAGGGCCGCCGCCCGTTCTCGTAGGCGGCGTCGAGCGCGGCCCGTTCCTTGAAGGTGTCGGCGGGCTGCCAGAACCCGCGGTGGGGGTAGGCGATCAGCCGCCGCTTCTCGGCCAGCGTGCGGCACGCGTCCTCGACGAGGTCGCCGCTCTCGGGGAGGTGGTCGAAGACCTCCTGCCGCAGCACGAAGAACCCCGCGTTCTCCCACACCGGCAGGTCGGCGACCGAGCTGATGCCGCGCACGTGGGCGCCGTCGAGTTCGATGCAGTGGAAGGTGGACTGGGGCGGCACGACCATCATCGAAGCGCCGGCGTCGCTCGCCCGGAGGTTCGCGATCATCCGGTTCAGCGGCGCGTCGGTGAGCACGTCGGCGTAGTTGGCCAGGAAGATCTCCTCACCCGCCACGTGCTCCCGCACGCGGCGCAGCCGCTCGCCGATCGAGGACTCGACCCCGGTGTGCACGAAGGTGATCGACCAGTCACCGATGTCGGTGGACAGCAGCTCGACCCGCCCGTCGCGCAGGATGAAGTCGTTCGACGCGGTCTCGGTGTAGGTCAGGAAGAAGTCCTTGATGTGATGCGCGCCATAGCCCAGGCACAGCACGAAGTCGGTGTGCCCGAAATGGGCGTAGTAGCGCATCACGTGCCACAGCAGCGGCCGCGGTCCGACGAGCTGCATCGGCTTGGGCACGTCATCGTCCGCGCCGCTGCGCATTCTCATGCCGTAGCCACCGCAGAACAGCACTACTTTCACGACGCGACCCCACAGTTGCTCGTCCCGTGCGCCCCGGCCCCGGGGACTCCGGCCACCGCCGAGATCGCGGACGCGAGCTGCTGCGCGGTGTCATCGTGACTATAGGATCATCACCCGCTTGCGTTACGCGCAAACGGGTGATCCACCAGCATCAATTGGCGGCATAACGTTGCTATAAGTAGTCTTTACCCGCCTGACTGTAGCGCGGGATCGCCCAGATTGACTCCCCTTACCACCGCCAGGAACGCCCTCAGTAAGCGCCACGGCCGCCGACCACGGCCCGCGCCGTCTTCCACAGGATCGCCATGTCCAGCGCCAGCGACCAGTCCTCGACGTAGCGCAGATCGAGCCGCACCGAGTCCGCCCAGCTGAGGTCACTGCGGCCGCTGACCTGCCACAACCCGGTGATACCCGGCTTGACGAGCAGCCGACGGCGCACGTCGGGCCCGTAGGCCTCGGTCTCCTCCGGCAGCGGGGGCCGCGGGCCGACCAGCGACATCGTGCCGGTGAACACGTTGAACAGCTGCGGCAGCTCGTCGAGGGAGTACCGGCGCAGGATCATGCCGACCTTCGTGACCCGCGGGTCACGCCGGATCTTGAACAGCGGCCCCGACCCCTCATTCGCGATGAGCAGCTCGCTGCGGATCTTGTCGGCGTGCACGATCATCGTCCGGAACTTGATCATCATGAACGTCTGGCCGTCACGGCCGACCCGGCGCTGCCGGTAGAACACGGGCCCACGGTCACAGAGTTTGATCGCCAGCGCGATCGTCAGCAGCACCGGCGAAATCAGGGCGATCCCCAGCGCGGCGCACGTGCGGTCCAAGACTTCCTTGACGACGCGGCGACCGCCGGTGAACGCGGGCGCGCTGACCCGCAGCAGCGGAAGGCCCAGCACCCCGGAGACGTTCAGCCGCGGCCCGGCGATCTCCATCAGCACCGGGGCTACCACCAGTTCCGCGCCGGTGCCCTCGAGGTCCCACGCGAGCTGTTGGAGCCGGCGCGGCGTCCAGTAGGCGTCAGCGGTCACCGCCACGACGCGGTACCCGCCACGGCGCACCTGGTCGGCGACCTGGTCCAGAGTGCCCGCGACGGCGATGCCACCGACGTCGCCGGTGCCGTTCTCGCCCTTGCCTTTCGCGGTGCACACGGCCTCGACGCGCCAGCCCACATGGGCGTCGGCGCGGGTGCGTTCGATGAGGTCGCGCACCGTGGCGGGCGCACCGGCCGCCATCACGGGCAGCATGCACCTGCCGCTGTTGTTGCGGAACCGGTGCAGAACCTGGCGCAGCACGTAACGCTGCGGCAGCGCGATCAGCCCGACGACGGGTACCACGACGAACACCCAGGGCTGCACGTCGAGCGCACCGAACACGAGGCCGGCGAGCGCGACGATCACGGCGGCCTGCACCAGGCTGCGGCCCACGCGGCGGAACTCCTCGGTGCCCTCGCCGAGCACGTCCTGGTTCCAAGCGCGGTTGAACGGCAGGGCACACAGGATCGCGGCGGCCGTGCCCGAGGCGTGCAGAAAATACGGCCTGCCGGTGAGGTGCAGGATCAGGAACGCCGCGGTGCCGATGACCACCAGCGTCGCGAACACGTCGCAGCCGATCACCCAGGCGCGGTAGCGGCCTTCCCAGGCCGTCGACGAAGCGCGGGGCGGGGTGGTGCCGTCCGGGCCCACCGCGTGCAGTGTCCGCTTCGGACGGCCGGGCATCCGGCGCAGATCGATACCCAGTGGCGCTTCGCCGTCCAGAAAGCTCTTCCGCACCGGCTCGTCCATCCGAGCTCCCCTCATCCGGGTGTGGGACCGGGCCCGACCACGCCGATAGTCACCGTAGGTAATCGCCAGCCTGTGTTGGCGCACACTCCCCGATGTGTCGCGTCTGCCGTGGAATCGGCGGGATTCCGATGCGCGTTACAGGTGAGTCCCCAGGAACAGCGAGGCGGGGACATACAGATGGAAAACGGGAAGATCACAAAAGGATGACGAGCAGCCACCGTAACCTCCCGCCAAACAACTACGCTTTGTAGCCGGTAAATTCACCACGGGACGACGAGCTGTCGCGAAGGAAACGCGGGCTTCTGTTCGCAGGCCCGCGACGTCGCCCGACACCACAAACCCCGGCGCGACGGACACACGCCGGGGTTTTACTGGAAAAGCCTGCTCAGAAGCCTTGGCCTGGCTCGTGGGCGCGCGTTCGCGTGACGATCCGAGTCGCGACGTCGACCAGGACCTTGGCCGCCTTGCCGACTGCCGTGGCGGGCAGGCGCGCGGCCGGCGCGGACAGGCCGATCGCGGCCGGGACGCCTGTGCCCAGCAACGGCACGGCCACGCAGCGGCCCTCGGCATCGTTCTCCAAGTCGTCGACGGCAAAGCCCTGGGAGCGGACGGAGTCCAGCTCCACCAGGTAGTCGTCGACGGACGTGATCGTGTTGTCGGCGCGCTTCGGCATGCCGCTACGCGCGAGCACGGCGCGGATCCGGGCTTCCGACAGATGCGCCGCGATCGCCTTCCCCAGCGCGGTCGAATGGACTGGACCGCGATCACCATGCCCGGCGGCGACATGCACACCGTGACGGCTCGCGACGATGTCGACGTAGATGACGCGGTCGGCGTCGAGCACGCCGAGGTTCGCGGTCTCGCCGAAGTCGTCACGCAGCTTTTCCAGCCATGGCCGCGCGCTCCGGCGTAGCCCCTCGAGGTGATGCGTCCGCATCCGCAGCAGCCCCGGCCCCAGCCGCGCCGAGCCGAGCTCGCCGTCGCGCTCGATGTAGGCGTGCTTTTCGAGAGTGTGCAGGTAGCGGTCGGCGGCCGACAGCGGCATCCCGGTGGCCTCGACGACCGAGGTGAGCCCTACCCCGTCGCCGGACTGCCGCAGCAGATCCAGGATCGTGCACAGCCGGTCCACGACGGGGAGGGAGTACTGGTCGGGAGCCGTCTCGTCGTCGTCGCGCAGCGTCCTCACCTCGTTTCATTAACCAGAGTGAGTGTTTCAGATCCTTCGGTCCGCCGCCACCCCTTGGCGCCCACCCACATCATTGCGCGGCTCCGGCAACGCTCGACGAGGCGACGCGCCTCGCCGCGGCGGCGACCGCCGTGGCGCACGGGGCGGTCAGCGACGGGCCCGGTGCGGGCAGTGGTTACGCAGCAACTGATACGCCAGGCGCGGGCTCTCGGTGAAGGCGACGCCGTCCTGCTGCATGACGCGCAGGTCCTCGGCCAGGTGCCGCACTTCGTCCGGCGCCAGCTCGCCGTCGGCGGCTCCCTCGCGCTCAGCCCATCGGCGAATCCGGTACCAGTTGTGCCACGCGCCTCGCTGATACACCGACTCCACAGTGGACTGGGTATAGTCCTGGTACTGTTCGTTCCCGATCATTTTCCTTACTCCTCGGGAAGAAGCGTGCCCAGCGGACCGAGGTCGAGGTTGAGTTCGTCCGGTGTCAGTCCAAAGTGGTCGCACAGTTCGGCCATGCGTTCCTCGAGGCGCATCAGGGTCTGCCCGACGGCCTCGACCTGGGCCTCACTCAGGTCGCCGCGGTCCACCCGGCGTAGCGCCTGCCGTTCCATCAGCTGCCGCAACAGTTCCACGACGGTCAGCACCAGGCTGACGAGGCTGCGTTCGGCGGTCTCGGGATCGGCGTCGATGCGTGCGGGCCGGGTCATGGCAGCGCGGTGATCGAGGCGACCAGGGTGCGCAACGAGACGTGCACGAGGTCGACGTCGGCGATCGACAGGGTCAGGTCCCCACTGATCACTACACCGCCCGCGAGCACCCGGTCCAGCAGGTCGACGAGCGCCACCGGCCGGTCCACTGTGGCGGGTTCGTTCATGGTTCCTCCAAGGCGGCGAACGAGTACGGCGGCCAGGGCCCGGTGAGCTCGACCCGGATGGCGTCGTGCTCCTGGTCGCAGGCGGTGACGGCCTCGGTGAACGCTGTCCCGCGATCGTCGTCGACCAGGTAGGCGAGGTTGCCGATCATCCGGCCGTTGTCGCCGGTCAGCGTGCGGCTCTGCGGCGGGTGCCGGCGCGCGCCCGCGGCGAGTTGCGCCAGCCGGTGCCGGACCGACTCCGCCTGCTCGGCCGCGCGCTGCTCGTGGCGTTCCCGCCATACCAGCGCCGCGCGGCGGCGGGCGAGGTAAGCCGTCCCGGCCCCGCCCCGTGACGGACCGGCCGGCCCCCCTGTGGACTCCACTGTGGACTCCCCTGTGGACTCCATCGCAGGCGCGGCGAACACCTTGACGCCCCATTCGGTCCGTCCGGTCACGCGGTCCAGCGAGCGGTGGCAGTCGGCGGCGCGCCGTTCCAGCATCGCGCGCACCCCGTCGTCGTCGCGATACACGGTCGCGAGTCGGACCGGCACGACGGGTCCGGCGCCTGGGACGGTGGCGACCACGGCGTCGTGCGCACGTGCCACCCCCGCGAGCCAGTCCAGGTCTTCGAGGTTGCGGTACAAGGCTTCCTCGCCGAACGACGCCAGTGGCACGTCGCCGACGACGGCGGTCAGCCCGGCAGCTTCGACGAGCCGCACCGGCTCGCCCGCGACGCCGGGGACCAGGGGCCGGTCGGCCCGCGCCGTCACCGCATACAGCCAGATTCCGTGGTCATTCACCGTGGCCGTCCTCGATCGCCCCGGGCTGCTCGCCCTCGAGCTCGGCAATGCGGGCGCGCAGTTCGCGGTTGTCGTCGCGCAGCTGCCTGGTGTCGCCGGTCAGCCACGGATCGGTTTCCCACCAGTTGATCCCGACCTCCCGCGCCGTCTCCAGCGAAGCGATCACGAGGCGCAGCTTGATCGTCAGCAGCTCGATGTCGAGCAGGTTGACCTGGATGTCGCCGGCGATGACCAGGCCCTTGTCGAGCACGCGCTCGAGAATGTCGCCGAGGTTCGACGGCTGGTGGCCGCCGCCGGCGCCCATCCCGGTCTGGTAGGACGTGGTGACCGGCTGCTCGGAGACCATCAGCTCGCCCCGTTCCCGGTGCCGGTCCGGCCGCGCGGGTAGCGGCCCGTGCGGCGGTAGGCGAGCAGCTCCCCGCCGAAGTCCAGCTCGATCTCGTACAGGGCCAGCAGGTCCGACGACGACGGGATCCGCCGTTCCTCCAGCACCTCCACCTCGACCAGCCAGCCCTCGTCGGCCGGTTCGACCGACGTGACGCCGACCGGCTCACTGCTGATCAGCTCGCCGACGTGCCGGAGTGCCTTCGCCGCGACCTCCGATGCGGAGAGCCACTCGTCCGCGCCGGACCGCCGGCGCCGGTCGGTGTCAGCCACCGGTCATCACCTCTCCTCCTGCTCCGTCTCCGTGCCCGGCCGGGGGGCCTGGAGTCGGTTCAGCGCCTCTTGCTGCCGCTGCGCCTCCTCTGCCGCGGAAATCTCCCCGCGGTCCCTGGCATCCTCGGCGGCCTCCAGTTCGCGCCGCACCACCGCGGGATCGGCCTGCTCTTCGTCGACGCGGCGCTTGATCAGCTCGCTGAGGGCGATCACGCCGCGGGCGGGAGCGAGCGGCAGGCCGAAGATCGTCCCGATGAGTCCCATCGGCTACTCCGCCGGCCGGGCCGTGACGACGAAGTCGTAGGCCGCGAGCGGACCGAGCAGGCGGACGTCGGCCCGGCCTTCCCACTCCTGGGCCAGCTTGCCGACGGCGGCTTCGAGATCGGTCTGGTTCGCCGTCTCCGCCAGGCACGCCAGGTGCACGGCGTCCTCTTCGTGCGTCGGCTGCCGCGGCGTGATCGGCACGTCGAGTGCGGCGAGGGCGTCGGTCATCCGCCGGGTATCGGCTTCGCGCTTGGCGGCGATCGCGTTGTTGATCTGCTCGCCCAGCGCGATCCGCTCGTTGCGGGTAGCGTCCTCGGACTTGCCGTGCAGCGATTCCCGCAGTGCGGCCAACTGCTCGTTCTCGTCGAGGATCTCGCGCAACAGAGCGTGTTCCACATACCGTGCCTTGACGACGTATTCGGCCTTGCCCTCCAGCTCTTGCAGCGCGGCCGCGAATTCGTCCTGGTGCGCGGCGAGCAGCTCGTCCTTGACCGCATCCTCGGTGGTGACGACCGCGCCGAAACGCAGTGGCAGCACCGGTGCCTCCGCGGCCGCGCCGTCGACCAGCGCCGCGTGCGCGGCCAAGTCCGCCGGCCGGCCCAGCGGCTGGTCGTCGGGAATTTCACTGACCAACGCGGCAATCCCGTCGCCGCGCACCGTCGTCACCGGGGCCGCCGGGTCGCCGACGCCGCGGGCCTCCGGGTCGGTCTCGACGTCCGCGGGCACGATCCCGTACACGTAGAAGGCCATGTCAGTCGCCGCCCTTCCGGCGGCGGCCGGCCCGTTCGGGCTCCTCGTCGCCGAGGATGTCGCGCAGCTTGTCGCCCGCGGCTTCGAGCGCGCCCCGCGTCTTCGCCTTCGCGCCGCCCTCGTTCATGTCCTCGATCAGATCGGGCAGTCCCTTCTGCCCGGTGTCGGAGATGTCGAGCCGGTTCACGGCCTCGGCGAACCGCAGGTAGGTGTCCACGCTGGCCACCACCACGCGGGCGTCGATGGTGAGCAACTCGATGCCCACGAGCGAGACCCGGACGTAGGCGTCGATCACAAGTCCCTTGTCGAGGATCGTGTCGATCACGTCCGCGAGACTGCTCGAGCTGGGCCCGGTACCGCCTCCGCCACCGGATGGCTGCACGGCTGTCGTCATCGCGTGTTCCTCACTTCCTTCCCGCGCTCGCCCGGGCGCGTCGCCGGCGCGCGGGCTTTTCGGGCTCGTCCTCGGGTTCCTCGTCCGGCTCGTCCTGGGTGTCCTCGTCCTGGGTGTCCTCGTCCGGCTCGGGTTCCTCGCCGGTGTCCTCGTCCTGGCCCTCGACGACCTCGCCGTCGTGGATTTCGCCCGGCCAGCCCTCGATCTCGTCGGGGTGCAGGACCGCGTCGGTCATCACGTGCCGGCGGAAGTGCTTGAGCTCCAAGCGAACCCGGCGGCCCTGCGCGCGCCACATGTTGGCGGTGCGCTCGAACAGGCCCCGCGGGTAGTACTCGAGCACCAGCACGACCTTTGTCAGATCCGGGGTGAGCTCGTGGAAGCTGACCGCGCCATCGACGTGACCCTTGTCGCCCTTGGAGCGCCAGACGATCCGCACACCGGGCGTCTGCTCCAGGATCGTGGCCTCCCACTTCCGGTGGGACCAGAAGATCTGCGCCGTCCATTCCACCGTCTCATCGCTGACCTGGTCGACGTTCTCGACCTTCTTCATGAACGACGGGAAGTCGGTGAACCGAGTCCACTGGTCGTACACGAGGTCGACCGGGGCGCCGATGTCGACTTCCTCGATGATGTTGGTGACCTTGAGCGTGTCGCCCTTGCCGCCGCTCGAGCCGCCCGTCAGTGCATTTTGGGCTTTGTCCACCACGCCGGACAGGCCGCCCTTCACCGCACCCAGTGCGGCCTTCCCCTTCACGCTCGGCTTGCCGCCGGTAAGCGCTTCCAGCAGGCCACCGCCACCGCCACCGGCGTAGTCGTTGAGCCGCCCGGTGGTCGAGACGACCCGTTTCGCCAGCGAGGTGGTGGCGCGGGTGCCGACCGTTTGCGCCAGGTTCCGCAGCGCGTCGGTGAGCTCGCCGGGCACCGCCTTCGACACGGTGTCGGTGACGGTCGAGGTGGCGTCCGTGGCCTTGCCGCCGGCCTTCTTCAGCTGATCGGTGACCATCGCGCTCACCTCCCGGCCCGGCGCACCGGCGTGCGTCGGGAGGACGAGGAACTGCCGCGGCGGGAAGATGTCTCACGGCCGGACGAGCCGGATCCGCGCCCGCTCGCCGCGCGCCGGCGGACCGGGCGCTCCGGCTCGTCGACGTCTTCGTCGCGGGCCTGGCCGTTTTCGTCTTCGTCGCGGGCCTGGCCGTTTTCGCGGCCGCGCTCCGCCGTGTCCTCGTCTTCGTCTTCGTCGGGGTCCACTTCGGACTTGCCGGACTTGCCGGCCCGCAAGGATCCGCCGTCGGCGAGCCGGTCGCTGAGCGAGGTGATCCGGCTGCTGGCGGCCGTGACGGCCGCGGCCTTCGCCGCGCCGAGCAGTTCGTCGCGCGCGACATCGGCGAGCTTGCCCAGTTCCGCCGAGGAACCGAGCTGCTTCAACCCGTTCTGCAGCAACGCCCCCGGCGACGTGCCGGTCCGGCCCGTCACCCCCGCGGCCGCGATCATCAGCGCGAGCCGCATCTTTTTCGTACGCCCCAGCAGATAACCGGCCCCGACTCCGAGAGCGAGACGTGCTCCTGGCACCATTTTTCATTCCTCCTGACTCGGTCGCTCACCTGAGCTACCCGGGCCCGAAATCATGAAAACGTCAGGAGCAAAGAAAATAATCTACCTGCTGGATATGCAACCCCAAGATTTATTCACACATGGTTTCGATCATGCGTGCCGTCAGCCGACCGTCGGCGGCCGGTCGACGAGCTGCGCCAGATAGAGCTGTTCGCCCAGTTTCTCCATCAGTTCCAGCTGGGTTTCCAGGTAGTCGATGTGGCTTTCCTCGTCGGCGAGGATCTTCTCGAACAGGTTGGCCGTGGTGATGTCGCCCTTGTCGCGGCACAGCGCGATGCCCGGGCGTAACCGGTCGACGACCTCGAGCTCGACGGCGAGGTCGGAGGTGAACTGTTCCTTGACGGTCTGACCGATCCGCAGCGGGAAAAGGCGCTGGTAGTTCGGCAGGGCCTCGAGGAACAGGATGCGATCGGTGATCTCCTCCGCATGCTTCATCTCGTCGATCGACTCGTGGCGGGTATATTCCGCCAGCTTGGTGAAGCCCCAGTTGGCCTGCATCTTCGCGTGCAGAAAGTACTGGTTGATCGCCGTGAGCTCGCTGGTCAGCTGCTCGTTCAGCAATGCGATCACGTCGTCGTCGCCATGCATCAGGCACACCTCCGGTCAGCGGTCACGCAGACACTAACCGGGCTCGCCCCAGAGGGCCACCGGAACCGCAGGGGGCGTGATCTATGCCGCGTCGGACGTGCAGGTCTGCTCGACGATCATGGTCTCCAGGCGGTCGTGACAACCACCGCAGCCGGTGCCGGCCTCGCACCGGTCGCCGATGTCCTCGACCGTGCATGCCCCGCCGTCGATACAGCGACGCACGTCGACCACCGTCACCGCCGCGCAGATGCAGGCATACATTCCGCACTCCTAGATCAACATTTAGGTAAGCCTATGCTAATGCCTCGAGTGCGGTTTGAGAAGACTCGGCCACGTCACGATTTCCGTCACGCCTGCTCCGGGCACTCAGCAGATAGTGGCGGGCGACACCGGCGGCACGGGCCGCGACACCCCGGTGCCGCCCTGGCCAACGCGACGGTCACGCTCGGCGGGTGCCCGGTGACGCACGACGTCACGCTCACCAGGGCGGGTCGTGCCCGGTCTCGCCGCGCGGATCACCGCGCCGGGTTACCTTGCTGCATCTCGAGCTGCGCCATGACTGTTCGAAGGCGGCGGCGAGTATGTCCGATGAGGACAGTCGGGAGTCCTACGCGGCGACGCGTTCCGGCCGGCGCCCGCGTGAGGCGGCGAAGCTGGCGGAGCAGGCCCGCACGAGCTGCTGGTTGGCACGGTCCTGCGGGCGGCGGGCGCAGCGGGTGCAGCGAAGCTCCACCGAGCCGGCGAGCTCGTCCACTGCCGCGGCCAGCGCGGCGTCACAGCGCAGGCACCAGCGGTGCCCGGTCACCGGGATGACGTGGGTGGGCGAGGAGACGCACTGGTGCAGCCAGCGCCGGTGGACGCGGCAGGACGTCCGGTCGTGCGGCGACAGTGCGCCGCGCTGCTCGTCCTCGTCCTCGTCCCGCAGCGTGGCGGCGAGCAGCGGGTCCGCCACGGTGGCGTACCGGTCGGGGGTCTTCGTCAGAGTCAGGGCGCTGGCCATGTATCGAGGATGCGCCCGCGGAGCCTCCCGGACACCAGCAGTAGTACCTAGGTAGTTACTGATCCCGGGAACGTAGGTAGTGCCTGGTTTCCGTGCGGACGCTGCGCCGCCAATTCCAGGCCGATCTGGACATGTCGTGGCGGCACTACGCGGCCGGTGCCGGCTGCTGTCGGCCAGGCGACGGGCGAATCCCCCACGGCCTATCGGCGACGCGTCGCTTCGGCGAAGAGGTGATGCAGCGTCTTGGTGAGCCAGGAGTGGTAGTCCTCGCCCGCCCACCCGGTGGTGCGGCGCAGCAGCAGGTAGGTGTCGGCGTGGCCGACCAGTGCCACCGTTTCCGCCAGCCAGTCCGGGTCGGCAGGCGGGGGCACCAGTCCATCGGCGATCGCTTGCCGCACAAAGGTGTGCAGGTGCTCACGGGTGGCCTCCCGCCCGGCTTGGGACGCTTCGGACAGGAGCGGTTCGGCCGCCTGGGCTTGCTGCACCACCTCGAAGAGGTCGCCGGCGCGCTGCATCAGGTCGGCGGTGCCGCGGGCGAGCGCGGCGATGCGCGCGTCGAGCGTGTCACCGGTGAAGGCGGCCTGGAACCAGTCCCGGTGCGTGACATCGAGCGGTTCCGGGTCGCCCGCGACGGCGATGTCGGTGACACGTTTGAGCAGGGCCGCCTTGGTGCCGAACCGCAAGTACACGGTGCGGTGCCCGACAGCCGCGGCATCCGCGATCCCGGCGAGGGTGGTCGCGTGATAACCGTTGCGCACGAACAGGTCGCGGGCCGCGGCGATGATCTTCCCCTCGGTCTCGGCCACCCGTGCTTCGCGAAGTCCCTTGACACCATCATTCATGTGCTGCAGTCTAACTGCATTACCGCAGTCGCACTGCACTGGGAGTCGCGATGACAGCACCCACCCTCGACGGCATCCACCACGTGAAGCTTCCCGTGGCCGACATCGACCGGACCCTGGCGTGGTACGAGTCCCGCTTGGGGTACCGCCTCGTCCTCAGGTTCACCCAGGACGGCCGCACCACCGGCGTGGGGATGACGCACCCCAACGGCGGCCCCATGCTCAGCTTCGTCCACGACCCCGAACGCGCCGCCCGGGCGAGCGGCTTCGACTACTTCTCCATCGGTGTCCCCGACAAGGGCGCGATGGAAGAACTCGCCGAACGCCTCACCGGTCTCGGCGAGACACACGCCGGCGTCCACTTCGCGACGTTCGGCTGGATCCTGCCCGCGACGCACGACCCCGACGGGCACGAGGTGCGCTTCTACACCACCGACCACCACACGGCCCTCGCCGGCCCGGACGTGGTCGTCGTCGAGGATCCGGTCGGCAGCGAGGCACAGCGCGAGGAGGCGTACCGCGCTCGCACCGCCGGCTGAGTGCCCGATCCGGTGACGCCGCCTGTGACTTTCCTGAGGACCCAGCGTAGTCACGCGATGTCCGGCCGGGTCTGTGCTGAGCTGGAGGTATGGGGCGCTACCGGTGGCGATCAGGCGCGGTGGTCGCGATCGCGGCCACGGCGCTGGTGAGTCACGGCATGACGGCGGTCGACGAGTCGACGCCGGTGTCGGCGCCCGTCGTCCGACCGGCAGCGGCGACCACCGACACGGCGACCCCGGCCCCGCCGCCCGCGCCGGCCTACGCGGCGGTCGGCGCGCTGTTCTCCGG
Source organism: Amycolatopsis sp. (assembly GCA_035248845.1). GTDB lineage: Bacteria > Actinomycetota > Actinomycetes > Mycobacteriales > Pseudonocardiaceae > Amycolatopsis_E. The sequence continues at coordinate 949 of DATFHB010000070.1, read as the reverse complement.
CGGCCGGCACTTCTGCAGCGCCAGCGTGGTCGACAGCCCCGCGGGCGATCTCGTGCTGACGGCCGCCCACTGCGTGCAGGCCGGCACCGCGCAGGAGCTGACCTTCGCGCCCGGCTACCACGACGGCGTCGCACCGTACGGCCTGTGGACGGTGACCGGGGTGTTCGTGCCGGACGGCTGGACGGCGAGCGCCGAGGAGGATCTCGACTTCGCTTTCCTTACCGTTCAGCAGGCCGGAAACACGCATTCGGTGCAAAGCCTGACCGGCGCCGAAGAACTCGCGACCGGCCGGGGATTCGTCAACGACATCACCATCGTCGGGTATCCCGACGGGGCGGAGTCGCCCGTGGTCTGCAATAACACCACGACGCAGGCCGCGACCTACCAGCAGGAAATCGCATGCCCCGGTTTTCCCGACGGCACCAGCGGCGGCCCCTGGCTCACCCGGGACGGCGAGGTCATCGGCGTGATCGGCGGGTACGAACTGGGCGGCACACCCGACGTCTCCTACAGCGCCTATTTCGACGAGGACATCCAGAACCTGTATGACGCCGCCATCCGGTGACCCGGTGACCACCCCAGCCGATCTGGAGCCAGCGGCCCCGCCGGCCGTGGGTGCGGCTCGCGGAATGGGGCCGCGACCACGGGCTCGGTGGCCTGGTCACCTGGCTGGAAAGCAGCATCGGCCAGGCCGCCTACTTCCACCGGTCCGCGTTCGGCGTCACCCGCTGACGGCGCCGAGGTCTACGTGGCCCGTGCGTTGACTCGGCTCGCCGTACGCGGCGGCGATGTCCTGTGAGCGGGACCCGCGGCTGTAGGTGGGAAACTGCGGCCAGCTCTCCGGCGAGTCCTGCCACTGCTCCTGCCGCCCGTAGGGCAGCAGGTCGATCAGCGCGAAGAAGTGACTGAGCTGCTCGGTGCCCCGACCGTTGGTGTGCCAGGTGCGGTA
>DATFHB010000069.1:0-122972 GCA_035248845.1 Amycolatopsis sp. | reverse complement strand
TCTCATGAAGATGCTGTAGCCGCGGAACACCGACGACGTGCTGTAGCACTCGGCGACACGCTTGCTGGCAAAGTCGATCTTGGTGTAGATGCCGAGGCTGCCGACGATCCGGGTGATCGGGTCCCACGCCATCTCCACGAGCTGGCCGGGTTCCTGCGTGGTCGGCGGCGTGCGGCGCCTCGGTGCTGTTCGCCCTCTCGAGCACGCCGGGGTTGGTCTCCTTGACCATCCGCTCGCAGTAGTCCACCCCGACGAGGTTCTCCTGGAAGATGTTGTGGTCGAACATGTACTCGGCGGCTTCACCGAGGTTGATGATCCACTCGCCGAGGTGCGGCGGGCGCACCCCGTAGGCCATGTTCTGGTTGTAGACCGAGCACGTCGCGTGGTTGTCACCGCAGATCCCGCAGATGCGGCTGGTGATGAAGTGCGCGTCGCGCGGGTCCTTGCCCTTCATGAAGATGCTGTAGCCGCGGAACACCGAGGACGTGCTGTGGCATTCCACGACCTTCTTGGCCGCCCAGTCGATCTTGGTGTAGATGCCCAGGCTGCCCACGATCCGGGTGATCGGGTCCCAGGACATCTCGACCAGGTCGGTCTTCGCCGTCGATTCGGCTTTTCGTGCCGGAGCGGTGGTCATTGATGCGGCCCTCCTCGCTGCGTCGTGCGGGACACCGGCACCCGGTCGGCCCGCATGCTGTGCTGGTCGTTGCCAATCCGACCGGCAGTCACGGGCGATCGACGTAACGCAGGTCGTCTTGCGGTTGATCGGGTCGGCCTACTTTCGGTCGGATTGGCAATCCGGGCTTCGCGATTGTCGATCATGCGTGCCTCCTACCACGTGGACCGGTAGCCGGTGTGCAGTTCTTTCCCCTTGGTGCGCCACTTGGGCTCGGTGTCGGCCTTGCGCTCGGTGATGGTGCGCAGCCGGCGGATCACCGACCCGTACGCGCCGCTGGCCATCGACGAGACGGTGGCGCCCGGCGGTTCGTCCATGAACGGCATGAACTTGTCCGGGAAGCCTGGCATGGTGCAGCCGATGCAGATCCCGCCGACGTTCGGGCAGCCGCCGACGCCGTTGATCCACCCGCGCTTGGGCACGTTGCATTTCACGACCGGGCCCCAGCAGCCCAGCTTCACCAGGCATTTCGGGTCGCCGTAGGCCTCGGCGAACTGGCCCTGCTCGTAGTAGCCGCCGCGGTCGCAGCCCTCGTGCACGGTGGCTTCGAACAGCCAGCGCGGCCGGAGGTGCTCGTCGAGCGGGATCATCGGTGCCTGTCCGGCGGCCTGATAGAGCAGGTAGAGCAGAGTCTCGGAGAAGTTGTCGGGATGCGTCGGGCAGCCCGGGATGCAGACGATCGGGATGCCCGCCGAGGACTTCCAGTCCCAGCCCAGATAGTCGGGCACGCCCATCGCGCCGGTCGGGTTGCCCTCCATCGCGTGGATGCCGCCGTAGGTCGCGCACGTGCCCGCGGCGACGATCGCGAGCGCCTTGGGCGCCAGCCGGTCCAGCCATTCACTGGTCGTCATCGGCTGCCCGGTCTCCGGGTTGTTGCCGAAACCGCACCAGTACCCCTCTTCCTTGATCGCCTCGTTGGGGATCGAGCCCTCGATGACGAGGACGAACGGATCCAGCTCGCCGCGATCGGCCTTGTACCACCACTCGATGAACGTGTCGGCGCCCTTGTCCGGGCCGCACTCGAAGTCGATGAGCGGCCAGTGCACGGCGATCTTCGGCAGGCCGGGCAGTGCGCCGAGTACGATCTCCTCGATGCTGGGCTGCGTCGCGGCGGTCAGCGCGACCGAGTCGCCGTCGCACGACAGGCCGGCGTTGATCCAGAGCAGATGAATCGGTTTGTCGTCGTCACTCACGGATGATCACCCTCGCTGGTGTCCTCGAGCGCTGTCAGGTTTCGGAGAGTGAGCTCCCACAGCGCGTGGTAGAGAGTCGTCTGTGCTTCCTGGATGCGGTGCACGGAGGCCGACGGGATGACGAACAGGTAGTCCAGGGACTCGAGTTCCGCCATCCGGCCGCCGTCGTAGCCGGCGAGGCCGACCGTGAGCATGCCGCGCCGTGCGCCCTCGTCGAACGCGCGCACCAGGTTCGCCGAGTTGCCGCTCGTGGACAGCCCGACCGCGATGTCGCCGGACCGGCCGAAAGCGCCGAGCTGGCGGGCGAACACGACATCGAAGCCGACGTCGTTGGACAGCGCCGTCACGACTGCGATGTCGTTGGTGAGACCGAAAGCCGGCAGCGCTCGCGCCTCGCCCGCGGGGCCGAGGAACAGCCCGGCGAGGTCCTGGGCGTCGGTGGAGCTGCCGCCGTTGCCGAACGCGAACAGCCTGCCGCCGTCGGAGAACCGGGCGGCCATGCGGCGCGCGCACTCCTCGATGCGCGCGCCGTCCGCCTCGGCCACCTGTTCGCGCAGCGCTACGATCTCGTCGGCTTTGTCCCGTGTGGACTGACCGACCTGGGCCAGCACGGCGTCCACATCGGATGTGCCCGAATAGAGGAACGGGTAGAGCGCTTCCATCGCGTCCGGCATGACCGGCTCCCTAGGGCGATGTGTTCCTATTCACTACGGCTCACTACGGCGATGGCCTCCTGGGCGTGCACGAGGATCGTGTCGCCCACTGCCGCGGATACGAGCGCGACGCTGACTTCTTCCCGGCTGGTCCCGGTGTCCACAATGGCGAGTTCGGAATCGAGTAGTGCCACGATCCGGACCTCGGTGGCCGCGTCGGAACAGGTGACGCAGACCTCGTCGTGGCAGGCCGGGCCCGGTGCTCTGCCGTTCATGCGACCACCCCCGGCGCGAGCACTCCAGGCTGCTCGAAGAAGACGTGCACCAGTTCCCACAGCACATGGTAGGTCGTGACGTGCACTTCCTTGACCACGCGCGGATCGGTGGAGCGGGCCACGAGCACGTGGTCGACCGCCGGCGACCGCCCGATCCGGCCGCCGTCGCCGCCCGCCAGCGCGATCGTGAGCATGCCCTGGTCGTGGGCTGTGGTGAGGCCACGCAGGACGTTCTCGCAGTCCCCGTCGGCGGAAATGCCGAGCGCGATGTCGGCGGGCTCGGCGAGGATGCGGATCTGGTGCGCGAACACCTCGGGCAGCCCGGCGCGGGCGGCGACGCCGGTGAGCGTCGCGGTGTCGGCGGTCAGGGAGATCGCGGGCAGGGCCCGCTTGCCGACGATGACGGGGTGCACGAATTCGACGGCCACGTGCCCGGCGTCCGTGCTGGGCCCGCCGTTGCCGAAGACGACGAGCTTGCCGCCCTGGTGGAAGCGCGCGGCCATCGCGTGGCAGGCTCGTGCGACGGCGTCGGCCTGGCCGGCGAGATCCCGGACGGGATCTTCGCGGCGGCGGAACAGCGTACGGGCTGCGACACCGGCGCCGGATGGCTCCGGCATGGTGGTCATCTCCCCCGCAGGTCGGAAGCGGTTCATCCACGGTAAATCGTGTGACCTGGACCACGCAACTCGGTGTCTTGCCTGGTCGCTGGCCCCGGCCGGGCGACGGGACTAGGGTCGGGGCAGAGGGCAGGAGGGCCGCCATGCACGACTCCGAGGGTGACTACAACGAAGCCGGCGTGCCCAGCTTCGACTACGTGCGGGACCGCATCGAAAACCGGGTCAACATCGCGATCGGCTCGGAGGAGCTGGCGAAGGAGTCCGCCGAGGGCGCGTCGGTCGAGCAGCAGATGGCCGACCGCGAACGCGCCGGCCGGGCCAAGCTCGAGGAAATCCGCCGCTCCCTGCGTGGCGAGTAGATCACGCGCTCAAGACCGCGGGGGTCGCTCACGGCGCGCGGGAGAAGATCGCGCGGGGGTTGTCCACCAGCATCACGTCGAGGTCGCGCTGGGTGACGCCGGCGGCCCGGAGCGCGGGCACGACGTCCTCGGTGATGTGGGTGAACCGCCAGCCCGGCAGGTGCCGGGTGCGGTCCGCGTCGGGGAAGTTGTGACTGTGGCAGGACGCATCGTGTGACAGGACCATCCGGGACGCGTAGCCGCGCCGGACCAGTTCGGCGACCGTGGCGACGCGCCGGTCGAACGCCAGCAGGTTGTCCAACCCGAAGCGGTCCATCCCGAGATACGACCCGTTGTCCAGCAGCCGTTGGAGGTAGCCGAGATCGTCGGTGTCGCCGCAGTGCCCGATGATCACCGAGCCGGGATCGACTCCTTCCTCCGCGAAGACCTTCTGCTGGTCCAGCCCGCGTTCGGTGGCTGCGTCGGTATGCGTGGAGATCGGCACGCCGGTCGCCAGATGCGCGCGGGCGACGGCACGCAGCACACGCTCCACGTCCGGGGTCACGCCGGGAACATCGGTGGCGCACTTGAGGATTCCGGCGCGAACGCCGGTGCCGGCGATGCCCTCGGTGATGTCGCGGACGAACATCCCGGTCATCGGCTCCGCGCCGCCGAGCACCCGCCCCGGCCCCCGGTTGCGCAGGTAGCCAGGCAGTTCGGCGAATGTGTAGAAGCCGGTCGCGGCGACGATCCGGACCGGCGAGCGGTCCGCGACCCGGCGGACCCGGCGGATGTCGCGGCCCAGGCCGAGCACGGTCAGGTCGACGATCGTGTCGATTCCGGCGGCCTTGAGCGCGGTCAGCTTCGCGGTGGCGTCGGCGATGCGGGCCTCGTCGTCCCAGGTCTCGGGGTAGTTGATCTCGTACTCGTGGTTGAGGACGAACACGTGCTCGTGCATGAGCACGCGCCCCAGGTCGCCGGTGTCGATCTCGCCGGTGACGGTCGGCACGGTGGCCATCGCGCGGCTCCCCAGGTGGCGGCAGTAGCAGTTCCGGCCCGGATCCTAGCCAGTTCAGCGCGGGCTGTGCCGCGACGGCAGCCGCCACAGGCGGAGCGGGCGCGTGACGCTGCGCTGGTAGTGGTGGGCCAGCCGCAGGTTGTCCGACGCCTTGCCCTCCAGGTCCGTCGCGCGCTGCTCGAGCACGGTGGCGGCGTCGGTGTGCCCGTCGGCGAACAGCCGCGTCGCGGACTCCACGAGCGCCCGCGCGTAATCCTGTTGCGACTGGGCCACTCTCGTCAGCAGGTCGGCACGCAGGCGCCCCAGCTCGGCGCGCATCGAGGTGGAGAGGTGGCCGATCCCGTGCAGGACGACGAGTTGCGTCACGATGACGACGCCCAGCGCGACGACGAGCACTCCGGTGAGGATGTAGACCATGGAGCCTCCAACCCGTACGCGCGTGTCTGGCACATCGCGGCCGGCAGCGCCCCTGTTACCCCGCGAGCGGAGAATTCGCCCGGTTGGAGGGAAACGCCTCACGCGGCGGTGAGGCGGGCGAGGAGTTCGGCGCGCGGCGGGCCCAGGACGGGTGGGGTGGCCGTCGCCAGGATCTGTTCGATGCGGTCCTGCAGGGTCTCGTCCTGGTCGAAGACCGCCGTGCGGTCGAGCAGGCCGACACGGCGGATGGTACAGCGCAGTACGTGATCGTCGTGGGGTGCGGCGGCCAGCGCGCCGGCGAAGGAGAACAGCGGGTAGCTGCCGTCGCGGCGACGCGGGTCCGCCCCGTCGCCCGCCCAGCGCGCGGTGCGGGCGGCATCGGTCGCGCAGGCCACCGCGTGCCGTTCCCGGGCCTCGGGTCCCGCCAGCTCCCGGTACCGGCCCGCGATCGCGTCCGGAGCCTCGGCAGCCGCGGTCGCCAGCGCCTGCGCGTCGGCCAGTGCGAACGACAGGCCGTAGGCGAACGCGGGATCGGTGTGGCAGAAGGCGTCCCCGACGGCTACGAGCCACGGCACGCCGGGATCGCCGGTCCGGTCCACGTTCTGCAGCCCGCCCATCGGCATGACGTCCGTGATCGGGTACGCGTGGCCGGGCGAGATCATGGCGTCGAGCGGCGTGATCGACGCGCACGCGGCCTCCCAAGCCCCGTGGTGGCGCAACACGCGCAGCTCCCGGTCGGCGGCGGGCACCAGCACGATCACCGCGAACGTCCGGTCGTCGCCGCGGAAGGTGTTGAAGCCGAGATAGCCGAGGTCGCCGCGCGGGTTGAGGATCGGCGCGCCGACGTGGGCTGCGCCGTCGCGCAACCGGTAGTAGCGGGTGTAGTACACCGCGCCGCAGTCCGTCGGCGTGCCGGGTGCGCGAGTCCAATCGCGGGGGCAGCGGTAGCGGCCGAGCGCGTCCACCACGATGTCGCCGGTGACCACGGTGCCGTCGTCCACCGCGACGCCGTGGTCGACCAGCGCGGTGACGTGCAAGCCGGGGCGCAGCTGGACCGACGGTTCCGCCGCGGCGGCCCGGCGCAGCGCCCATTCGATGACCGGCCGCCGCACCCAGAGGTAGACCAGGTCCTCGTCGCCGGGTCGGCGGGGGCCGCGCAGTGCCTCGCCGGCGTCCTGTTGTTCGGCGCCGGCGGCCAGGAGCATGTCGTGCACGTCCGGCGCCCAGTCGAGCAGGAGCCGCCGGCCCCGGGGCAGGAACGCGTGCGGCTGGAAGTAGTGGGGGATGCCGCGCCGGTCGACGTCGAACGGCGGCGTGGCGGGGCTGATGAGGTCGCGTTCCAGCACGACCGCGTCGTGTCCCGCCCGCGCGACTGCGAGCGCCGCCGCGAGTCCCGCGACGCCCCCTCCGGCGACAACGAATCTCACGCCATGCACGCTAAGCCGGCGAAGAGCACCGTCACTAGGGCCGAATGTCCACTGTGTCCGGACGGTTCAGGCGGCGATCCCGTCGAGTTTGGCCGGCTCGTCCTCGGGCAGCGTCAGCCCGGCGCCGGTCACGTTCTCTGGGTCGATCGGCGGAATCCGCCACCAGGGTCCTCAAAGGACATCAGGGATTGACGGCCAGGAAGATGAATGCGGCCAGCAGCACCAGATGGACGCCGCCCTGCAGGAGCGTCGCACGGCCGGGCACCATGGTCAGGATGCTCACGACGATGGTGATCGCCAGCAGCACCAGATGCGTCGGGCCTAGGCCGAGGACCAGCCCACCAGGCAGCCAGATCGATGCGATGGCGATAGCCGGGATGGTCAGGCCGATGCTCGCCATCGCCGAGCCGAGCGCCAGGTTGACGCTGATCTGGATCCGGTCGCGCATGGCCGCCCGCACCGCCGCGATCGTCTCCGGCAACAGCACCAGCAATGCGATCACCACCCCGACCACGGCCTGCGGTAGCCCGGCCTTGCTGACCCCCCGCTCGATCGTGGGGGAGACGACCTTCGCGTCGCCGACGACCGCGACCAGCGCGAGCGCCAGGAAGGCCATGCTGAACCAGGCCGCGCGGGCACTCGGCGGCGGTGCGTGCTCCTCGGGCGCCGGCTTCACGGGCTGGAAGTAGTCGCGGTGGCGCACCGTCTGCATCGCGACGAACAGGCCGTACAGCACGATCGAGGCGACCCCGGCGAACGCGAGTTGTGCCGGTGAGAACTCGGGTCCGGGACGGCTGGTGGTGAACGTCGGCAGCACCAGCGTCAGCGTGGCCAGTGTCGCGACGGTGGCCAGCAGGCCGCCGCTGCCCTCCGCGTGGAACGCCGCGATGCGGTGCCGCCACGCGCCGACCAGCAGCGACAGGCCGAGGATGCCGTTGCATGTGATCATCAGCGCGGCGAACACGGTGTCGCGCGCCAGCGACGCGTTTTTCGGGTCCCCGTCGGCCATCAGCGTCACGATCAGCGCGACCTCGATCACCGTCACCGCGACGGCCAGCACCAGCGATCCGAACGGTTCCCCGGCCCGGTGCGCGACGACCTCCGCGTGGTGCACCGCCGCCAGCACGGCCGCGGCCAGGCACAGCGCCACGATGATGACGAACCCGAGGGGCAGCTTGCGGCCCCAGCTCAGCGCGAGCGCGACGGCGGCGACGAGCGGGCCGAGCACGGTCCAGTCGGTCAGCAGCGAGCGGATCCGGACGGCCACATGATCACCCTGCCAGAAAATTTTGAGGACCGCTGTCGAGTCCGGGCCCGGCCGCTCGTCCTTGGGGCGTACGACAGCCCTCGAGGAAAGGAATCGGGCATGGACACCCTGAAGTTGTACGAACGGGCACAAGACCAGTTCGACGCCGTGCTGGCGCAGGTGCGGCCCGAGCAGTGGGAGGCGCCCTCCGAGTGCGCCGAGTGGTCGGTTCGCGACGTCGCCGGACACGTCATCTGGGGCCAGTACGCAATGAAGGGCTGGGCCACCGGGGAGACGTACACCGACGGCCGCGGCGCGCCGGGGTCGCCGCAGCCCCGTGTGCTCGCCGGCGAAGACCCGCTGACGACGTGGCGGATCGCGCGGAAGGAGTCAGTGGCGACCCTGTCGGAGCAGGCGCTGTCGAGGCGGACGACCCTGCCCGGGCTCGGCGAGGTGCCGTTGTCCGAACTCGTCACGCTGCTCATCACCGACCATGTCGCGCACGCGTGGGACATCGGGCACCCTATGGGAATGGACGTCCGGTTCGATCCGGCTCTCGTGACGGTGGCGTTCGACTGGTCGCGCGGCCACGTCGTGCGACGGCCCGGGTTCTTCGGCCCCGAGGTGACGCCGCCAGCGGACGCCGGCGAGCAGGAGCGGCTGTTCGCGTTCCTGGGAAGGTGAATGGATGCTGTACATGCTGCTGATCTACAACTGCGAGCGCCCCGAGCCGGGTGACCCGGAGTTCCCCGGGGAGCTGGCGCGGGTCAACGCGTTCGCCGACGAGTGCCGGCGCCGCGGAGCGTGGGTATCGGGGCATCCGCTGCAGGGGGAGAGCACCGCGACGACGGTGAGCGTGCGCGCGGGCAGGACGCTGATCACCGACGGCCCGTTCGCCGAGACTCACGAGCACCTGGGCGGGTACTACGTGTTCGACTGCCGGAACCTGGACGAGGCGCTGGAACTGGCCGCGCTGTGCCCGATGGCCGAGTCGGGTTCGATCGAGGTGCGCCCGATCGCCGGGGTACCGGGGCTGGTGCATCCGCCCACGGACGTGTCTGCCGCCGGCGGCTGAGCGCATGTCCGCGTCGTCGGTTGTGGAACGGGTGTACCGCGACCATCGGGCGCGGATGCTCGCGGCGCTGGTGCGCCTGCTCGGCGACTTCGAACTCGCCGAGGACGCGTTGCAGGACGCGTGCGCACTGGCGTTGCGGCGCTGGCCCGGCGGCGTGCCGGACGATCCGGTCGCATGGCTGCTCACCACGGCCCGCAACCGGGCGATCGACCGTCTTCGCCGGGCCCGGCTCGCGGTCGCGAAGGAAGTTCCCACGGGGACGGTGCCGATGACGGACTTCAATGAGCGGCGGCTCCTCGAGATCGGCGACGAGCGGCTCAGCCTGATCTTCACGTGCTGCCATCCGGCGCTTGCCGACGAGGCCAGGATCGCGCTCACGCTGCAGGCCGTGGCGGGCCTGACGGCGGGGCAGATCGCGCGGACGTTCCTGGTCGGCGAGGCCACCCTGGCGCAGCGGCTGGTCCGGGCGAAACGGAAGATCCGCGACGCCGGGATCACCCTGGAGGTGCCCGCCGACCACCTGCTGCCGGAGCGGCTGGCCGGCGTGCTCGCGGTGGTGTACCTGATCTTCACGCAGGGCTACACCGCCGATCCCGGCCGGCCGGACCACGTGCTGCTGCGGCAGGAGGCGATCCGGCTCGGCAGGCTCGTGGCGACGCTGATGCCGGACGAACCCGAGGCGCTGGGGCTGGTCGCGCTACTGCTGTTGCACGACTCGCGTGCCGAGGCCCGCTATACCGCGGACGGCGAGGTCATCCTGCTGCAGGACCAGGACCGCGCGAAGTGGGATCGGGCGGAGGTCGCGGAGGCGGTCGGGCTGCTGGACCGGGCGCTGCGGCACGGCACGCCGGGGCCCTACCAGGTGCAGGCCGCGATCGCCGCGCTGCACGCGCAGGCGCCGGCCGCGGAGCTGACGGACTGGGCGCGCATCGCGGCGCTCTACGCCGAGTTGCTGGCGCTCGCGCCGTCGCCGGTGATCGCGCTCAACCACGCGGTGGCGGTCGCCATGGCCGGCACCCCGGAGGACGGTCTCGCGCTCGCGGACCGGATCGAGGGGCTCGAGCGCTACCACCTGTGGCACGCCGCCCGCGCCGACCTGCTGCGCCGCCTGGGCCGCGCCGGCGAGTCAGCCGAGGCGTACCGCCGCGCACTCGACCTGGCCACGAACCCGGCCGACCGCCGCTTCCTGACCACCCGCCTCGCTTCCCTGGAGGCGAGCTGAATGCCACATTCAGCTCGGTTGACCGGCGCGTCAGACGCTGCGCAGGACGGAGACGACGACGCCGAGGATCACGGCGTTGTCGCCGTCGATGACGTCGTAGGCGGGGTTGCGCGGCTCGAGCAGGACGTGGCCGCCTCGGCGCCGGTACACCTTCACCGTCGCCTCCTCGTCGATCATTGCGGCCACGATCTGCCCCGAGTGGGCCTCGTGCTGCTGGCGCACGACCACGATGTCGCCGTCGCAGATCGCGGCGTCGATCATCGAGTCGCCACGCACACGCAGGCCGAACACGGTGCCGCGCCCGGCCAGTTCCCGGGGCAGCTTCAGCACGTCGTCGAGGTTCTCCTCGGCCGAGATCGGCACGCCCGCCGCGATGTGCCCGACGACGGGCACCGGCACGGAGTCCTCTGTGGACTCCCGTGCGGGGGAGTCGTGCAGGAACATGCGGACGTCGATCGGCCGCGCGACCGCGTCGCCCCGGCGGAGGAATCCCTTCTCCTCCAGTGCGGTCAGGTGCTTGGACACCGAGGAGGACGACCGCAGGCCGACGGCGTCGCCGATCTGGCGGGTGCTCGGCGAGTAGCCGTGGCGGACCACCCAGTCCCGGATCGCGACCAGAATGCGCTGTTGCCGCGCCGGCAGGATCGACGTGTCCAGGTGCTCAAGATCATCGAAGGTGGTCACGCACAGTATCGTAAAGGGATCGGTACTGTGGGCGTCATGGGTGTGGCTGCGGACGAGCGTGCGGCGTTGTGTGAACTGTTCCACGAGGTCGGCCCGGAGGCGCCGACGCTGTGCGAGGGCTGGGCGGCGCGGGATCTCGCGGCGCACCTCGTGCTGCGGGAGCATCGGGTGGACGCGGCGCTGGGCATCCTGCTGGCCCCGTTCGCATCGCACATGCGGCGCGTGCAGGACGGGTACGCGGCGCGCCCGTGGCCGGACCTGGTGGAGCAGGTGCGACGGGGCCCCGCGTGGTACTGGCCGACGTCGATCGGTCCCGTCGACGAGCTGACCAACACCGCGGAGTTCCTGGTACACCACGAAGATCTGCGCCGGGGCGACCCCGGCTGGGAGCCACGGCCCGCCGATGCCGTGCGCGACGACGCCGCGTGGCGGTCGGTCCGTGGCGCGGCGCGGCTGAACCTGCGCACGGCCCGGGTCGGGGTAACACTAAGGACGACCGACGGCCGCGGCGCGCAGGTCAAGAGCGGCCCCGACCCGGTGACGGTCGTCGGGCATCCCCTCGAGCTGCTGCTGTTCGTCTTCGGCCGTGATGCCGTGCATCTGACGTTCGATGGCGATCCCGCCGCCATTTCCAGCCTTCGGTCCGCGAACCGCGCCCTCTAGCAACGTCAGTGGGCGAACGTCTTGATGAGCACGACGACGGCGCCCAACGCGACCAGTCGTCAGAGCCGATGATCACGAGGGCTGCGCGGCGGGCCGGAACGGGCCATAATGCGCCATGGCCTACGACCGTGAGCTGGCGGACCGGATCCGCGGCGTGCTCGGTGGCGAGCAGGAACTGCACGAGCAGGCCATGTTCGGCGGGCTGGGGTTCATGGTGCGGGGGAACATGGCGGTGGCCGCCAGCGGGCAGGGCGGCCTGATGGTGCGCGTGAACCCCGACGACGCGGACCCGCTGATCGACGACGTGCACGTCCGCCCGATGGTGATGCGCGGCCGCGAGATGCGCGGCTGGCTCATGGTGGACACCGACGCCGTGAGTTCCGACGACGAGCTCGGGCAGTGGGTCGCGCGCGGCGTGACCTATGCCCGTTCGCTGCCCGCCAAGGCATCGCGTGCGTGAACAGCGGGACACGATCCTGGTGCTGCTGGCCGGCGCGACCACGATCACCGCGCTGTGTTCCGTGCCGCTCATCATCGAGGCGGGCGGCACCCCCTACCGGTGGGTCACCCTGGTGGCGTCGGCCGTGCTCGCCGTCGTGTTCTGGGTCGCCTACGCGCGTCGGAAGCGTTAGGACCGCCGGCCGGGCTTCCCGGGCTTCCCGGTGCGACGGCGGTTGTTGCCGGGAACGGGTTTGCGCGCTTCGGGTTCGCGGCGGGTCCGCTTCGCCGGGGCGGGCTGCGGCCGGCCGCGGCTGCTGTTGACGGTGCGGCCCCGGACGATGCCGATGAACTGCTCCATCAGGTCCGTGGTCTCCGCCTCCGGCCAGGACAGCGCGACCTGCGACTGCGGGACGTCCGAAAGCGGCCGGTAGGTGAGGTCACGGCGGTGGTGCAGCCGGGCGAGCGACTGCGGCACGACGAGCAGCCCTACCCCGGCCGCCACCAGCTGGATCGCGTCGCCAGTGGTGGCGGGGCGCTCGATCGCTGGGCGGCCCGGCGGGTTCTCCCACTCCAGCGGGTCGTCGAGCGGGTGCAGCACGACGTCCTCGGCGAGGTCGGCGGGGGAGGCCTCGTCGGCTGCGGCGATCAGGTGATCCTTCGGCACGACGACCACCGTCGTCTCGGCGTACAGCGGGATGGCGTGCAGCCCGTCGCGGTCGCCAGGCAACCGCAGCAGCACGGCTTCCGCGCCGCCGTCCCGGACCAGCGCGGCGGCCTCGGCGGCCGGCACCGGCATCAGTTCCAGCGGCACCTCGGGCACCCGCTCGCCCCACATCCGCACCCACTTGCCGGGCGTGACGCCGGGAACGTACGCGAGCCTGAAGGTCACCGGCCCAGGTTACCGGGCGTGACCGGGCCGAATATCCTGGACCACATGACGTCGCACAAGACCTCCCAGACGATGAAGCCCGCGACCGCGGCGAAGAAGCTGGGTGTGTACCTCGAGGCCACCCCGGCCGAGTTCCAGGACGGCGTCGTCTCGCGCGACGAGCTGAACGCGCTGCAGGCCGACCCGCCCGAATGGCTGCGCGAACTGCGCCGCGACGGGCCGCACCCGCGACCGGTCGTCGCCGCGAGGCTGGGCGTGTCCATCAGCGGTCTCGCCCGCGGCGGCATCACGGAACCGCTCACCACGGACGAGATCAACGCACTGAAGGACGACAACCCGGACTGGCTCCGGCGCGAACGCGCCACCCAGGCCGACGTCCGCCGGGAAACCGCTCGCCTGAAGGACAAGCCTTCCTGAATCGTCCCTTGTGGACGATGTGTCTGATCAGGCACCGTCCGTGAAGGAGGAGGACCGGGGACCTTCGGCCCTACTGCCCTCGCGCGAGCCGGCGTGACGCTGAACCGGGGAGGTCAACCCGGAAGCCAGGTCGCGTCATGGCAGAACGTGTCCGTGTCACCAAGCCGGCCCGCGCCGGAACACTGGTGCGCACCGGCCGCTGGTGTGCGTCGCATCCGTGGCCGGTGGTCCTCGTGTGGCTCGTGGTGCTCGCGGCCGCGACCGTCGCCAACCATTTCGCGGGCGGTACCTACAGCGACGATTTCAGCCTCTCACGGGCCGAGTCCGGCAAGGGCAGCGCGGTGCTCGCTCAGCACGGCATCGTCGGCGGCTCGAACAGCGCCCGCGTCGTGTTCACCACCGCTTCGGAAACGCTGAGCAGCCGGACGACGACGATCGAGCAGGCCACCGCGCAGCTGCGGACCGTGCCGCACGTCGTGTCGGTGTCGGACCCGCTCTCGCCGGCCACGACCTCGGGCAACGGCCAGATCGCCTTCGCCACCATCCAGTTCGACAACAAGCCGACCGCGCTCGGCAGCGACCTGGTGCGCGGCATCGACCAGGCGACCGACCCGGTCCGCGCGGCCGGCGTCGCCGTGGACTACACCGGCACCCTGGCCGACGCGGCCGAACCGGCCACCAAGGACCTGCGGTCGGAGCTGATCGGCATCATCGTCGCCATCCTGGTGCTGCTCGTCGCATTCGGCAGCGTGCTGGCCGCCGGGCTGCCGGTCCTCACCTCGATCATCGGCGTCGCCACCGGCCTCGGGCTGCTCGGATTGCTGGCGAGTGCGGTCACGTTCGCGACCGCGTCGCCCACGCTGGCGATCATGATCGGGCTCGGTGTGGGCATCGACTACGCGCTGTTCCTCACCACCAGGTTCCGGCAGCACATCATCGACGGCCACGAACCTGCGACCGCCGCGGGCCGGACGGTCTCGACGAGCGGGCGCTCGGTGCTGATCGCGGCGACCACCGTGGTGATCGCGTTGATGGGACTGTTCGCGGTCGGCGTGTCGTTCATCGGCAAGCTCGGGCTCGCGGCGGCGATCACAGTCGTGGTGGCCGGGTTCGCGGCGACGACGCTGGTGCCGGCGCTGCTGGGCCTGGCCGGGCGCCGGATCGACCGGTGGCACGTGCGCCGGCCGGTGGCCGAGGAGTCCGCCGGCGGCGGGGAGAGCGGCTGGCACCGGTACGCGGTCCGGATCGACCGGCATCCGTGGCGCTACCTGTGTGGTGGGGTGCTGGTCGCGGCGGTGCTCGCGGTCCCGGCGTTCTCCATGCAGCTGGAGCATATCGACGACGGCGCCGATCCTGCGGGCACCACGTCGCGCGATGCCTACGACGCGATCAGCGCCGGGTTCGGGCCGGGGGTGAACGGGCAGTTCACCGTTGTGGTCGTGCCGCGGGATGCGGCACAGGCCGGCGCGATCGCGGTCCCGGTGCAGCAGGCGCTGGCCGCCACGCCGGCTGTCGCGTCGGCGACGCCGCTCACGCCGAGCCAGGACGGCGCGCTGCTGCTGTCGACCGTCACGCCGAAGACCGGGCCCCAGGACGCGGCCACCGACGAGCTGCTGGGCGTGCTGCGCACGCAGACACTGCCGCCGGTGCTGGGCGGGGCGACGAGCTACGTCACCGGGATGACGGCGGGGCAGCTCGACTTCCGGGACATTGTCTCCGCGAAGCTGCCCGCGATCATCGGGATCGTCGTCGCGGCCGCATTTGTGTTGCTGCTGCTGTCGTTCCGCAGCCCGGTTCTCGCGCTGAAGGCCGCGGTGCTCAACCTGCTGTCGATCGCGGCGTCGTACGGCGTCATCGTCGCCGTGTTCCAGTGGGGGTGGGGCGGTCAGCTGCTGGGCGTGGGCGAGCGGGTACCGATCGAGTCCTACGTGCCCATGATCATGTTCGCGATCGTGTTCGGGCTGTCCATGGACTACGAGGTGTTCCTGCTGTCCCGCGTGCACGAAGCGTGGGTGCGGACGCGCGACACCCATGCCAGCGTCGCCGATGGGCTCGCCGTGACCGCGCGGGTGATCTCGTCGGCGGCACTGATCATGATGTGCGTGTTCTTCGCGTTCCTGGCCTCGTCGAGTGTGGTGATCAAGATCCTGGCGCTCGGGCTCGGCGTCAGCGTGCTCATCGACGCCACGATCATCCGGCTGGTCATCGTGCCGGCGGCGATGTTCCTGCTGGGCAAGTGGAGCTGGTGGCTGCCGGACCGGCTCGACCGCGTCCTGCCCCACCTCGAACCGGAACCCGAGCCGGCCGAACCGTCTACTTAGGACCTCGCGTACGCGTCGTGCCAGTTCCACCACTGATACGGCGCCGTCTGCGGGTAGCCCTCGGGGGAGTCTTCCCAGGTTTCCTGCCTGCCCAGCGCGGTGATGTCGAGATAGGCCCACGTGCCGCCCATGACCTCGTCGCCGCGGTTGTTGACGAAGTAGGTGCGGTAGATCTGCTCACCGTCGCGGATGAACGCGTTCGTGCCGTGGTAGTCGTCAACACCGAAATCGAGGTCGAAGTCGTCGGTGATGGTGTACCACGGCATCGTCCAGCCCATCCGGTCTTTCAGCCGCGCGATCTCGGCCTGCGGCGCGCGCGACGCGAAGGCGAGCGTCGTGTCGCGGGCGTTGAGGTGGGCGACATCCGCGACCTGGTCGGCGACCATCGAGCAGCCGCGGCACGCGTGCTCGGGCCACCCGTCCACGCCGGGATCGAAGAAGGCGCGGTACACGATGAGCTGGCGGCGGCCGTCGAACAGGCCGAGGAGATCGGTCCTGCCGCCGGGTCCTTCGAACCCGTAATGCTTGTCCACGGCCACCCACGGCATCCGCCTGCGTTGCGCGGCCAGCGCGTCCCGGGCGCGGGTCAGCTCCTTTTCCTTGACCAGCAGCTGTTCGCGCGCCTGTTCCCAGTCCGCTGCGGTGACGATCGGGGGTGTCTTCATGAGGGTGTCCGCCTTCCGGTGTCGTGTCGTGATGACCGGTCGAGGTGGTCCTTCAATGCCTCGAGCGGCCCGTCCCAGTCGCGAGCCAGCGCGGCCAGGAACTGCTGCGCCACGAGCATCGGCGCGGAGCGCAGCCGGTAGCGCACCCGGCGGCGCTCGCCCGGTTCCGGTGTGACGAGACCGGCCTCGGCGAGCAGGGTCAGGTGCTTGGCGATCGCCTGCCGCGTGATCGGCAGGCGGTCGGCCAGATCTGTCGCCGTCGCGGGGCCGGACGAGGCCAGCGCGGCCAGCAGCATGCGCCGGGTCGGGTCGGCCAGTGCGAGGAAGACTCCTTCGGCGATCGCTTCGATGTCAGGCGGCATCGAGGTAGTCGGCCAGTTCGCCGAGTTCGCTGGCCCAGCCTTGGGTGTGACCGTCGTACGCCTCACGGTAGGCCTGCTCGGGCACCTGCGCGAAGCCGGACTCGACCACCCGCAGCCGCGTGCCCGAGCCGGTCGGTTCGAGCGTGAACTCGACGTAAGTGCGTGCCGGGTTGCCGTCGGGCACGTCGGCGACCTGCCAGGTGTAGGCGAAGACGACGGGCTCTTCCACGCGCTCGATGCGAAGGTCGGCGGTGTGGCCCTCGGCCCACGTCAGCCGCCCCGTCCCGCCTGGGCGCAGGTCGACCGTCGCCTCGCTGCCGAACCAGGCGGCCAGGCCTTCGGCGGTGGTCAGCGCCGCCCAGACCTTCGCGGGCGGGTGCGCGAGCTCGACGGTTCTTTCGATGCGGTCGGGAAAACCCATGTCAACCCGCCTCCACTTGTAGCAACCTATCGGTTGCCACATTATGGCAACCGATAGGTTGCGTCAAGGCGCGCGCACAAGCAGAAGGCCCGCACCGGCATCCGGTGCGGGCCTTCCGTGTCAGAGCATCAGACCAGGTCGTAGCGATCCAGCATCATGACCTTGTCCCATGCGGCGACGAAGTCGCGCACGAACTTCTCCTTCGCGTCGTCGGAGGCGTACACCTCGGCGACGGCGCGAAGCTCGGAGTTCGACCCGAAGACCAGGTCGACGCGGCTGCCGGTCCACTTGACCTCGCCGGTGGCGCGGTCGCGACCCTCGAAGGTCTCGGCCTCCTCCGAATCAGACCCAGCCACCGGCTTCCACTCCGTGCCCATGTCGAGCAGGTTGGCGAAGAAGTCGTTGGTCAGCACGCCCGGCGTCGCGGTGAGCACGCCGAGCGGCGAGCCCTGGGAGTTCGCACCCAGCACACGCAGGCCACCGACCAGGACGGTCGTCTCGGGCGCGCTCAGGTTCAGCAGGTTCGCGCGGTCGATGAGCAGGAACTCGCTCGGCAGGCGGTTGCCCTTGCCGCGGTAATTGCGGAACCCGTCGGCCTTCGGCTCGAGCGGCGCGAACGACTCGGCGTCGGTCTGCTCCGGCGTCGCGTCGGTGCGGCCCGGGGTGAACGGGACCCGGATGTCGACGCCCGCGGCCTTCGCGGCCTGCTCGACACCGGCGGCACCGCCCAGCACGATGAGGTCGGCCAGGGAGATCTTCTTGCCGCCGGACTGGGCGCCGTTGAAGGACTCCTGGATCCCTGCCAGCGTGCGCAGCACCTGCGCCAGCTCGTCGGGGTTGTTGACCTCCCAGCCGCGCTGCGGCTCGAGGCGGATCCGCGCGCCGTTGGCGCCACCGCGCTTGTCACCGATGCGGAACGTCGCGGCCGAGGCCCACGCGGTGGACACCAGCTGGCTCACCGACAGGCCCGACTCGGCGATCTTCGCCTTGAGGGCGGCGACGTCCGCGTCGTCCACCAGCTCGTGGTCGACGGCCGGCACCGGGTCCTGCCAGATCAGCGTCTCCTGCGGCACCAGCGGGCCGAGGTAGCGCTGGATCGGGCCCATGTCGCGGTGCGTCAGCTTGTACCAGGCGCGGGCGAACGCGTCGGCCAACTGCTCCGGGTTCTCCAGGAAGCGCCGCGAGATCGGCTCGTACACCGGGTCGAAGCGGAGCGAGAGGTCCGTGGTGAGCATCGTCGGCGGGCGGTTGAGCTCGTTGGTCTCCGGGTCCGGCACGGTGTTCGCGCCGGCGCCGTCCTTCGCGACCCACTGGTTGGCGCCGGCGGGGCTCTGGGTCAGCTCCCACTCGTAGCCGAACAGGGTCTCGAAGAAGGTGTTGTCCCACTTGGTCGGGGTGGGCGTCCAGGTGACCTCGAGGCCACTGGTGATCGCGTCGCGCCCCTTGCCGGTGCCGAAGCTGTTCTTCCAGCCAAGGCCCTGCTGCTCGATCGGGGCAGCCTCGGGCTCGGCACCGACGTTGGCGTCGGCGTCACCGGCACCGTGGGCCTTGCCGAAGGTGTGGCCGCCGGCGATCAGCGCAACGGTCTCCTCGTCGTTCATCGCCATGCGGCGGAAGGTCTCGCGGATGTCCCGGGCCGCGGCCAGCGGGTCCGGGGTGCCGTTCGGGCCCTCCGGGTTGACGTAGATCAGGCCCATCTGGACGGCTGCGAGGGGCTCCTCCAGCTCGCGGTTGCCGCTGTAGCGCTCGTCGCCGAGCCACGTGCGCTCCGGGCCCCAGTACACGTCCTGGTCCGGCTCCCACACGTCCGCGCGGCCGCCGGCGAAGCCGAAGGTCTTGAAGCCCATCGTCTCCAGGGCGCGGTTGCCCGCGAAGATCATCAGGTCGGCCCACGAGATCTTGCGGCCGTACTTCTGCTTCACCGGCCAGAGCAGGCGGCGGGCCTTGTCCAGGTTGCCGTTGTCGGGCCAGCTGTTCAGGGGCGCGAAGCGCTGCATGCCGGCGCCCGCGCCCCCGCGGCCGTCATCGATGCGGTAGGTGCCGGCGCTGTGCCACGCCATCCGGATCATGAGGCCGCCGTAGTGGCCGAAGTCGGCGGGCCACCAGTCCTGTGACGTCGTCAGCACCTCGTCGACGTCCCTGGCCAGGGCGTCGAGGTCGAGGCTCTGGAACTCCTTGGCATAGTCGAAGTCCTCGCCCATGGGGTTGGCCACGGAGGAGTGCTTCCGGAGGATCGACAGGTTGAGCTGGTTCGGCCACCAGTCACGGTTGCTGCCGCCCTCGGTCGGGTGCGCGAAGCGCCCCGTGTGGACCGGGCACCCGCCCGCGCTCTCCACGTTCAGTTCGCCGACTTCGGCGTTCGGGCTGTCAGACACGGGAATCCTTCCGGGAATCAATGTGGGTAACGGTGTTGCATTCGGGGCACAGGCCCCAGTAGACGACCTCGGCTTCGTCGATGACGAAACCGTGGTCGTCGGACGCCGTCAGGCAGGGTGCGTCGCCGACGGCGCAGTCGACGTCGGCGATCACGCCGCAGGAACGGCACACGACGTGGTGATGGTTGTCCCCGACTCGTGCTTCGTAGCGCGCCACGGAACCCGGTGGCTCGATGCGGCGCACCAGTCGTGCGGTGTGCAGCGCGCTCAGCACGTCGTAGACGGCTTGATGGGACACGTCGCCGAGATCCTCGCGCACGGCGCCGATGATGCTGGCGGTGTCGGCGTGGGGATGGTTGTGCACCGCGGACAGTACGGCCACCCGGGGACGCGTGACCCGTAGTGCGGCTCCTCGCAGCATCCGCTCGAAGTCCGTGGTTTCTGGCACAACCCGCAGTCTGCCCCACTTTCTGGAATCAATCAAGAATTAGCGTACAGGTGGCGCGTCGTTCCTTACCGCGATCGTAGCGTCACCCAGTGTGACGGGTCGGGGCGTGGCGGTGGGCCGTGCCGGACCGGCTGGGATCATGGGTCGGTGGACGGTCCACTGGCGGGCAAGCGGATGACCGTGCCGGGTAGCGGCGCGGCGGCGTGGCATGCCGCGCGGATGCTGCGCTCGCTGGGGGCCGAGGTCGACTGCTCCGCCCGGCACACCGGCACGCTGCGCGACTGGGCCGAGTCCGGAGCGCTGGCGCTGACCGGGCGCGCCGACGGGCCCGCGCTGGTCCCGCCGGGGGCCGCGGCCAGCGCCGTCCGGGGCGCGCTGCACGCACTCGGGCTCCTGACCGGCGCCGTGTTGCCCGACGCTCGCGTGCTGTCCGAACGGGCGGCGCTGGCGGGGGCCGGCTGGCACCGTGACGCGCCACGATCGGCCGGCGGGGCCCTGCGGGTGCTCCGCTGCGCGGACGGCTGGCTGGGCGTGAACCTCGCCCGCGAGTCCGATGTGGACCTGCTTCCCGCCTGGCTCGAAGAGCCGGTGCCCGACCCGTGGCCCGCGCTCGAGAAGATCTTGCCCGGCCGCGCCGCCGCGCCGCTGGTGGAACGGGCCCGGCTGCTCGGTCTCCCGGTCGCCGCGTGGTCCAGTGTGGACAGTCCGGAACCGTTCGGGCTGACCGGAACACCGGGGGTTCCCCGGTCGATCGACTCCGCCGTCGTGGTCGATCTGTCGTCGCTGTGGGCGGGTCCGCTGTGCGGGCACCTGCTGACACTGCTGGGCGCGCGGGTGATCAAGGTGGAGAGCGTCGGCCGTCCCGACGGGGCACGGTCCGGCCCGCGCGAGTTCTACGACCTGTTGCACGCCGGCCAGGAGTCCGTCGCCGTCGACTTCACCACTGCCGAGGGGCGGCAGACGCTGCGCGGGCTGGTCGAGGCCGCCGACATCGTCATCGAGGGTTCCCGGCCGCGTGCGCTGCGGCAGCTGGGCATCGACGCCGAGGAGGTGCTGGCCCACGTGGCCGCCAAGGTCTGGGTCGGCATCACCGCCTACGGCCGCACCGGGCAGGAGGCGAACGCCGTCGGCTTCGGCGACGACGTCGCGATCGCGGGCGGCCTGCTCGCGTTCGATCCCGAGACCGGTACGCCCGCGCCGTGCGGGGACGCCATCGCCGACCCGGTCACCGGCGTCAACGCCGCGCTGGTCGCCGTCGCGTGCCGCCTCGCCGGCGGGACCTGGCTCGCAGACCTGGCGATGCGGGACCAGATTGCCGCCACGATGGTGGGCGAACCGGAGGACGGCGACGTCGGGGCGGCCGAGCCCGAGCCGCGCCGTCCCGCCGGCCGCGCGCCGGAGCTGGGCGCCGACACGGCGCGGGTGCTGCGGGAGCTGCTGTGATCGTGCTGGGCGCCCAGGTCGAGGGCCGGACAGCGGACGTGCGCATCCGCGACGAGCGGATCGCCGAGATCGGCCGCCTGCACCCGCGGCCGGGGGAGACGGTGCTCGAGGCCCGCGGCGGCGCGTTGCTGCCCGGGCTGCACGACCACCACATCCACCTCCTGTCGCTGGGCGCCGCGGCATCCTCGGTGCGGTGCGGCCCGCCCGAGGTGACCGACCTCGACGGGCTCGCGACGGCACTGCGCGCGGCGCCCGGGAAATGGGTGCGCGGAATCGGATACCACGAGAGCGTGGCGGGTGTCCTCGACCGCGCCTCGCTGGACCGGCTCGTGCCCGGCCGCCCGGTGCGGATCCAGCACCGCGGCGGCGCACTGTGGATGCTGAACTCGCGCGCACTCGCCGCACTCGGGCTGCCCGACCACGAGACAGGGCAGTTCTGGCGCCAGGACGCGCTGATCCGCGAGCGGCTGGGCGCGCAGGAACCCCCGGATGTCGGCGCGGTCGGACGGCGCCTGCTCTCGCTGGGCATCACCGGGCTCACCGACGCGACACCGCACCTGCCCGACGACGCGATCACGCTGCTGACTGCCCTGCCGCAGCGGCTGCACCTGCTCGGCGCTCCGTCCGGCGCCGTGCTGCCGGACGGGACGACGGCGGGGCCGCACAAGATCCTGCGGCCCGACCACCAACCACCCGAGTGGGACGATCTGCACGCCGAGGTGAGCCAGGCCCACGCCGCCGGCCGCGCCGTGGCGATCCACGCTGTCACCAGGGAATCGCTCGTGCTGGCGCTGGCCGTGCTCGCCGACGTCGGTCCGCTGCCGGGTGACCGGATCGAGCACGCGGCGCTGGTGGGGGAGGACATGATCCCGCTGCTCGCGTCGACCGGCGTCGTCGTGGTGACCCAGCCCGGTTTCGTGACCGAGCGCGGTGCGCAGTACCGGCGCGACGTGCCGGCCGGCGAGCACGCCGACCTCTACCGGTACGCGAGCCTGCGTCGCGGCGGCGTGCCGGTCGTGCCGAGCAGTGACGCGCCGTTCGCGAGCGAGGACCCGTGGCGCACGATCGCCGCGGCCGCCCGGCGGGACCTCTCGCCGGACGAGCGCGTGTCGCCGCGCGAGGCGCTGGCGGGAATGCTCACCCCGCTCGAGGATCCCGCCGCCCCGGCCCGCCGGGTCGCGGTCGGGGCGCAGGCGGACCTGTGCCTGCTGCACGTCCCGCTCGACGAAGCCTTGTCCACTCTGGACTCAGAGCTGGTGGCCGCGACGGTCTGCCGGGGAAGGTTGTACCCATGAAACTCACGGCACAGGCCCCGTTGATGGACACCGACGGCCACGTCGTGGAGCCGCTCCTCGTGGTGGACCTGGACGCGCCCGAGTCCGGCGCGCTGGCCGCCGCGCGGGCCAGCGAACGGCTCGTGATCGGCGTGACGACGGGAAATCCGGCCGACCCGGAGCTGGCCGCGGCGCTCGACGTGACCCTCGGACCCGGTGAGGGCCCGGAGTTCGTCGACGCCGACCCGGACACCGTGCTACCCGTACTGCAGGCATCCGCGTCGGCGAACCCGCAGGCATCGCTCACGCTGAAGCAGGTGCTGCGGACCGGCAGCCTCGACGTGGGCGCGGGGCTGGACGTCGAGTCGTTCGCGTACTCGACCCTGCTCGGCGGGCCCGAGTTCGCCGCATGGCTGCGGCGCCGGGGCGAGCGGCCGCTGCCGCCGCCGTCGCCGCAGGAGCCGGTGCTGATCGACCGCGACGGCGCACGCCTGCTGGTCGCCCTCAACCGGCCCGAACGCCGCAACGCCTACGGGCGCGAGGTGCGGCTGGGGCTGGTCGACGCGCTCACCGTGGCGGCGCTCGACGACAGCATCGAGCACGTCGTCCTGACCGGCAACGGCCCGTCGTTTTCGGCGGGCGGGGACCTCGACGAGTTCGGCACCGCGCCGGACCTCACGATGGCTCATTTCATCCGCACCCGCGGCGGCGCCGGCCTCCTGCTGCACCAGCTGAGGGATCGGGTCGAGGCCCGGGTGCAGGGCAGTTGCGTCGGCGCGGGCATCGAGCTGCCCGCGTTCGCCGGCCGCCTGGTCGCGCACCCGGACACCACGTTCCGGCTGCCCGAGATCGCCATGGGCCTGATCCCGGGCGCGGGCGGCACGGTCAGCATCCCGCGCCGCATCGGCCGGTGGCGGACCCTGTTCATGGCGCTGACCGCCCAGCCCGTCGACACGAGCACCGCGCTGGCGTGGGGCCTGATCGACGCGACAGCCGAGTCCACAACGGACTGAAGGTGTTTCGCTGACCAAGCTTGGATCCAGCGTCTTTCTTTCGCCCCTGGCGTGTCGTGCCGATGGCGCAGTACCCTCGGCCGATGGCGCTGTCACGAAGACAGGTGCTGGCTCACGGGGCGGCCGCGGCCGCGCTCGCGGTGGGGGGCTTGAGCTTCGGCGCCCCGGCAGCCGGCGCCTCGCAACCATCGCTGGACCGGGCATTGCTCGACGCGATGCGACAACTGCACGAAACACCGGGCGGCCCGCCCGCGATCCTTGTCGCGTTCGGACACGGCTTCCGCTCGGTCGGCGTCGCCGATCTGGGCAAGCAGCGGCCGCCGCACGCGACCGACCACACGCGCCTGGCCAGCGTGGCGAAGGCGTTCAGTGGCGCGACCGCGCTCGCCCTGGTGGCCTGCGGGCGGTTGTCGCTCGACGACACAGTCGGCCGCCGGCTCGACGGCCTGCCCCGCGAATGGTCGCGTGTCACGCTGAGCCAGCTGCTGGGCCACACCAGCGGCATTCCCGACTTCAGCGGCACGGACAAGTTCCGGGAAGCTTTGCTTGCCGCGCTGCAGAACCCACCGCCGCACCGCCGGTTGCTGACCTACGTCGACGATCCGAAGCTGGCGTTCCGGCCCGGCACGCAGTACGCATACTCCAACAGTGACAACATCATCGTGGCGCTGATGTGCGAGGCGGCCACCGGAGACTCCTATGCGGACGTGCTGCAGCGGCGCGTGCTCGACCCGTTGCGGCTCAAGGAAACCAGCCTGCCCAACGGGTCCGCGATGCCGTCTCCGTTCGTGCACGGCTATGACATCACCGAGCAGCCGCCCGAGGACGCGAGCACGCTCGTGGCCGCGGGGTGGGCCTGGGCGTCGGGCGGGATCGTGTCCACGCCGGCCGACACCGTCCGGTTCATCAGCGGCTACGTCCGCGGCGACACCACGAATCGCGCGGCCCGGCAGGCGCAGTTCCAGTTCCGGCCCGGGAAATCCGAACCCCCTGGTCCGGGTGTCAACGCCGCCGGGCTGGCCCTGTTCCGCTACGACACGCGCTACGGGCGCGTGTACGGCCACACCGGCAACACCGCGGGTTACACCCAGTTCACCGCCGCGACAGCCGACGGCAGCCGGGCGGTGGCCGTCACGGCGAGCGCGCAGATCTCGCCGACGAACAACACCAGGTTTCTCCCGCAGCTGGTGGAGATCTTCGAACTGGCCGTCGGCGTCGCGTTGAGCTAGCGGACGCGGCCGTAGTCGCGGTTGCCCCACCAGCCCCACTCTTGTTCGTTGGGCCCGCCCGTCTGCCAGCCGTATTCGGCGAAGAGGAACCGCTTGGCCTCCAGGTCGAATCCGCCGAGGTTGGCCGGGCGGTTCTCGGTGTCGTAGCCGACCCAGTACCACGCGTGGAGCCCGTCGGTGCCCGCGATGGTGTCGACTGCGGACGCGGTGGCGTAGTGGTCGGGGTGGTCGCCGGGGTTGAGCGTGGTGTTGGGATCGGACGTGTTGACCCACGGGGTTTCGCCGACGCCGCGGTGGTTGGCGATGATCGTCCCTACCGTGGACACGAACGCGTTCCAGCCCTGGTAAGGGGCGCCCCCGTCGACCGGGCTGAGCGAGGCGATCTGTCCGTTGTGGAGCTTGGTGAGCGAGCCGTGCCCGAAGCCCTGGCCGTCGAGCCCGCCGTCGGGCAGCCGCAGCGGGTAGAGGAACCAGTTCGCCGCGCGGTATCTGGTCAGCTGTCTACCCCCGACGGACACGGTTTCCTTGGTGACTGCCGGATCCCCCATGGTGCCGTTGAGGGCGGCGACGGTGCCCGCCTCCCGTTCCTGCCACCACCCGTCGGTGCGCCCGGCGTCGCCGGCCGTGGTCGTGATGTGTACGACCTGCACGTTCGGCGTGTGCTCGTCGATGAACAACTGCTGGCCGCGGAAGACCAGCGCGTCATCAGGATGGGCGGCGACGTAGTAGCCGTGCAGCATTCTGGCGTCCCTTCGTGGTTTCCTAATGCGGCCGGTCGAGGTCGCCCGGCCGGAAGGTGCCCGCGGTCCGGCTCACCGGGGTGTCCAGCGCGGCTTTGTGCTGCCGCGGGTAGACCCACCGCAGGGCCGCTGTCGAGCCGGTGCCGACGTAGCCGCGTTCGTAGAAGATGCGGCCGTCGCCCAGGTAACCGGAAACCGTGTATCCGTTGCTGCTCGCGCGCTGCAACGTGACCTGCCCGCCGTCGGCCTCGGCGTCTCGCACGACCTCGGTGAGGATGTCGTCGGCGGTCGAACCTTGCACGTTGTTGGTGCCGCACACGGTGAACGTCGCGTCCAGCGCAGCGCTGGTGTAGGTCATCCCGTCGCCGTTCGCGGAGCCGTAGGGCTTCGCCGTGTAGCCGTCGGGGATCAGCGTGGTGAAACCGAACCGCGGGTTGGTGTACTTCGCTTGGCTCGGGCGCGCGGACGACGACGCCGGAGCCTGCTGGCCCAGCATCGTCAGGAAGTTCGGCAGCAGCAGGTCCGCCACCTCCGCGTAGGGCAGCGTGACCGTTTCCTGTCCGGCGGCCGTGATGCAGCCGAGGTCGTACCACAGGATCACGAAGTCGGTTCCGGTGCTGGTGAACCCGATGTCCGCGGCCGGGACGTGCTCGGCCGCGCGGTCGGTCGCCTCGGTCGCGTCGATGGAGACGCGCGGGCCGTCGTTGTCGTCCTCGTTGGTGTCGACGGTGGGGCGGCGGCAGAACTCGCCGTTCGCCGTGTGCGGGGTCAGCCGGTCGGTGAGCTCGGCCATACCGGCGGCGGTGAGCACTTCGGGCCGGAACATCTCGTGCGGGCCCAGCACCTTCCCGGTGCTCAGATCGACGGTGACGGTTTCGGGAAACCGCCAGCTGGTATGGGAAAGCACGTCCGAGTCGAGGTCGTGCTCGTAGCGGACGGACAGCAGGGCCGGGGTGCGCAGCGTGATCGTCGCGGTGGTGCGCACCCGCACGGTCTCGCCGTGGTCCCGGATCATCTGCAGGGTATCCGGGTCGCTCACGGCAGCGCGGATCTTGCGCAGCCGCTCGTCGACCGGCGCCCGCAGCGCGTCGTTGATGCGTTGCTGCACGGCCGGATCGGCGTGCCCGGACACCTGCGGGTACTGCACGGTGTAGGTGATGGGCAGGCTCGGTTCCTGGCCGTTGGCGGTCTGCACCGTCACCGTCAGCTCGGCCTGGCGCGGCTCGGTGAGCTGTGTGTAGGCGAAGATCCCGCCCGCGACGAGCGCGCCGAGCACGAGGAACGCGACCACGATCTTGCCCACGCCCGCGGCGGCGATGCCCGTGCCGGCACCGGCCGCTGCCGTGACGGGGGCCGCGGCGGTGCCTGCCGTGGTCAGCAGGGCGAGCGGCGTCAGCGCGCTGAGCGCGGCCGCGCCGGCGGCGAGCCGTTTCCAGCCGCGCTGCTCCCAGTCCGGACCGTACGCGGCGCGCGCCGCGGTCTCGAGTTCGGCGACGAACGCGTCCGCGGTGCCGGGCCGCCACGCCGGATCCTTGGCCATGCCCCGCGCGATCAGCGGGCGCAGCTGCTCGGGCACCTGGTCGAGCGGAACCGGCGCGGACTCGTGCAGCGACCGCAACTGCTCGGTGGTGTCGGCTTCAAAGGGCCGGTGGCCGGTGATGCACTGGTAGAACACGCACGTGGCCGCGTACACGTCCGTTGCCGGAATGCCCGGCCGGCCCGCCCACTGTTCCGGTGCCATGTAGAAGGGTGACCCGGCGACGAGTCCGTTGTGCCCGTCCAATGTGGCCAGCCCGAAGTCCACGAGCGTCGAGGCGCCCTCGCGCGAGACCAGCACGTTGCCCGGCTTGTAGTCGCGGTGCACCACACCGGCCGCGTGCGCCGCCGCGAGACCGAGCAGCGAGCCCTTCAGGATCGCCAGGGCCGCCTCGGGCGCCAGCGACTTCTCCGCCGCCAGCAGCGCGCGCAGCGACACCCCGGGCACGGCCTCCATCACCAGCGCCGCGCCCCGCGCCGTCTCCACGAAGTCGAACAGGCGCGCCACGTGCGGGCTCGACACCCCGCGCAGCAGCCACGCCTCGCGCCGGAACCCGCCGGCGATCTGCGGATCGGCGAGGAACTCCTCGCGCAGGTACTTGATGGCGACCAGCTGTCCCGAGGCTTCGTGCTTGGCTAGCACGACGCGGCCGAAACCGCCGGTGCCGAGCACGTCCACCTCGGCGAAGCCGGGCACCTGCCAGTTCTCGCTCAGCGCAAGGCCCCCCTCACCCCTCGGCCCCGACCGCGCGAATATCAGACCACGAAAGATCCGGCAGCGCCAGCGAATCCGCGCCGATGACGGGACAAAAGCCGCAAAAGCACTATCTCACGAAAGTGTGTAACCAGAGTCACCTGATCTCGTTATGGGGTGACGGGTACGGACACGGGAGGTAGCCGATGCGGCAGTGGCGGCGAGGTTTCAGGGTCCTAACGTCACTCGGTGCGGTGACGTTGATAACCGCACTGGGCATGCCGGCGTCGGCGGCGTCGGCGGTGGGGTTGTCGATGGTCACGCAGAACGTGCTGCCGGGTCTGGCCAACGCGACGGCACTCGGGGCGGCGCCCGCCGGCACCCCGATGTCGCTGGTGGTCACGCTTGCCCGGCCGAATCCCGCCGGTGAGCAGGCGCTCCTGGACGCCGAGCACAACCCGGCTTCGTCGCGCTTCGGCCGGTTCCTGACCCCGGCGCAGTTCGCCGCACAGTTCGGGGTCCCGCAGTCGCGGCTGGACCAGGCGCGGACCTGGCTGACGAGCACGGGCCTGCGAGCCGGCACGGTATCGGCGGCGCGGGACCAGATCAGCCTCAGCGGCACCGCCGCGCAGGTCTCGGCCCTGTTCGGCAGGCCGATCCAGCGGTTCGGCTTCGCCGGCGGGACCTTCCTGGCCAACGTCGCCGCGCCCGTGCTGCCTTACGGGCTCGGCATCACCAACGTCATCGGGCTGAACACGCTGCAGCGCATGTCCACGCCGGCGAAGGCGGCGCAGGACACCTGCCTGCAGGGCACCTGCACCGGTGTCACGACGCCGTCCGACCTGTGGAGCGTGTACCAGCAGCCCAGCGCCTACCAGGGGCAAGGGCAGCCGGTTGCGATCTTCGGCGAGGGCGCGTCCGACGGGGTCGTCACCGACCTGCGCGCCTTCGAGGCCAAGTTCGGGCTGCCCCAGGTGCCCGTCACGGTCAAGCACCCGGCGGGCGACACCGACTTCACCGACGACTCCGGCCACGAGGAGTGGAACATCGACACGCAGGCGTCGACCGGCATGGCGCCGCAGACGTCCGGGCTGACGCTCTACTTCGGACACGATCTGTCCGATGCGGACGTCACGAAGGTGTTCAGCCAGTGGACCGACGACAGCACCGGCCCCAAGCAGGCGTCGGCGAGCTACGGCGAATGCGAGACCGTACCGGTGATCAGCCCGATCGCGGGCCAGCCGCTGCTGACCCCGTCGCTGCCGGTCGCGCAGGGTCTGGGCAACAACTCCGACGCGACCTGGACCGAGATCCTGCGGCAGGCCGCGATCGAGGGCAAGACGCTGTTCGCGTCGACCGGGGACACCGGTTCCTCGTGCCCGGCGGCGATCGCGCCCGTGATCGGCGCCGGCAACGGTGTGCTGAACCAGGGTGTGCCCGTGACGAACTCGCCCGCGTCGCTGCCTTACGTGGTCGGTGTGGGCGGCACCGTGCTCTACACCGACGGCGCCGGTCACCGCGGCCGTGAATACGGCTGGGTGTTCTCCGGTGGCGGGTCGACCTTGTTCCACCCCGCACCGTCGTACCAGCAGGGCACGCCGGGGCTGGCGCTGAACTGCCTGACCGATCCGCTCGCGGTGTGCCGCGGGATCTCCGATGTCTCGGCGCAGTCCGGTGACGTGCTCACCAACGGCTACTCGATCATCTCCAACGGCCAGGCCACGGTCGGCGGTGGCACGTCCCTGTCGTCGCCGCTGTGGGCGGGCATGTGGGCGCGGGTGCAGAGCGCGTCGTCGTCACCGGGCGGCAACGGGTTCGCGAACTACGCGCTGTACCGGGTCGGTAAGGATCCGGTGAGCCGGTCGCGGGACTACTTCGACGTGAGTTCCACCGACCTCACGACAGGCCTGCCCGCGAGCAACGGCCTGTATGCCACCACGCCCGGCTGGGACTACGTCACTGGCTGGGGAACGCCCAAAGTCGACGGTCTGATCTGCGACATCGACCACGCCGGGTGCTGAGAGCATGCGCCCACTTAAAGTGGGCGCATGCCCACCTCGACGCGGAACGAACCGTTGCCCGAGGCGCACCGGGCCCGGGAGATGGCCGAGTCGTTCGGCATCGACGCCGAACGCTACGACCGGGCCCGGCCGCGCTATCCTGACGAGCTGGTCAACAGAATCGTCGATACCAGCCCTGGGCGGGACTTTCTGGACGTCGGGTGTGGCACGGGCATCGACGCCCGGCAGTTCCAGGCGGCCGGTGCTCAGGTGCTCGGCGTCGACCCCGACCCGCGGATGGCCGAGTTCGCGCGGAGCACCGGGGTCGAGGTCGAGGTGGCCAAGTTCGAGGACTGGGACGCCGCCGGGCGTGACTTCGACGCCGTGGTCGCCGGGCAGGCATGGCACTGGGTGGACCCGGTGGCGGGCGCGGTCAAGGCGGCGCGGGTCCTGCGTCCGCGCGGGCGCCTGGTCGTGTTCGGGCACGTGTACCAGCCGCCGGCCGAGATCGCGGACGCCTTCAACGCCGTCTACCGGCGGTTGGTGCCCGGCGCGCCGTTCGGCGCCCAGCCGCAGGGGAGCGGGCTCGACATCCACCAAGCCGTGATGGCCAGGTTCGCCGACGGATTCGGCCAGGCACCGGCATTCGGCGGCGCGGAGCACTGGCAATTCGAGTGGGAACGGACCTACACCCGCGACGAATGGCTCGACTTCATGCCCACCACCGGAGGGCTGACCCGGCTGCCGGCAGCCACGGTCGCCGAGCTCCTCGAATCGGCCCGCGCCGCGATCGACCGGATGGGCGGCGGGTTCACGATGTCGCTCACCACGCTGGCGGTCACGGCCGCACGCCACTCCTAACGCGGCCAGCCGGGCACCCGAGCACGGCTGATGGACCTGCTGCTGGCCGGGGTGACCCGCGGAAGTCAGGAACGCGTCAAAACTTCGCGGCAAAGCGCACGGGTTGTGGCAACGACCCGTCCGAGATGGACGCGCGGCGCTGGAATGCGGTCATGAACAAGACAGACCTGGCCGCACCGCCGCTGCCCGGTGGGTTCGCGCTTCCGCTGGGATTCACCGCGGGCATCGCGGCGACCACACTCGCCGTCGCGACCGGGGCGACCGCTCATCCGGCCTGGTCGCTGACGCTGCTGGCGGTCACCGTCGCCGGGGTCGCCGCGTTCACGAGCACCGCGGCCGCGGTGGGCACGGCGGTGTTGTGCTGGGGCCTTGACGACGGCTTCGTCCTCGGCCGCTACGGCGACCTGGTCGCGACGCCGCGCTCGGCGATGGTCGCCGCGGTGCTGGTGGCGACCGCCCTCGTCGTGGCCGGTGCCGCGGCCGCCGTCCGCGCGAGCAACGCCCGGGTACCGGTCGACGCGCCGTTCCCGATCCCGTTGCAGCGCAAGAAGGCGAAGGCGCTGACACCGGGTCGATGAGTTTCGTCGGGCGTGCTGGTCTGTAGTGGCGTCACCGTTCCCCGGACCAGCGAGGTGCCGCCATGTCGACCCTGACCCTGCAACGACCGGCCGTGCGGGCACGCCGCACGCCGGCCGTCGTGCGCCTGCTGGTGCTGGCCACGTTCGTCGTGATCCTCAACGAGACCATCATGATCAACGCGATCCCGCGGCTGATGGAGTCGCTGGGTATCGCCGAGGAGTCGGCACAGTGGGTGTCGACCGCGTTCATGCTGACCATGGCCGCCGTGATCCCGGTGACCGGCTGGTTCCTGCAGCGCGTCACCACCCGGCAGGCGTTCGCGCTCGCGATGGGTGTGTTCCTCGCGGGGACCGCCGTCGCGGCCGCGGCACCGTCGTTCCCGGTGCTGCTGGCCGGGCGGATCGTGCAGGCCGGCGGTACGGCCGTGATGATGCCGCTGCTGATGACGACGCTGATGACCGTGGTGCCCGAGCGGGACCGCGGCCGGGTGATGGGCACCGTGACGCTTGCGATGTCGGTGGCGCCCGCGCTCGGCCCCGCCGTGTCGGGGCTGATCCTGCAGCTTGGCTCGTGGCGGCTGCTGTTCGTGGCGGTGCTGCCGATCGCGGCCGCGGTGACCGTGCTCGGGCTGCGCAAGGTCCGCAACGTCGGCGAGCCGCAGGTCAGCTCCATCGACTGGCTCAGCGTGGCGGTGGCGGCGCTCGGCTTCGGCGGACTCGTGTACGGGCTGAGCCGCTTCGGCGGCAGCGGTGGCGTGGCACCGGGTCTCATCATTGTCGCCGCCGGGCTGCTGGCGACCGCCGTGTTCGTGTTCCGTCAGCGTTCCCTCCAGCGCCGCGGCGTTCCGCTGCTGGACCTGCGCGTCCTGAAACACCGCACCTTCGCGCTGTCGCTGGCGCTGATGTCCATCGGGTTCCTCGCGATGCTGGGCTCGATGATCCTGCTGCCGCTGTACCTGCAGCACCTGCGCGGGCTCAGCCCGCTCGAGACCGGCCTGCTCGTCATGCCGGGCGGGCTGGCGATGGGGCTGCTCGGGCCGGCGGTGGGCAAGGTCTTCGACGCCCACGGCAGCCGCCCGCTGGTGCTGCCCGGCTCGATCGGCATGGTGCTCGCGCTCGCGGGCTTCAGCCAGGTCTCGACGACAATGCCGTATTGGCAGGTGCTCGGGCTGCATGTGCTGCTGATGGTGAGCCTCGCGGCGATGTTCACACCGGTGTTCGCGCTCGGCATGGGCGCGCTGCCCCCGAACCTGTACTCGCACGGCAGCTCCATGCTCGGGACACTCCAGCAGGTCGCCGCCGCATTCGGGACGGCGCTCGTGGTGACCGTGATGTCCGCGCGCACCAGCAACCTGGTCGCCGCCGGCGTCGCCGCGGCACCGGCGCAACTGAGCGGGATGAGGCTGGCCTTCGCCGTCGCGACCGCCCTCGCGCTGCTGACGGTCTTCCTCGCGGCGCGGCTTCGACGCCAGGCCGCCTAGCGCCTGCGGGGCATTTCGTCCCAGGTGCGACCATCGAGGACGCGCCCGCCGGCGTTTCGGGTGCGTCCGCCCCATTGCTTGAACAAGAACGGGATTCCGGTGTCGACGCAGCGATCGCGGATCGCCCGGACCCAGGCGGGATCCATCGGCCGGTGACCGGGGCCGGACTCGCCGCCGACGTAGACCCAGTCGAGGCCGGTGAGGCCGAGGTCGGGCACCGGCCCGAGAAGTGGTTGCAGCGACAGGAATCGCACGGCGGCGGGCGTGGCACGCAGGCGATCCGCGCGCGCCACGGAGGCATTGCTCTCGATGGTCACGCCCCACCACACGTTGGGCAGCGGGCGCGGCTGCAGCCGGGACAACGCCGAGGCCATCCGCTCGGGCCGTTTGGTCAGCACGAAGAAGCGGTGCCAGTCGGCCTCGCGCATCGTGTCCAGGACCGCGGTGAGGAAACTGTCGGGCACCTTGGGGTGGAACAGGTCGCTCATCGAGTCCACGAACACCAACTGCGGGCGGCGCCAGTGCAGCGGAATGTCCAGGCGGTGCGGGTGCACGGCGAGCCGGAACCCCGGACCGCTCGTGCGGGGATCCCCGTCGTGCTGGTAGCCGGGGCTGCCCATTGCCTTGAGCCGCTTGGCCAGGGTCAGGGCGTAGCAGTGGTCGCACCCGCTGCTGACCCGGTCGCAGCCGGTGGTCGGGTTCCAGGTGGCGGATTCGATCTGCCCGTCCCGGGCGAGATCGACCGCCCGCCGGTGGGTGGCCGCCATGGCGTCATTCAACACCGGACGATCCGGCCGTGTCACAGGTCCAGGACGACGTCCGTCTCCGGCTCGGTGTGGCCACGATCGTCGATGCCGTGAGCGGTAACGGAGTTCGCCGCCGGCTGACCGTCCGGTTCGCTGCTGCACGTCCGGGAGCTGTGGCCGCCGTCCAGCGGCGCCGCGGCTCAGGCCAGCTCGGAGGAGACGACAGCGGGCAGGTCGCGAAGGTGTGCCAGCAGGCTGTCGATCTCGTCGGTCGCGAGCAGGACCGTGCAGACCATGCTGCTTTCCCGGACACCGTCGCGGATGTCGACCGACAGTTCGTGCACGAGGTGGCCCTGCCCGGCCAGCTGGCCGACGAGGCCGGGGATTTCTTCGACACCGCCGGTGAAGTAGGTGGCGATGCGGCGCCGCAGCAGCATCGCCGAGCGTCGGGCCGGGGCATCGAGAGCGGGGTGTGCGAGGGACATGGCGGATCTCCACAGGGTGAGAAACTGGCTGGATCCGGGCCAGGCCCCGAGACGGGAGATGCGGTGTGTCCGCGATCGCCAACGCTGCGCGCCGGCGACCTGGTTCAGCCGGCGCGCCGGGTTACGAGTCGCTGGGACGTCATGAGGCGCTGCACGAGACCACGGTAACACGACGACCGCCGGCCGCCGAAGGGGCCGCTGTCCTCCGCCTGGACGGCATGGGAGGGACGGGCAGATGCGGGTGACGGTCTCGGTGGCGGGCGTGGTGGCCGACGTGCGGCTGAACCGGCCCGACAAGCGGAAACGCGCTCGACCCGGCATGTTCGAGGCGCTGGTCACGACGGAGGAGCGACTGAAGGCCGAGGCTGTCGCGCGCGCCGACGGACGGACCGGTACGCGCCACGGCTCAGCGCGCCGCGTACGTGTGGTCCGAGCTGGCCGTCCCCGTGATCGCCGCCATCCGTGGGCACGCGCGGCAGCCCCAATCAGGTCGAGGCCGTCACGGCCCGCTTCGAGAAGCGGGAACCGCGCTTCGACGACCTCCGATGCTGTCCACAGTGGACAGGATCAGGCGGGCAGGTCGGCCGCCGTCAACAGGGTCAGCTCCTCGTTCGCCAGTTTTGCCAGATCCGTGTCCGGACCGGCGAGCCGCATGGCCTGCGCGCTGATCGCCCGCTCCAGCAGGCCACGCGCGGAACGCCCGTTCGCGAAGCCCTTGTCGCGGTCGATCCCCGCCATCAGCCGGGGCAACGCCGCGACGACCTCGGGCGCGAGCTGGTACCCCTGCTTGCTCGCCATCACGGTGAAGATCGCGGCGAGCTCGTCGTTGCTGTAGTCGGGGAACTCGACGGTGCCGCCGAACCGCGACCGCAGGCCCTCGTTGGCGTCCAGGAACCGGTCCATGTCGCCCGGGTAGCCGGCGGCGATCACGATCAGGTCGTCGCGGTGGTTTTCCATCTGCACCAGCAGTTCGGCGATGGCCTCCTTGCCGTAGGTGTCTTCGCCGCTGTTGTACTGCTGCGCGAGGTTGTACGCCTCGTCGATGAACAGCAGCCCGCCGATGGCGCGCTCGCACACGTCCCGGGTCTTCGGCGCGGTCTGGCCCAGGAACTCGCCGACCATGTCCGGCCGGCCGACCTCGACGAGGTGCCCCGACGGCAGCACCCCGAGCTCGCGATAAATCTGCCCCATCAGCCGCGCCACGGTGGTCTTGGCGCTGCCCGGGTTTCCGGTGAACACCAGGTGTCTGCTGCGTCCCGCGACCGGGAGCCCGGCCTCGCGGCGGCGCATGTCCAGTCGGGTCTCCGCCACGAGCGCGCGGACCCGCTGCTTCACGGGGTCGAGCCCGACCAGCGTGTCGAGTTCGGCCAGCAGTTCCGCGAGGCTGCGGCGCGGACCTGCGTCGTCGGCCTGGCCGACCCCCGACTCACCGCCCGCGGGCAGGTCCGCCGGGGTCAGCAGCCCCAGAGTGGCCGGGTCCGCGTCCGGCTGGGCGGCCAGCCGGGTCGACTGCTTGCTGATGGCGGACTCGAGCAGCCCGCGCGCGGAGCGGCCGTTGGCGAACCCGCGTCCACGCGGGATGCGGCGGATCGCTTCGGGGAGCACTTTGCCGAAGTCGTCGGAAAGCTGGTATCCCTGGCTCTTGGCCATCAGGGCGAAGATCCCGGCCAGTTCGTCGTTGGTGTAGTCGGGGAAGTCGACCTTGCCGGCGAACCGCGAGCGCAGGCCGGGGTTCGACTCCATGAACCGGTCCATCTCTTTCGGATAGCCGGCAGTGATCACGATCAGGTCGTCGCGATGGTTTTCCATCTGCAGCAACAGTTCCGTGACGGCTTCCTTGCCGAAGTCATTCTCGCTGTCGGATACGAGGTTGTAGGCCTCGTCCAGGAACAGCACGCCGCCGATGGCGCGCTCGCACACGTCGCGGGTCTTGGGCGCGGTCTGCCCGATGAACTCGCCGACGAGGTCGGGCCGCGCGACTTCGACCAGGTGACCGGACGGGAGCACGCCCAGCTCGCGGTAAATCTGGCCCATCAACCGTGCCACCGTGGTCTTGGCCGTGCCGGGGTTCCCGGTGAACACCAGGTGCCTGCTGCGTCCCGCGACCGGGAGCCCGGCCTCGCGGCGGCGCATGTCCAGCTGCGTCTCGGCGACGAGGGCGCGGACCCGCTGCTTGACCGGGTCCAGCCCGATCATCGCGTCCAGCTCGGCCAGCAGCTCCTCCAGGCTGCGCCGCGGGCCCGAGTCGTCGGCCTGCCCGACCCCCGACTCACCGCCGGCGGGCAGGTCCGCCGGCGTCAGCAGCGCCAGCGCGGCCGGGTCCGCGGCCGCCTCGGCGGCCAAGCGCGAGGACTGCTTGCTGATGGCGGCTTCGAGCAGTGCGCGCGCGGAGCGGCCGTTGGCGAAACCGCGTCCCCGCGGGATGCGGCGGATCGCCTCGGGTAGTGCGTTGCCGAACTCCTCGGAGAGTTGGTATCCCTGGCTTTTGGCCATCAGCTGGAAGATCCCGGCGAGTTCGTCGTTGGTGTAGTCGGGGAAGTCGACCTTGCCGGCGAACCGTGAGCGCAGGCCGGGGTTCGACTCCATGAACCGGTCCATCTCCTTGGGATAACCGGCGGCGAAGACGATGAAGTCGTCGCGATGGTTTTCCATCTGCAGCAACAGTTCCGTGACGGCTTCCTTACCGAAGTCATTCTCGCTGTCGGACACCAGGTTGTAGGCCTCGTCCAGGAACAGCACGCCGCCCATGGCCCGCTCACAGGCGCCGCGCGTCTTGATCGAGGTCTGTCCGACGTACTCGCTGACCAGGTCGGTCCTGGTCACCTCGATCACCTGGCCCTTGGGCAGCACGCCGAGGCCGTGGTAGATCTGGGCGACCAGGCGCGCCACGGTGGTCTTGGCGGTGCCGGGGTTCCCGGTGAACACCAGGTGCCTGCTCCGGGCCGCCACCGGCAGCCCGGCCTGCTTGCGCTGCGCGTCGATCGCCATCTCGTTGGCCAGTGCCCGCACCCGGTCCTTCACCGAGTCCAGCCCGATCATCGCGTCGAGCTCGGTCAGCAGCTCTTCGATGGTCTTCTCGCCCTCTCGCCGCTTCTCGGTGGTGGCGGCGAGCTGCTCGACGTCGGCCGACTCGATGTGCACCTTGCCGTCGCGGGTCGCGCCCCGGCCGAGCGCGCTCTGGCTGACCGCCGCCAGCAGCGACTCGGCCTCGCGGGCGTCGTCCGCCGCGCCGGAGTCGGCGGCGAGCGAGGCCAGGCCTTCCCTGGCCTCGGCGGTCAGCACCATCGACCGCTCCCCGGCCAGCACGTCCAGCAGTGCCCCGATCGACGGCGGCTGCGACATGTCGGGCATCCGGTAGACCAGCAGCCTTGGCATCAGCTCCGGTGCGCTGGTCGCGATCTGGTCGAGGAACTCCGGTGTCCCGGCGAAGCCCACGAGCCGGCAACTCTGCTGGTCGTGCGCCAGCTCGGTGAGGTAGTTCGCGATGTCGCCGGACCTGCTGCCGAACAGCTCGTCGGACTCCTCGACCAGCACCGCGGACGGCTTGCCGCTGATCTTGGCGTTGTCCTTGTCGCAGTCGGCGACGAAATGCCGTACCACCGCGTCCGCGGGCCAGTCCGAGCGGTCGACGTCGAGCAGCAGGTTCCGCGCCGAATAGCCGACCGGGTCCGCGAACTCGACTCCCTCCGCGTCCAGGGCCCCGAGCAGGTTGCGGAAGAGGCGGCGCTGCCCGCTGTGCGGCGCGCCGATCAGCACCACCAGCGGGTTCGGCTGGCGCTGCTCCGCGGCCTCCAGCTCGAAGCGGCGTTGGGCTTCCTGCTGCTGGCGATCCCATTCCTGACGTGCCTGCTCGTACGCCGCCTGCTGCTGCTCCCAGTACTGGTGCTGCTGCTGCCACTGCTGGTGCGCGCGCTCGTACTCCTCCTGCTGCTTGCGCCCGTCGCGCCATTTGAGCGCCCGGTTGCCCGCGGCGAGCACGTCGAGGGTGACCGAGCGGCTGTGCCGGGCCATGTCGGTGAGCATCCCGCCGTCGTCGCCCTGAGCCGGCCGTTCCGGTTCGGGCGGCGGCGGGGGCGGGGCGACCGGGGGCGGCGCCGTCTGCGGGGCGTCACCCGGGTGGCGGGTGCGGTCGGCCCAGGCCACGATCCGCACGACCTTGGCGGTGAACTCGCTGACGCGCTCCTCGCCGCAGACGAACCGCGACCCGGTGGCCAGCAGCTCCACGGCCGGTCCCGACCGGCTGCCCTGGGGTTGCGGCGTGGGCGGTGGGACCGCTGGACGGCTCTGCGCGGGTGCAACGGGCTGGCGGCCGGTCCGCGGTGGTGGCGGCGTGACCGGAGTGACCGGCGGTGTGGCCTGCGGGCCGGGTTGCGGCGGCGCGGCGGGGGAGGCGACCGGATGCTGCGGCGCCGCAGGTGGCGGGGGTGGTGCGAGGCGGGTGGCGCCGCGGTATGCCGGGTCCATCGGCGGCTGACCGAACTGCCACGCGCCGCCCTGCCGCGCCCACTGCCACGGCCTGCCTGGTACGAGCAGCCAGGCGACCCGGTCCGGCGCGACGAGCATGGTGGTCCGGCCCGTCGCAGCCTGGCGCTCGGCTTCCAGGAACGGATCCCATCCCGCGCGCGTCAAGTCGCCCCCCAACCGATCGTGCGTGCACTCCTGCGCAGCATACGAGAATGCCACATCCGACCGGTTCCCGAGGGGAACAGTCTGTTTTGCCTTGATTGCGCACCGTGGCGAGCTGACCTGGGACGGCCGCCGTTCCCGCACGCGCGATGACCCGCTATGCTCGCGACCCCCACCGATGAGAACTTAACAAGGACAACTACATGGAAACCGAGAGCGACCAGCAGGCTGCTTCAGCGGATGTCCTCCAGAGCGCGGCTCACGCCGCCCGTCTCGTCATGCTGAACACGATGGAAGAGCGCGTCCGCTATGCCTGCGAGACCCTCGTCCACCCGTCGACATCGGATGTCCTGGCGTTTCTGATGACCTACGGCGTTGTGACCCACCCCAAGCGGGAACGGTCGGTCGTCGCCACGCACGTCGCCGCCTGGCGGGCCGAACGCGGATTCGGTGACACCGGCGAACTGCCGCGGATGTCGGTCGAGATGCTGACCGAGCTGGACGGCCGCCGCGCCGACGGAACGGGCGAAGCGGCCGCGGACCCCGAGCCTGCGCCGGCGGACGATCCGACGGAGCCGCCGACCGGCGAGATCACGCAGGCCGAGGAGGCGCCCTCGCCGTCCCGTCGCCGGACGCCGGAGGGCTCCCGCGGCTTCTACCTGGTGGCGTTCATGTCGCTCGCGGTGTCCGTCGACACCTCGTGGCGGTTCTTCGGCGAGCGGCTCGGCATCACCAACGTCTACGAGCGGGCCGCCATGTTCGCCGTGGTCGAGGTCGCGCTGATCGCCTGCGGGTTCGCGATGCGCGCCGGAATCCGTAGCGACACCGGCAAGCCCGGCCCGGCGCGGGTGATCCTCTGGGCGCTGTGTGCCGCGTCCGGCTACATGGCATTCGACCTGGCCGGTCCCGTGTCGGGCCTCGCACGCGTCGCGCTCGGTCCGGTGCTCGGCGTGGTCATGCTGCACCTGGCGCTCGGCATCGAGCTGCGGCACCACCGCACCCGGATCACCACCTGGGCGCGGGTCAGCCGGGAACTGAAGGAGCGGTTCCTGTCCCGGCTGGGGCTCGGCGACGACGAGCGGGACGCACTGGCCCGCACCCGCGACCGGGCGGCTCGCCGGGCCGCGCATCTGGCTCGCGCGCCGTGGTTCACGCCGTTC
The DNA here is from genome assembly GCA_035248845.1 of Amycolatopsis sp. GTDB lineage: Bacteria > Actinomycetota > Actinomycetes > Mycobacteriales > Pseudonocardiaceae > Amycolatopsis_E. The sequence continues at coordinate 83,263 of DATFHB010000069.1, read as the reverse complement.
CGCAAGACCCGCCTGGACCGTGCGCTGCGGTCCGCGAACGCCGCGCACGACGACCGGATGCGCGCCCGGCTCATGGCGGAGCTGGCGGCGGTCCAGCACGCCGACGAGCTGCGGCGTCTCGACCTCGCGTCGCCGTGGTCGGATTCGCTGGCCAACACCCTGAAGTTCATCAAGCGCTAGCTCGCTCGGACCCTGTGATCGAGCTATCACTCCGCCACTGGTCGGGCACCCTACGATTCGTCGAAGGTGCGATGCGAGCGAGGTGCGGATGAGCCAGGACAGGGTCTTGCTGCTGGAGGGCGCGCGGACGCCGGTGGGCAGTTTCGGCGGCGCGTTGAAGGACGTTCCTGGGTTCGAACTCGGCGCGACGGCGGCCAAGGCGGCGCTGGAGCGCGCCGGAGTCGAAGCCGGCGCGATCGGTGAAGTCGTGATGGGCTGCATCGGCCAGGTGGGTCCCGACGCGTACAACGCGCGCCGGGTCGCGCTCGAGGCCGGGTTGCCCGTGACGACCCCGGCGTACACGGTGAACCGGTTGTGCGGGTCGGGTCTGCAGGCCATCTGGTCGGCGGCGATGCAGCTGCGGTGGGGCGGCGTCGACATCGCGCTGGCCGGTGGTGACGAGGCGATGAGCCGGATGCCGTTCTACGACTTCGGCGCTCGCGCGGGCTACAAGCTGGGCGACCGGACGCTGATGGACGGCACGGTCATGATGCTGACCGACCCGTTCCACAACATCCACATGGGTGTGACGGCGGAGAACGTGGCCGCCAAGTACGGCGTGTCGCGGCAGGAGCAGGACGCGTTCGCGCTCGAGTCACAGACCCGGGCTGCGTCGGTGGCGGCGAAGGTGGCATTCAGCGAGGAGATCACCCCGGTCGAGGTCGGTGGTCGCCGGCCGGTGACGGTCACCGAGGACGAGCACCCCAAGCCGGGCACGACCCTGGAGGCGCTGGCGAAGCTGCGCCCGGCGTTCCAGAAGGACGGCACGGTCACCGCGGGCAACGCGTCGGGAATCAACGACGGGGCGGCCGCGGTGGTGCTGGCTCGTGAGTCGGTCGCCGCGGAACGCGGACTGACCGGACTGGTCAGCCTGGAGGCGGTTGCGACCGCGGCGCTGGAGCCGGGGCTGATGGGCTACGCGCCGGTGCCCGCGCTGCAGAAGCTGTTCGCGCAGACCGGGATCGCACCGTCCGATGTGGACGTGTTCGAGGTGAACGAGGCGTTCGCCGCGCAGGCGGTGGCGGTGGTCCGCGACGCCGGCCTCGACCCGGAGAAGACCAACCCGTACGGCGGTGCGATCGCGCTGGGGCACCCGGTCGGCGCGACGGGCGCGATCCTGACCTTGCGGGCGGCGAAGCATCTCGCCCGGACGGACGGCGAGCTGGCCGTGGTGACGATGTGCATCGGCGGCGGGCAGGCGCTCGCCGCGCTGCTGAGGAGGGTCGGCTGATGGCGGGCGTGCGCTGGGAGCTCGACGGGGGAGTCGGGCGGATCACGCTCGACCGGCCGGATGCGGCCAACGCGATCGATTTGCCGACGGCACAGGAGTTCGCGGACGCGGTCACCGCCGCGGAAGCCGACGACGTGCGGGTCGTGCTGGTGACCGGGGCGGGCACGCGGTTCTGCGCCGGCGGGGACGTGCGGTCGTTCCTTGCCGCCGAGGAGCCGTCGAAGTACCTGCACGAGCTGGCGACGGCGTTCGAGCTGGCGCTGCGGCGCCTGTCCGAGCTGCCCAAGCCCGTGCTGGCCGGGGTGCAGGGCGCCGTCGCGGGCGCCGGCCTTGGCGTCATGCTCAGCGCCGACGTCGTGGTGGCGGCACGGTCCACGAAGTTCCGGGTGGCCTACTCCGGCATCGGGCTCACGCCCGACTGTGGCGTCTCCTACCTGCTGCCTCGCGCGGTCGGTGCGCAACGCGCGCTCGAGTTCGCGTTGACCGGGCGGACCCTGACCGCCGAGCAGGCGCACGACTGGGGCCTGGTCACCGAGGTCGCCGACGACGACGCGCTGGCCGCCCGGGCGGCAGAGCTGGCGCAGACCCTGGCCGCGGGGCCGGCTTCCGCGCTGGGCCAGGCGAAGCGGCTGATCAGGTCGTCGTTCGGGGTGTCGCGGGACGCCAACGCAGCCGACGAAGCCGACACCATCTCCGCCGCCGTCGGCACCAGCGAAGCCCAGCGCCTGATCGAGCAGTTCACCCAGCGCTGACCGCCGAACGTCATGAGGGAGTCCCTGACGGCAGTGCCGCGGCCTCCCTCTCGTGGGTGATCTTGGCGGCCTCGCGTCACGACGGTGGATCCGCTGGCTCTCCATCACGAACCCCGTGCCCCCCACACGGGTGTTCGCAGGCTGCGCGCCGGGCGGCTGAACTTTGCCCCCCACCTCGGCCGATCCGGCGCGCAGCGAAACCCGAATTCACGCCAGCAGCAGGCGTTCCCGGTGATGTTCCTCGTGCAGGTCACGACGCCGCGCGTGCAGCAGCTGCGCCAGGGTGATAGTGCCCAGCACCGTGGCCGGATCGGCGCGGTCGACGACGACCGCCTCGGTGACATGGTTCAGCGCGAGGGTGTTCGCCACCTCCCGCAATGTGTCGTCGGCGTGGACCACGACCGACGCACCGGTTGCGACACCCGGTTCCATCACCTCGTGCGCGAAGAAGGTCTCCAGCGGATCGGTGGTGTACTCCCGGGTCAGGTGCAGCCGCCTGCGCGCGATCTTCTCGGTGAGCACGGATCGCTTGAGCAGCAACACAGACAGCGCGTACGCCGACACCGACGCCACCACCAGCGGCAGCAGGTCGGACCAGGCGTGGGTCAGTTCGAGGGTGAACACGATCCCCGTCAGCGGGGAGCGCATCACGCCGCCGACGACCGCGGCCAGCCCGCAGGTCGCCCAGAACCCGGCTGCAGCATGCGGCAGCAGGAATCCCTCGGCGGCGCCGAGCGAGGCGCCGATCATGAACACCGGCGCCAGCACCCCGCCGGACGTGCCCGACCCGAGTGAGAGTGACCAGATCAGCGTCTTGACCACGAGGATTCCGACGATCAGCGACAGCCCCGCCTGGCCGGTGAGCAGCTGGTCGAGTACGTCGTAGCCGACGCCGAGGGCGCGCGGTTCGACCAGCCCCCCGGCGCCGATGATCAGCCCGCCCAGCGCCGGCCACCACATCCAGTGCACCGGCAGCCTGCCGAAGCAGTCCTCGGCGAAGTACACCAGCGCGGTCGCCGCGATGGCCAGCAGCCCGCCGGTGAGCCCGGGGATCAGCGCCAGCCCGTCGAGCGCCGCGCTCGGCGCCTGCGTGGACGGCACCGGAAACACGGGCGAAGTGCCGAGCAGCCCGCCACGGCACACGGTGGCCACGACGACCGCCGCGGCGACCGGCACGAAGCTGCGCGGCCGCCACTCGAACAGCAGCAACTCCACGGCGAGCAGGATCGAGGCCAGCGGTGCGTTGAAGGTCGCGGCCATGCCACCGGCCGCACCCGCGACCAGCAGCGTTTTCCGTTCGTCCGCGGAGAGTTTGACCAGCTGCGCGAAGATCGAGCCGACTGCACCGCCGGTCATGATGATCGGTCCCTCTGCGCCGAACGGGCCGCCGGTGCCGATGCTCACGGCCGCCGAAATCGGTTTGAGCACCGCCACCCGTGGTGCGACACGGCTCTCCCCGGTCAGGATCGCCTCGATGGTCTCCGGCATGCCGTGGCCGCGGATGCGTTCCGACCCGTAGCGCGCCATCACCCCGATCAGGAGCCCGCCGGCGACCGGTGCGCCCAGCACCAGCCACCACGGGTGGGGTGCTGCACCCGGTGCGATCAGTTCGGTACCCCACCGCTGGTAGAACACGAGGTTCGTGATCAGCCCGATGAGTTTGAGCAGGACGTACGCGGCGCCGGCGGCCATCGCGCCGACCGGCAGGGCGAACGCGGTGATCAGCACCAGGCGTGGCCGGACCTGGAAATCCCCGAGGTGTGTGGCGCGGGCGGGCAGCCCCTGTTCTTGCATGGGGCAAACTTTGCGTGAAGCAACACTTTACCGTCAAGCTGGTGGCCGGGTTCCGTGGCCGAGTTCACGCGCGTCTGGGGACGTTCAGGGAGATCGGGGTGCTTCGACGTCGATGATCTGGTTCGTGGTGACCCAGCGCGGCTCGACGTCGTCGGCGAGTCCGTCGGCGTGCACCGGAACCCAGGTCTGGTTCGTGTAGGCGTCGAACACGGCGTGCCCGGTGACCGTGCCGCGCCGGCGCGGATGCGGAACCGTGGACGCCGGGCGCCGATCCAGATAGGTGACCCGATGGCCAGGCTCGGGCTGTTGCGGGATCGGTTTCACCAGGATCCTCCCCGTGGCGCCGGACTCGGACTGCGCTGACGTGCCTGTCCGATCTACCACGAGTGCGGCCGGCCGCGATACGAAACTGTCGCTTGTCTGGGTGAGATTCAACGCGCTGGATCACCGGAAATAAGCCGAGTGGGTGACTTCCCGGCCGGGCAATGTTAGCGGCCGGCAAAATCCCGCCGTCGGAATACCGCGGCGCCGGTGACCTGCGGCGCTTCGGTTTAGGCTGCGGTCATGGCACGGCTGCTGGTGGTGGAGGACGACGCGACGATCGGTGGCGTTCTGGAGTCGAGCCTGCGGCGGCACGGCTACCAGGTGAGGTGGGAACGCACCGGCTCGGGTGGGCTCGGCGCGGTCTCGGAGGAGGACTACGACCTGGTGCTGCTCGACCTCGGCCTGCCCGATCTGGACGGGATCGAGGTGTGCCGCCGGGTGCGTGCCGGGCAGTCCGCCGCGGTGCTGGTGATCCTCACCGCGCGCCAGGACGAGATGGACGTGGTGGTGGGCCTGGAGGCCGGCGCCGACGACTACCTCACCAAACCGGTCCGCCTCGCCGAGTTGCTCGCCAGGGTGCGTGCCCATCTCCGGCGCGGCCCGGTGGCGAGCCCAGCGGCCGCCGCGATCGAGGTCGGGTTGCTGCGGGTGGACGTCGCCGCGCGGCGGGTACAGCTGGACGGCCAGGAAGTCCCGTTGCGCGCCAAGGAGTTCGACCTGCTGGCCCGGCTCGCGGAGGCTCCGGGCGTGGCGGTCAGCCGCGACGTGCTGATGAGTGAGGTGTGGGACGCGCACTGGTACGGCTCGACGAAGACGCTTGACGTGCACATCGCGGCGTTGCGCCGCAAGCTCGCCGACGCCGCGCCGGAGCCGGACCGGGCACCGCGGATTTCGACGTTGCGCGGCCACGGGTACCGGCTGGAGCGCACCGGGGAGGGGTCGTGCGCAAGCGGATCGTCGCACTGACGGTGGCCGCGGCCGTGCTCGCGATCAGCCTGTTCGGGCTGCCGCTGGCCCTCGGCGTCGCGAAGTACTACGTGGACGACGAGCGTGCCGAACTCGAGCGGACCGCCGATTCGACGGCGCTGCAGATTGCGGACGATCTCAAGACCGATCCCGGCTCGATCCGGTTGTCCAGTCCCGGCAACGACATCGACCTCGCGGTGTACACACCGGACGGTCGCCGGCTGGCCGGGAACGGGCCGGCGGCCGCGGACGAACTCGTGGCCCGCGCCTTGACCGGCCAGCCCGCGCGCGCGGACGCGGACCTGGCGTTCGCGATCCCGGTCAGCGACACCGGCACCCTCGTCGGCGTGGTCCGGACCGAGGCTGGGAATCTGGGGCTGTACCTGCGAATCGGCCTGACGTGGCTGGCGATGATCGGGCTCGCCGTGGCCGCGCTTGCGCTGACGTGGCTGGTGTCGCGGCGGATGGCGGCGCGGCTCGCGCGCCCGCTGGAGGAGCTGTCCACGGCGGCGCGCCGGCTGGGGGAGGGCGATTTCACGGTACGAGCACGGCGGGCCGGGGTAGCCGAGATCGACTCGGTAGGCGCCGCGCTGGACACCACCGCGCAACGGATCGGCGACATGCTCGAACGAGAGCGGTCGTTCTCGGCGAACGCGTCGCATCAGCTGCGCACCCCGCTGGCCGGGTTGCGGCTGCAACTGGAGGCCGCGCTCGACGCGCCGGACGCGGACGTCGCCGCGGCGCTGCGGGACGCGATCGGCACGGCGGACCGGCTCGAACGCACGATCGACGACCTGCTCACCCTGGCCCGCAACCGCCGTGTGACCGGGGAACCCGCCGACCTGTTCGTGTTGCTGGGCGACGTCGACCGGGGGTGGCGCGGCCTGCTCGCCGCGGCCGACCGGCACCTGGTGATCGTGATCGACGACCCGCCGTCGCCGCGCGCGTCGGACGCGGCGATGCGGCAGATCCTGGCCGTGCTGCTGGACAACGCGGTTACCCACGGCCGCGGCATGGTCACGGTGACGGCGCGCGACGCCGGGGACGCACTGGCGGTCGACGTCGCGGACGAGGGCACCGGGGTCGAAGAAGACGCGGATCCCTTTGCCCGGCGCGGAACCGGGAACGGGATCGGGCTCGCGCTGGCGCGTGGACTCGCGGAGGCCGAGGGCGGCCGGTTGTGGTTGTCGAAGGCCGCGCCGACCACTTTCACCCTCCTCCTGCCCAGCGCTGAGCCGGCGCTTGCTCTCGGTTAGCCGGCCGTTAACCCGCCCTCCGCGACACTTCATGGGTGCACGTACTCGCCCTGAACCCGCTCGACCCGCACAGCCTGCTGGCCACCTTCGGGCCGCTGGGGGTGGCTGCCGTGCTGTTCGCGGAAACCGGCCTGCTGATCGGGTTCTTCCTGCCCGGTGACTCGCTGCTGTTCACGGCGGGGCTGTTGTGCGCCACCACGGCGGGCTCGACGCTGCACCTGTCGCTGCCCTGGGTGCTGGTCGCCGCGGCCGCCGGCGCGGTGCTCGGTGCCCAGACCGGATACCTGATCGGCCGCCGCGCCGGCCCGGCGCTGCTGGACCGCCCGGACCGGCCACGGCTGCACGCCGCGACGCTGCGGGCGAAGGCCGCCCTGGACGGTTACGGCGTCGGCCGAGCCGTCGTGCTCGCGCGATTCATCCCGCTGGTGCGGACGGTGCTCAACCCGCTGGCCGGTGCGATCGGCGTGCCGGTGCGCACGTTCACCGTGTGGCAGGTCGCGGGCGGGCTGGTCTGGTCGCTCGGCGTCACGCTGGCCGGGTACCTGCTGGGCAGCCGGATCCCGAGCATCGACACGTACCTGCTGCCGATCATCGCGGCGATCGTGGTGCTGTCCCTCATTCCCGTCGCCCGCGAGGTCTGGCGGGCCCGTCGTAAATCGAAGGAGACGCGATGAGCCTGACCTACTTCGAAGCGATCGTCGTGGGCGCCTTCCAGGGCGTCACCGAACTGTTCCCGGTGTCCAGCCTCGGCCACAGTGTGCTGATCCCCGCGATCGTCGGCGGCCGGTGGGCGCAGGACCTGAACGTGTCCGCGCCCGAGTCGCCGTACCTCGCCTTCATCGTCGGCCTGCACGTCGCCACCGCCGCGGCCCTGCTGGTCTTCTTCTGGCGTGACTGGGTCCGCATCATCGGCGGGCTGTTCACCTCCCTCCGCTATCGCCGCGTGGAAACACCTGCCGAACGGCTTGCGTGGCTGATCATCCTGGCCACCATCCCCGTCGGGATCGCCGGGCTGCTGCTGGAGCATCTCTTCCGCACCGTTCTCGGCAAACCGATTCCCGCGGCGATTTTCTTGATGGTCAACGGGCTCGTGCTCTACCTCGGCGAGCGACTCCGCCGCCGCGCCGAACCGGCGCCCGCGCAGAAGTCCACTGTGGACGCTCCGGCGGCGGCCATGTCCGCGGCGGACGCGCGGACCGTCGTGCTGCCGGAGGTCGGCGAGCCCGCCGACGATCGCCTGGCGCGCCTGTCGTTCGGCCGGGGCGTGCTGATCGGTTCGGCGCAGATCCTGGCGCTGCTGCCGGGCATCAGCCGCTCCGGCGTCACGATGGTGGCGGGACTGCTGCGCGGACTGTCCCATGAGGACGCTGCCCGGTTTTCCTTCCTGCTGGCCACTCCGGTCATCCTCGCCGCCGGCGTACTCAAGATCCCGGACCTGACCGGCCCGCTCGGCGCCGGCATCCACGGCCCGATCGTCGCCGGCGCCGTTGCCTCGTTCGTGAGTGCGTACCTGGCCGTACGGTTCCTGACCCGGTACTTCCACACGCGCACCCTCACCCCGTTCGCGATCTACTGCGGCCTTGCCGGCCTTGCCGGCCTCATCTGGCTCAGCGTGGCTTGATCGAGTGCGGGTCAGGCCCGGTCTGGGGCGAGCACGCAGTCGCCGCAGACCGGGCCGGCTCCGCCGGGGGCGGCGCGGTAGATCAGGCAGCAGCTGCGCCGCCGGAATTGTCCCTGCTGGTCGACGTCTCCGGTGCCGGCCAACGGTTCCCGCTCGCGCAGCGCGGCGGTCAGTGCCCGCGTGCGCACCGTCCATTCAGGACGTTGAAGGTCGAGCATCGTCGCCGCGCCGTGCACGGCGGACGCCACGTTGCCCCACAGGATCCGCGGCGACACCGACAGCCGGGCGAAGGCGTCGACCAGGGCCCGGACCGGTCCGTCGAGCACGCGTTCCGCCAGCAGACCGGCCGGATCGGCAGGTCTCGCGGGCTGCGGCAGCCGGATCGACACGGGCATCGGCCCGCCGGGCACCGGCTGCCACCACGTGTCGCCGGGCGCGAGGTCCAGCACGGTCCCGCTGCCAACGGCGGCGGCCAGGGCGGGGGAGACGAGCCGGGAGGTGATGCCGAGGTGAGCCACCGACGCGGCCACGCGGGTTTCGACGGCGTCGGCCGGCAGCCCGCCCATCGCGGCGAGCGCCTGCCGGACGGCGCCGACCCGCTCACGCACCACATCCGGCGCGGTGACGAGATCCTCGAACGCCCGCCAGGGAGTCGGGATCACGGCACCGGCCGGATGGTGGTCGACTGCGAAATACGGCCCGAGCGCAGCCAGGTCCGCCAGCCGGCCCGGGACGGGGCTCACCCGGTGGCCGCCAGAGCGCGGCCGCGCTGCAGGACACGCTGTGCGAGCGGGCCGAACACGAGTCCGAGCACGCCCCACAGGATCACCTGGGCGCCGATCGAGTAGAACCGGAACTCGAACAGCGTGTCCGCCGGGAAGCCCGGGTACACGATGTGCCCGGTCGAGTCGGTCAGCGGCTGCGGAGTCTCCGTCGCCTGCATCCCGTACTCCGCGACGTTCGCGGACAGGTGCCCGAGCGAGGGCAGGATCGCCATCAGGATCCCGCTCAGCACGACGAATGCCGCGCCGGCGACGAGACCGGCGTTCCAGGTGCCCAGCCGCGGCGCGAGCCGGCGGCCCAGCAGGACCCCCGCGACGAGGAAGATCACCGAGCCGACCACCATGATCAGGTAGAGGCCGGAACGGTCGCCGATGGTGTCCGGGTGACCGACCGCGGGCGGGTTGGCCGGGTACTTCACGAACGGCGTCAGGTACAGGGTCAGGAAGCCGCCGCCCGCGACCAGCATCGCGAGTGTGCGCGGGCGCACCGTGCCGACGCGCCCGAGGCACACCGTGTAGACGACCGCGAACAGCGCGCCCATGGCGACGCCGAACAGGACCATACCCAGCCCGATGCCGACGTTGGCCTGGATGGCACGGCTGAACAACTCGTCGTCCCCGTGCTCCGCGGCCATCCCGGCGGCGTGGTTGAGCGCCTCCTGCGCGGCGTCCCGGCCGCTTTCGTAGTCGATCGCGGCCTGGATCTGCGGCTCGGCGAAGATCCAGGCGAACACGAACGCCAGCAACCCGGCCAGCGCGCCGCTGACGACGCCCCAGCCGATGAGTTTCTTTTCCATTTGTCGGTTTTCTCCCGGGCTCAGTGGCAGGGGAAACCGAGGAAGTGCCGTGCGTCGTGCAGGAACTCGTGGATGTGCGCGTCGTTGCCGAACACCGAGGTGGCGCCCTGGTCGAGTCCGACGAAGTAGTACAGGGCGAGCGCGAGCAGCACGGTGCCGGCCAGCCAGAGCACCGCCTTCGATACCGGCAGGACAACCGGCGTGGACGATTCGGCGGGGATGGCGGTCATCTAGTCCTCCTAGGGGATCATGCGTCCCGGGTCGTACGGAGCATCACACGGCTTCCCGACCTGACTCGCCCGCGTGCGCGGGCTCACAGTGGCGCGACCGTGCCGGACTTTCACCGGCTTCCAGAAACCGTTGTGCGAGAAGCACTGTAAAGGGACACAGGGGACCCCGTCAATTGCCGGTGTTGTAACAAAAATGACACCTATGTCCGTTGTGCCGGTTCCTTGCGGGCGGCCACGAGGAACGCCGTGCTGGTCCACTCGGCGTGGGCGCCGTCGAACTGGGCGGCGACGGCGAGTTCGCGGTCAGAAACGGAAGTCACTCAGCGTCCTCACAGCGAACGGGCCTACGGTCGGGCGGAACGATGTCGTGGGAGGCCGATGCCATGAGTGCGGTCTGGGTGGTCGTGATCATCCTGACGGGTGCCCTCGTCGCGGGACTGTGCTGGGGCCCGCGCCTCGTCGACATGTGGGGCCGGGTCGGCTCGTCCACCTCGTCCGACCGCCGCGAGCACGACGCCGATTCCTAGCCCGCGCACGGTCAGTGGCCGAACATCTCCTTCAGCGTCACCGGCGTGAGGTGCCGTTGCTTGATCAGGTCGGCGATCTGGTCCAGCAGGCCCAGCACGGTGGGGTGGTTGGCGTGCCCCAGCAGGATCGTGCCCGGCTGCAGGTACTTCTGGGCCTGTGACATCAGGTAGTCGGGGGTGACCAGCTTCGAGTCGCCATAGGAGCCGTTCCACATCACGGTGTTCTTGTAGCCGAGTTCCGCCGCGACGCCGTCGACATGCGGGTTGTGGAACCCGAACGGCGGCCGGTAGTAGGGCGAGGTGTGTGCGCCGAAGGTGGTGCTGACCCACTCGTCGTTGCGGTTCAGCTCGGTCTTGATCTGCGCGTCGGTCATCGGGCGGAGGTCGTGGTGGTTGAACGTGTGGTTGATGATTTGCACCTGTCCCGCCTCGAGCAGCGGTTTGATCGTGTTCGCGTGCGGTGCCCATGCGTGGGCGTAGAGTCCGTTCGGGCTGAAGGTCAGGTGGATTCCGGTGCGCTGCGCGAAAGCGACATACCCGGCCACGACCTCGTTGCTGTAGCCGTCGTCCACCGTGAGGGCGATCTTGTTGCCGGCCGTCGGGCCCTTGCTCAACACCTTGGTGGCGCCCGCCGTACTCGTGTCGGCCGGAACGTCGGGGTCGGTCCCGTTCGGCGGCGGCGCGGACGGCGCCGCAGGTGTCACGGGATGTCCGGCGTCGGCCGTTTCACCGGAGCAGGCGGTGACGACACCGGCCACTCCGAGCGCCAGCAGACCGAAGAAAGCCCGGCGCTCCATGGGGTTTCGAGGTTCGCGCATGGCGGCGACGTTACCGAGTGCCGGAACCGCAACGGCTCTCCGCCGGGCGGTGCGCTCTCAGCGTGCGCTCAGGTTCGCCGCACAGCGCGCGCGAGCACGGTGAGAATCACACCGAGCAGTACGAGCGCGGCGCCGAAGACGACGGCTCGCGCCGCGTTGGTGCCGGTACTCGCCAGCGGCGCGGGTTGGGCCCGCACGGCCTGCGAGGTGGTCGCCGGCTGCGCCGTGGTGGTGGCCGGCCGGCTCGCCGGGGCGGGGTCGACCCGGGCGACGAGTTCGGGGGCCTCCTGCTTGTCCCGCAACGATGCCGGCGGGTCCGCGCTGCGCGGTGCCGCCCAGACGAGGCCGCTGATCGGCTGCGCGTTCGCCGTGGTCGTCGTGGTCGTCGTGGCCATCGTCGGCGGGACGGCGGCCTGGGCGCTCGTCGTGGAACTCGGCGGCATAGTCGTCGTTGTCGTGGGCGGATCGACCCGCGCGCTGGTGGTCGTCGTGGGTGCGGTCGTGGTGGTCGGCGCCGGCGGGGCGTCCGCCTTGGCGTCGCCGCCGGCGAACTTGATCAGTTGGTCCATCGAGCCGTTGAAGGTGTCCTGGTCGCCCGGCTTGTTCCCGGAGTCCGAGTACTGCCACATGGTGTAGTACCGCCAGCCGCTGGGCAGCGCCCCCGGGCTGCTGGCGTAGCGCGCGATGAACAGGGGATGGGTGTCACCGAACGCCGGGGAGTTGCCGGTGCAGGTGGTCCACCAGTCTGTCGTGGTGTAGAGCATCGGCCACCGGGTGGTCCTGGCGTGCACCTCGTTCGAGAACGACTTGATCCAGTCGACCATCGCCGGCTGCGAGAGGCCGTAACAGGTTGCGCCGTAAGGGTTGTACTCGATGTCGAGCATCGGCGGAAGCGTCTTGCCGTCCGGCGACCAGCCGCCGCCGTGCGCGACGAAGTAGTCGGCCTGCGTGGCGCCGTTGGAGACGTCCGGCCGCGCGAAGTGGTAGGCGCCGCGGATCATGCCGACCTGGTAGGAACCGTTGTATTGCTGGGCGAAGTACGGGTTGCGGTAGCCGGTGCCCTCCGTGGCCTTGATGTAGGCGAAGCGCGCACCCGCCGCCCACGCCGCGTTCCAGTCCACGTTTCCCTGGTAGCCGGACACGTCCATGCCCGGCACCTGCGTGGTGTCCGCCGCGGCGTGCGGCACGGTGAGCAGCGTCAGCGAACCCAGCGTCAACGCCGCGAGCGCTCCGGCCACCGCGCACACTCGGGTCCCGGTCCTGCTCAAGCCGGTCGCCATCGGTTTCCTCCCCGCTATCGACCCAACACGGCCAGTGTGTGTGACACACGGGACGAATGTAAATCACTGGTTTAGGTGTGGCTCGTGGTATAGAAGAGGTTTTCGCAGTTCACGGCGTGCTCCGGGTGCCGGGTGGCCGGTCCCGAACTCACCCGCCGAGGTGGGGCCGTCGCCGCCCCAGGGACAATGCCCGCATGCGCCTGGGTGTTTCGTTGCGCCGCGCCGCTGTGGCGGTCGCGGTAGTCGGGTTGGCCACGGGCTGTACCGGCGGTGGTGCGCCGCCGGCCGGTCCGCGTTCCACCACGTCGGCGGCTCCGGCCGCGTCCGCGCCGCAGCCGGGCACGCCCGGCTGGGAGCTGTCCCATCCCGGCCCGGAGCATGCGATCGAGGGTTTCGCGGAGCGGACGTCGGTGCTGCCGGGTGACCAGGTGCGGCTGTTCGTCAGCACCACTGCCGCGCACTACACGGTGACCGCCTATCGCATGGGCGGGTACACGAACTCCGACGCGCTGAAGGTGTGGGCGTCGCAGTCGGAGCCGGGGCGCCGCCAGGCGGCGGCGGTGGTGCAGCCGCCGACCAACACGGTGGTCGCGCCGTGGCAGCCGTCGCTGACCGTGCCGACCGCGGGCTGGCAGCCCGGCGACTACCTGTTCCGGCTCGACGGCGACAACGGCGCGCAGCAGTTCGTGCCGCTCACGGTGCGGAGCCCGGCCAACGCCGGGAAGATCGTGATCGTCAACGCCGTCACCACCTGGCAGGCGTACAACCGCTGGGGCGGCTACAGCCTGTACGACTCCCCGTCCGGCAAGAAGGCCGACCGGTCGCGCGCGGTGTCCTTCGACCGGCCCTACCAGGCCAAGGACATGCTGGGTGCGGGCGATTTCCTGTACTTCGAACTGCCGCTACTGCGGTTCGCCGAGCAGGCCGGGCTGCCGCTCGGCTACGCCACCGACGTCGACCTCCACGCCGACCCGCACCTGGCCGACGGGGCGGCCGCGATCGTCACCCTCGGCCACGACGAGTACTGGTCCACCGCGATGCGGCAGAACACCACGGCCGCCCGCGACCACGGCGTGAACCTCGCCTTCTTCGGCGGCAACGAGATCTACCGCCACATCCGGTTCCAGCCCACCGCCCTGGGCCCGGACCGGCTCGAGGTGGACTACAAGTCCTTCGCCGACGACCCGTTCCATCTCACCGACCCGCTGGAGGCCACCCCCGAGTGGCGCTCGCCGCCGTTCCCGCGTCCGGAGAGCGTGCTGCTGGGCGGTTACTACCACTGCAACCCGGTGCATGCCGACATGCGGGTAGCCGACGACAGCAACTGGCTGCTGTCCGGAATCGTCCATAATGGACAAACATTGCCCGGGCTGGTGGGCAACGAGTACCAGCACGTCGACCTCGCGGTGCCCACGCCGCGGCCGATCGAGGTGCTGTTCCACTCGCCGCTGACGTGCGGTGGCCGGGCCGACTTCGCCGACGCCACCTACTACACGACGCCCGGTGGCGCCGGGGTCTTCGCCGCGGGCACCCAGTACTGGATCTGTGCGCTGAGCCCGACCTGCGACAACGACAACAGCGACGCCACCGCGCACGAAGCCGTCACCGCGATCACGACGCGGCTGCTGCGCACGTTCGCGGACGGGCCGGCCGGGCGCGCCCATCCCGCGCACGACAACCTCGCGGCGCTCGGTGTTCCCGGTGCGACCCCCGACCCGGCATCCACCGTCCCGCCGGACAACTCCGCCACTCGCTGACGCCATCACCGCGCTGTTTGCGGATCCTGGATGCAACATGGCGCCGATGGTGAACGAGGCTGCGGAACTCACGCTCTTTCCCCGCGGCAACCGTGGTACATCGGCGCCAACGGAGCGCGGGTCAGAGCCAGTCGCGGCGGCGGAACAGGACGTAGAGCGCGGCGGAGATGACGATCATCGCGGCGGTGGAGACCCAGAAACCCCAGGACTGGTCGAAGCCGGGATAGGGCACGTTCTGGCCGTAGAAGCCGGTGATGGCGGTGGGTACCGCGATGATCGCGGCCCAGCTGGTGACCTTCTTCATGATCGTGTTGAGCCGGTTGCCCTGCAGGGTCAGCTGGGTCTCCCGGATGGTGGTGACCAGGTCCCGTAGGGATTCGGTCCATTCGGTGGCCCGCAGGACGTGGTCGTAGACGTCTTGGTAGTAGGGCACCATGGCATCGGTGGCCAGGTGGATGTCCCGGCGCATCAGCGAGTTCGCGACCTCGCGCATGGGCAGCACGACGCGGCGCAGCAGCACCAGGCTCTTGCGTAGGCGCAGGGAGCGCCGCTGCAGGTCGCGGTGGTCGACGCGGTCGGCGAACACCAGGTCCTCGAGCACCTCGATCTCCTCGTCCAGGGTCTGCACGGCCTCGAAATGGCTGTCCACCACGTAGTCCAGCAGTCCGTGCACCAGGAAACCGACGCCGTTCTTGGCGAGGTCACCCGCGGAGTCCCACCGGTCGACGACCTCGCCGATGTCGAAGTTCTCGTCCTTGCGCACGGTGACCAGCGCCCGGTCGGTGATGAAGGCGGCCACCTCGCACTTGTCGAGCATCCCGGTGGTGGCGTCCAGCCGCACGGCGTAGGCGGTGAGGAAGGCGTGCGTGTCGTACCGGTCGAGCTTGGGGCGCTGATGCTCGTGCACCGCGTCCTCCACGGCCAGCCGGTGCAGGCTCAGCTCCTCGGCGATCGCGGCGAGGTCGTCCTCGGTCGGGGCGCACATGTCGAGCCACACGGTCGCGCCGGGGTCGGCCAGATGATCGGACACCTCGGCGACCGGAAAGCCCTCGGCTTCCAGCACACCATTGCGGTACACACGGGTACGAGCCACAGCGGCACCCTAGTGGGCCACGCACAATCTCAGGGTGAACGGGTGCCGCGCCGCCCTGTCCACTTCGGACCGGGAGCGCGCCGCGATGAGTTTCCGGCGCCGCCGTGGTCTACCCGGTATGACCGATCTGACACCTTCCGACACGAAGAACCTGGATCGCTACGGTGACGCCCCACTGACGTGGAGCCGCGCCCGGAGCGCGCTGTCGGGCGACCCCACGGCCGACGTGACCTACTTCCTCGGCACCTGTCGGCCGGACGGCACGCCGCACGCGGCCGGGGTCGGCGCGCAGTGGCTGGCCGGCGATCTCTACTTCACCAGCAACGCGGCCGCCCGCAAGGCGCGTGACCTCGCGGTCAACCCGCGCTGCACCGTCTCCGTACGCTTGCCGGGCATCGACCTGGTCCTCGACGGATCCGCCGAGCGTGTGACCGATCCCGGCCTACTCGAGCAGGTCGCTGCCGGATACCGCGAGGGTGGCTGGCCCGCCGAGGTCGACGGCGACGCGGTCACCGCACCGTTCAGTGCGCCGAGCGCCGGACCACCGCCGTGGCAGGTGTACCGGTTCGCCTTCCACACGGTGGTGGGAGTCGCGACCGTAGAGCCGTATGGCGCGACCCGCTGGCGGTTCGATAGGGGCTGACCCGCCGAGGCAGCCCTCGGCGGGCCAGCCGGCCCTCACGCGCCGGCGCGCTCGAACAGGGCCGCCAGACCCTGGCCGCCGCCGATGCACATCGTCTCGATGCCGTAGCGGGCGTCGCGGCGCACCATCTCCCGGGCGAGCGTGGCCAGGATCCGGCCGCCGGTCGCGCCGACCGGGTGCCCCAGCGAGATCCCGGAGCCGTTGACGTTCAGCCGGTCGAAATCGCTCGGGGTGAACCCCCACTCGCGGGTGCAGGCGAGCACCTGCGCGGCGAACGCCTCGTTCAGCTCGATCAGATCGACGTCCTTGAGTGCCAGCTCGGCGTTGTCGAGCGCCCTCGCGACGGCCGGGACCGGGCCGATGCCCATGGTCTTGGGCTGCACGCCGCCCAGGCCCCACGACACCAGTTTCACCAACGGCCGTAGACCCAGCTCGGCGGCCTTCGCCGCGCTGGTCACGATGCAGATCGACGCACCGTCGTTCTGCCCGGAGGCGTTGCCCGCCGTGACGGTGGCCGACGGATCCTGCCTGCCCAGGATCGGCTTGAGCTTCGCGAGGGTCTCGACGGTCGAGTCGGGGCGGATGTGCTCGTCGCGTTCCACAACGGTGTCGCCCTTGCGGCCCTTCACGGTCACCGGGACGATCTCGTCCGCGAACCGGCCTTCGGCCTGCGCCTCCGCCGCGCGCTTGTGTGACCTGACCGCGACCTCATCCTGCTCCTCGCGCGGGATCGAGTACTCCGCGCGCAGGTTCTCCGCGGTCTCGATCATCCCGCCGGGCACGGGATAGCGCTGCCCGCCCGCGGTGACCCGTCCGCGCGCCAGTGCGTCGTGCAGCATCACGCCCGGCCCGCCCCCGGCGCCCCAGCGCATGGCGGTGGAGTAGAACGGCGCGTTGGACATCGACTCCGCACCGCCCGCCAGCACGACGTCGGACGCGCCGGTCTTGACCTGCATCGCGGCGTACAGCACCGCCTGCAGACCGGAACCGCAGCGCCGGTCGATCTGGATCCCACCGGTGGTCACCGGCAGACCCGCGTCCAGCGCGGCGACGCGGCCGATCGCCGGAGTGTCCATCGTGGGGTAGCAGTTGCCCAGCACCACGTCGTCGACCGCTTCCGGCGGTAGCCCGGTGCGGTCCAGAACCGCGCGGATCACCGTCGAGGCCAGCTCGACGACCGGCACCGACCGGAACGAGCCGCCGAACGCGCCGACCGGCGTCCGCAGCGGCTCACAGATCACGACATCGATCACGACAAAGATCCCTTCGTTGGTTCCGCGGTCCGCCCGCTCCGTAGAGCGCCTGGCCCGAGACGAAGCCCGAACGCTCGTCGGCGAAGAACGAGACCGTGTTGACGATGTTGGCGATGTCCTCACCCTCGCCCGGGCGCTGCACGGGAATCACCTTGACCCGTTCGGCAAGGTAGTCCACCCAGGGTAGGCCGAGTTGCTCGGCCGTCGGCGCGCCCGGCTCGCCCGCGATCCGGTCGACGGCCGCCGGTTGGCTAGGCTGCGGGCGAGGTCGGCGACAGGAAGGGGAAGCTGGGATGACCGAGGACGAGGACTGGGCGGGCAGCCTCCAGCGGCATCTGGATCGCCCCAGTTCGGCGCGGATCTATGACTACATGCTGGAACCCGGCAGCCCGAACAACTACGCGATCGACCGAGAGTTCGCCGACCGGCAGCTGGTCGCGCTGCCCGACATGCGCAAAGCGATGCGGGAGAACCGCCGGTTCATCGGCCGCGCCGTCGAGGCCGCGCTGGCGGAGGGCATCACCCAGTTCGTCGACATCGGCGCCGGCCTGCCCAGCCAGGGGCAGGTCCACCACGTCGCGGACCGGGTCGCGCCGCACGCCCGGACCCGGGTGGTCTACGTCGACAACGAGCTGATCGCGCACGCACACTCGGAGATCCTGCTCGGCCGCAGCGCCGATCCCGACCGGCACAAGGCGGTGCTCGCCGACTACTTCAACCACGGCGACCTCTGGCGGAAGGTCAAGGGCACCGGCGTCATCGACCCGGAGCAGCCGGTCTGCCTGCTGATGACCGCGCTCCTGCACTTCATGCCGCCGGAGGACCGGCCAGACGTCCCGCTGGCGGTCTACCGTGACCGGGTCGCGCCGGGCAGCCTGCTCGTGCTCACCCACGTGCCCGACGTGCCCGACGAGGGCCTGCAGACCGTCGCGCGCGCGTATTCCGGCACCGCAAACCCCGCCTACCTGCGTACCGACGAGGAGTTCGTCGACTTCTTCGGCGGGTGGCCGCTGCTGGAGCCGGGGCTGGTGTGGACGGGGGAGTGGCGGCCGAAGCCCGACCGGTCGGAGGAGTCCTGGTGGACCGACGACACCCGCCGGACCCTGGACGGCAAGCCCTGGTGGGAGGACACCCCGTCGCGCGTGCTGTACCGGGCGGGCGTGGCCCGCAAGCCGTGAGCGGGTGCGCTCAGCTCGTGACAGCCGCGAGCGGCGTGCCGGTCGTGTCGACGACCTCCAGCCGGGTCAGCTCGGCGAGCGGGACCGAGGTGCTGGTCGCGATGTCGGCGCCGGTGTAGTAGCCGGCGCTCCACCAGCCGGTGGTCTGCCGGCTGCCGTCGCGGGCGAACGCGACGAGGCCGCACTGCCTGCCGGCCGGCGGATCGGTCAGGTGCAGCACGACTTGGGTGCCCCACGGCTTCGCGGTCAGGTCCGCGGTTGCCCGCATCCCGGGCGTCGCGGTGACGGTGTGCGCCCAGCTGACGGTCGCCGCCACGGGCGTGCCCGAGGTCGCGCGCCCGCCCAGGTAGCCGCCGAGGCCGGTGACGGCGAGCAGCGCGAGCACCACCGCGGCGAGGCGCGGCCGGCGGGTTCGCCGGGGTGGGCGAGCGGGCGGCGGTCCCTGGTCGTCGGGGAAGATGCGCTGCAGCAGGCCGGGCAGGGGAGCGAGCAGGACCAGCTCGTCGCGGCACTGCGCGCAGGTGCGGTAGTGCCGTTCGAGCTCGAGCGCCTCGGCGGGCTCCAGCGCGCCGAGCAGGTGAGCGGCGATCGAGTTCGTGTGCCGGCATGTCATCGGCTCGTCACCCCTCGCTGTTCCAGCGCATGGCGCAACGTCTTGAGCGCGTGGAAGCTGCGCGACTTCACGGTGCCCACCGGAATGCCGAGCAGGTCCGCGGTCTCGGAGATGCTGCGGCGGCGGTAGAACAGCTCGAAGATCACCACCCGGTGCGCTTCGCGCAGTTCCTGGACGGCTTCGCCGATCTGCCAGCCCTGCACGATGCGGTCGAGTTCATCGTCGACGCTGGGAAAGTCCAGTTCCACGATCGGCACCTCGCTGGGTCGCGCGTCGCGGCGCCGGTGTCCCGAGACGGCCAGGTTGTGCGCGACGGTGTGCAGCCAGGGACCCGCCCGGTCCGGGTCCAGCGTCGCGCGCTGCTGCCAGGCGCGCAGCAGGGTTTCCTGAACGACATCCTCCGCGGCCTGGTAGTCGCCGGCGACGGCCCGTAGCGCGTAGCTCATCAGCGGCGCTCGGTAGCGCCGGTAGAGGGCTCGGATGACTTCGTCGTCGCCCACGACTTCCACACCCGGTACTACGTTGCCGGGCGCGACGGGGTTCATGAACCGCCCGTCGGAGCGCCGCGTAATACCCGGGAACCCGGAAAGGAGTGCGGAATGAGCGGGAGTCGAATCCACTGGGGACAGCGGGGCCGCGCACCGGTTGCCGTGGCCGCTTTGGGTCTGCCGATAGTCGCGGCGTCGGTTCTGGTCGCGTGCGGCGGCGGCTCGAGCGGCGCGCCGGCGCAGACGGGCGCTGTATCGCCGGCCGGCGCGGTCAGCGTGACCACCGTGAGCGGGCTCGGGCCGACGCTGGTGGACGCCGGCGGGAAGACGCTGTACTTCGCCGATCAGGAGGCCGGTGGGTCGATCCTGTGCACGGGCGACTGCCTCGGCTTCTGGTCCCCGGCCGCGGCCACCGGCGGGCAGACGCCTGGCCTCGCGTCCGTCCAGCGGCCCGACAACGGGCAGCAACAGCTGACCTACCAAGGAAAACCGCTCTACACGTTCCGGCTGGACGCGACGCCCGGCCAGCACGCCGGCGACAACGTCGCGGACGATTTCGGGGGCCGGCACTTCACGTGGCACGCGGCGATCGTCGGCTCGGCGCCCCAGCAGGTCGCGCCGTCACCGTCGACCCAGAGCGGCGGCGGGTACGGATACTGAGCCGGTTTCCTTGCGCGAGTCTCACGTTCCCGTCGCGCGAGTCCCGCGTTCCGGGGCCCGAGTCAGGCGTTCAGCGCAAAACCTGGTCCGCTCACGATGTGTCGGCGGTCGTGGGATCCGGCGCGGCGGCCTCCCTACGGGGGAGCCGGGCGGCGGCGGCCAGTCCGAGCAGCCCGATTCCGGCCAGCGTGATCATCGCCGCGGCGTAGGCGTGGGAGGTGAGGCCGGCGACGAGGATCGTGCCCGCGATGGCGGTGCCCAGCGACGAACCCAGGTTGGACACGCTGCGGGACAGGCCCGAGATTTCGCCCTGCTGGTCGTCTCCGAAGCTGGACTGCACGACGTTGACCGACGGGGTCAGCATCACCCCGAGCCCCAGGCCGATCAGCAGCAGCCCGGGCGACGACGCCCACGGGCTCGGCAGCCACCAGGCCAGCAGGAGCAGGACACCGACACCGACAATCGTGAGCACGAAGCCCGCGACGATCAGTGTCCGCTGCGCGCGCCGCTTCGCCAGCCGTTCGGCCGACAGCGACGACACGAGCAGCCCGACCGTGGCGGCGGTGAAGACGACGCCGGTCCCGATCGCGCTGTACCCGCGCACGACCTGCAGGTACGTGGCGACCACGAACGAGGAACCCATCAGCAGCAGCCACTGGATGTTCTGCGTGACCATGCCCAGGTTCGCGGTGCGGTTGCGGAACAACTCCAACGACACCAGCGGCTCACCGCCCGCGCGTTCCTTCGCCCGGATCCACCGGAAGAACCACAGCAGCACCAGCCCGCCGGCGACCAGGAAAGCGAGCATCAGCCAGCCGTTGACCTTTGCCAGCAGGATCCCCATGACGACCAGCACCAGCCCGGTGGCCGACAGCACCGCCCCGCCGACATCGAGGCGCCGCCCGGGGTCGGCCGGCAGCGGGTCGACGATCTTGCGGCTGAGCACGATGATCACCACGATCACCAGCGCCTGGAAGGCGAACGCGGCCCGCCAGCTGATGGCCGACGTGATGAGCCCGCCGATCAACGGTCCCGCCGCGCCGCCGACGCCGGCCATCGCCATCACAGTGCCGAACGCGCGCGCCCGCGACGCCATGTCGGTGAACAGCAGCGTCGTCAGGATGTACACGGGCGGGATGAGCAGCGCCGTGCCGACGCCCTCGAAGATCGAGTTGCCGAGAATGAGCACGCCGAGGCCCGGCGCGAGTGCGCTCAGGACCGCGCCGATGCCGTACAGGATCAGCCCGGCCAGGAAACAGCGCTTGCGGCCGTAGCGGTCGGTCAGCTTGCCGCCGGGGATCATCAGCGCGGCCATCACGAGCAGGAACAGCGTGATGGAGATCTGCACGCCCTGCACGGTCGTGTGCAGGTCATGACTGATGTCGTTGATCATCACGGTCATGTTCGACCCGGCGAAGCTGCACACGAACTGTGCGAGCGCGAGTGGTACGAGTACCGCTCTGAGCGACCGGGATGTGGACGAGTCAGCCATCGGGTCTCCGCCTCCCGGTTCTACCGTGCGACGGCACGCAATGGTGGTGCACGGCGACACCGCGCGGCTCGCCCGGCGCTGATGAGATAAGGCCCGGTCACTGGTCGTGCCGCCGCCCGGGTGCGACAGTGGACGGGGGGAGGAGGGCGTGCCGGGATGCAGCAGGGTGTTCGGGGCGAGGCTCGGCGGCGGGTGCCCAGGGCCAAAGTCGTCGTGCCCGACGTCCCGCCAGGCTATGTGTCCCGGCCGCGCCTGCTGTCCGCGCTCGACCAGGCGCAGGACGCCACCGCGATCGTGGTGAGCGCGCCTGCCGGCTCCGGCAAGACGCTGCTGCTCGCCGAATGGGTGCGGTTGCGCCATTCCGGTGAAACGGCGTGGGTGTCGCTCGATTCCGACGACAACGACGACCGCAGGTTCTGGTCCGGGCTGCTCAAGGCATTCGAGCAATGCCCGGCCGTCCCGCCGTCCAGCCCGCTGCGCCGCCTCGGTGTGCCCGACCATCCCAGCCGTCACCTCGGGTTCACCGGCGCGGTCGTCAACGCCCTCGACGAGCTGGCTCGCCCGGTCTGGCTCGTCCTCGACGACCTGCACGAGATCACCGACGACGCGCCGCTGCTGGGCCTGGAAACGTTGGTGCGACAGCATTCCCCGGCGCTGCGGCTGGTGCTCGTCACGCGCCGCGACCCGCCGCTGTCGCTGGCCAAGCTGCGGCTCACCGACCAGCTCGGCGAGATCCGTGCCGACGATCTGCGGTTCTCCGGGGATGAGGCGCACACACTCCTCGCCGGTGCCGGGGTGCGGCTCAGCCCGGACCAGCTCGCCGACCTCGTGCAGCGCACCGAGGGCTGGGCGGCGGGCCTGCGACTGGCGACGTTTTCCTTGCGTGACACCGAGGATCCCGGGCGGTTCCTGGCCGAGTTCGCCGAGAACGACCGGGCGATGGCCGACTACCTGCTCGACGAGGTGCTGTCCCGGCTGCCCCCGGACCTGCTGGACTTCCTGCGCGCGATCAGCGTGTCCGAGGAGGTGTCCCCGGGCCTGGCCCGCACGCTGTCGGGGCGCGCCGACGCCGGGATCATGCTGGACACCTTGGAGCGGGCCACCTCCCTGGTGATGCGAGTCGGCGCGCGGCGGCGATGGTACCGGGTGCACGCGCTGGTCCGGTCCTACCTGCTCGCCCGCCTCAACCGCCAGCTGCCCGGCCGGGCCGCGGTGCTGCACCGGCATGCCGCCGAGTGGTTCGCCGACCACGGCTGGCCGGTGCGGGCACTGGCCCAGCTGATCCAGACCCACGACACCGACCAGATCGTCGCGTCGCTGCGGCAGCTGGCCCTGCCGCTCACGTTGTCGGGCGAACACGACCTGCTGGCTCGCGCGCTCGCGGCGCTGGGCGAGCACGTGATCGCGGCGGACAGCCTGCTCGCGCTCGTCTCCGCGTTGCTGCACCTGGAAGAAGGCGAGCCCGCCAGCGCCGAAGTGGACCTGGTGCACGCCGAGGCGGCCTGGACCGTCCCGGCGCCGGCCGAACTCGAGCGCCTGCGCGTCCTGGTCAACGCCAGGGTCGCCGAGCTGACCGGCGATGTCGACGACATGGCGCGCAACACCGGCCCGCTCGAGCCCGGCGAGGGCATGTCCACCCTGGACGCGATGAGCATGCTGCAGCGTGGCACGGCGTTGCTCGCCGCGGGCAGGCACGCCGCCGCGCAGCGACAGCTGGCGGCGGCGCTCGACGCGGCGCGGGAGAACGGGCAGGACTACGTGGCGACGCAATGCCTCGCCCTGCTCGCCGGCGCCGCCGCCGCGGCCGGGGACTACCGGCTGATGGGCCGGCTCGCCGGGGAAGCGCTCGCCGAAACCGAGGACAAGGGCTGGCAGCACACGATGGCCGCGGCCACGGCGTCGGCGATGCTCGCGTACCGGGAGTTGTTGCGCGGCAGGCCCGCCGAATGTCTCCGGCATGCGAGGGAGGCGGCACCGCTGGTGGGCGGCGGCGCGCCCGCGGCCAGCCGCGGCCTGGCCATGTTGCTCGGGACCGCAGCCGGTGTGGCCCGCTTCGAGCTGGGCGAGTGGTCCGAGGGACTGGCGCAGCTGGGCGCGGCGCGGGAGAAGGCCGGCGGGAGCCACCTGTCCGCCGAACAGGTGGTGCTCAGCGCGATGCTGGAGCACCGGGCGGCGGTCCGGTTCGGCTGGGCGGATTCGGCGCGCGAGGCCGTGGACTGGGCCCGGGCCGCCGCGCCCGGGTGCGGTGAGCTGATGCTGATGCGCGCCCGCGCCCAGTTCGCGCTGGGCCGCCCCGGTTCCGCGCGCGGACTGATCCGGCCGCTGCTGGATGCCGCCCACCCCCTGGTGCTGCCGTGGGCGGTCGTCGACGCGTGGGTGCTCGACGCCGAAGTCGCGCTGTTCATCGACGACGAAGCGGGCGCACAACGGGCGCTGCGCAAGGCGCTCGGCCTCGCCGGGCACCTGGACGCGGCGTACCCGCTGGTTTTCGCGCCGCCGGCGGTCACCGAGCTGCTGGTCGGCAGACTCGGCAAGTGGGGCAGCGTGCAGAGTGTCGCCGCGCAGGTGCTGGAAATCCAGCGGGCACAGCCGATTCCGATGATCCCGCTGCCACTGACCCGGCGCGAGCGCACGGTGCTGAGCCTGCTGCCGACGCTGCGCTCATTCGACGAGATCGCCCAGGATCTGACAATTTCACCGAATACCGTGAAAACGCATGTCCGGTCCATCTATCACAAGCTCGGTGTCCGCAAGCGCCGCGACGCGGTGACCGTCGCACTCGAACGCGGGCTACTGGAGAGTGCGTCCGAAGTGACCTATGGCCCTGGGCCGCGCTGAGGAGTCCTCCTAGCCTCGCTTGATATGGGACGAACGGGCGGAAATGACGGGTCTGCCCGGCGTGGCGTGGATCGGATACCGCATCCGAAGGTCGCGGTACCGCACGTCCCGGCCGGATTCGTCCGGCGGGAACCGCTGCTGCACCGGCTCGAGGACGCCATCGCGGCGCCGGTCACGATGGTGTGTGCGCCCGCCGGGTATGGCAAGACGTTGTTGCTCGCGGACTGGTTCACCGCGACGAGCACCCCGGACAAGGCGTGGCTGTCGCTGGACGCCACCGACAACACGCCGGCGCGGTTCTGGGCCGCGACGCTGCGCGCGCTGCGGGAGCACCGGATCCTGCCCCCGCACAGTCCACTCCGGACAGTGATTCCCGACCCGGACGACATCGCGGGATTCCTTGCCGAACTGACCGACGGGCTCGAGGCGCTGCCCGGCCCGTTCTGCCTGGTGCTCGACGACTTCCACGAAATCGTCGACCCCGCGACGCTGCACGGGATCGCGGCCCTGATCCGGCACCAGCCCGAACCCTTGCGGCTGGTGCTGTCGAGCCGGTTCGACCCGCCGCTGCCGCTGGCCCGGCTGCGGCTGCAGGAGCGGCTCCGCGCGTTGCGCGCCAGCGACCTGCGCTTCTCCGAGCCCGAGGCGGCGGCGTTGCTGGAGACGAGCGGTGTCCGCCTCAGCGGCGACCAGCTGCGCCGGCTCGTCGAGCAGACGGACGGGTGGGCGGCCGGACTCCGGCTCGCGGCACGCTCCTTGCGGGACAGCCCGGACCGCAACGCCTTCCTCGACGACTTCGCCTCCGACGACCGGGCCGTCGCCGACTACCTCGTGGGCGAGGTGCTGGCCGGCCTGCCCGAGGGGACCAAGGATTTCCTCGCCGCGGTCAGCGTCTGCGACGAGATCGCCCCCGCACTCGCGACCTCGCTGGCCGGCCGCGAGGACGCCGGCGTGATCCTCGACGAGCTGGAACGGGAAAGCTCGCTGGTGATGGGCATCGGGCGGGAACGGCGCTGGTACCGCCTGCACCCGTTGCTGCGGTCCTACCTGCGGGGCGACCTGGACCGGCGGCTCCCGGACCGGGCCGTGGAACTCAACCACACCGCGGCGACGTGGTTCGCTGCGGAGGAACTGCCGCGGGAAGCCCTCGACCACGCGGCCCGCGCGGAGGAGACCGACACGGTCATGACGCTGCTCCGCGACCACGCCGTCGCGCTCCTGCTGAGCGGCGACCACCAGATCGTGGAACAGGCGCTGTGCGCGGCGGGCCGGGCGGTGGTCGAGACCGATCTCCGGCTGACGCTGATCGCGGCCCTGACCCAGCTGGAACGCGGTGAACTCGACCTCGCCGGGGTGCACCTGGCGCGCGCCGAGGCGATGCCGGTGACCGATGCGGCGCTGCCGGTGGAGTCGTTGCGCCGGCTCGTCACCGCGACCTACGACCTGATGCGTGGCGGGCCCAGCAGGCTCGCGCCGCTGGACTGGCACGGTGTCGCGGCCGGGCACGACCGGCCGGGGCTGGAGACGTGGGCGCGCCTCGTGGCCGGCTGGGCGTCCCTGTGCGGCGGCGACCGGAGCACGGCCCGCCAGGAACTCGACGTGGCCATCCGGATGGCCCGCGATCTCGGGCTGGACTACCTCGTGGTGCACGCGCTGCTCGGCCGAGGCCTGGCGGCGGGCTTGGACGGCGACGTGGGTGGGCTCGCGGAGGCGGCCGGCAAGGCCGTGGCGATCGCCGACGGCGATGGCCCGTCCCCGTCGCCGTCCTCGGCGACCGGGCATCTCATGGTGGCTTTCGCCGACCTCCTGCGCCTGGATCCCGAGGCGGCGGTCGCGGAAACCCGTGCCGCGAGGCGCGCGATCGGCGGCGCCTGGACTCCGCGGCTGTCCTACCTGGCCGCGGTCGCCGAAGGCGGCGCCCGGTTCGACCTCGGTGACCGTCCGGCGGCGCTGGAGCTCATCGGGCAGGCCCGCCGGGCGCTGGCCGACCAGCCGCTGCTGCCCGAACTCGCCGCCGCGGGCGCGCTGGTCGAGTTCCGGTGCGCGGTGCTGCTCGGGCAGGACGCCACCGCGGGCGACGTGCTGCGGTGGGCGGCCCGGCACGCGGGGGCGAGCGCGGAACCGGCCCTGATGACGGCGTGGGCGCAGTTCGCGCACGGGGACCTGGGGCGGGCCATGGCCACGCTCGAGGGCGCCGGGCCCGCGCTGCTCACCGAAACCGTGGTGGAGAGCCACCTGCTGCGTTGTGCGGTGGCGATCCGCTCGGCGCGGCGCACCCGGGCCAGGGAGGAACTGGAACAGGCGGTGCGGATCGCCGAGCCTGCCGGGCTGATCCGGCCCTTCCGGTGGGCCGACCGGCCGGTCCGGCAGCTGCTGGTGGACCAGATCGGGAGCTTCGGCGCCGCCGACGCGTTCGCCGCCGGAGTCCGCCGCGCCCTCGGCACCTCCGGCGAGGAACAGGACGGGTTGCTGACCGCCCGCGAACACGTCGTGCTGGCGCACCTCGGGGCCCAGCGTTCGCTGGACGAGGTCGCTACCGACCTGGCGGTCTCGATCAACACGATCAAGACGCATGTCCGCGCGATCTACGCGAAGCTCGGTGTGAACAACCGGCGCGCCGCGGTGCTGACCGCGCGTGAGCGGGGCCTCGCGTGAGGCTCGCCTGGCCGGGTGAGGCGGGGCTCCTGCCGCAGTACGCGAGCCGGACAGCCGTGACTGTGGTCGGATTGGGGACGGACGGCACAGTATGACGGACCGAGAGGTCAAGGTCCACATGTTCACCGAGCCCGGAGTGCGATCCGGGCTGGGCCTGCCTCGCGCGGTGGTCATCCTGCTGGGGTTCGCGGCGGCGACCGTCACGGTGGCCGGGATGCGGGCCGTGGCGTGGTTCCTGGCGCCACTGCTGCTCGCCCTCGTCATCGTGATCGCGGTCGCCCCCGTGCTGGGGGCGCTGCGGCGACGCGGATTTCCCGCGTGGTCGGCGACGGCGGCGCTGGTGGTGCTCGTCTACAGCGTGGTTATCGGGTTCGGCGTCGTGGTGTTCGTGTCGCTGGCGCGGCTGGTCACACTCCTGCCGCAGTACGCGAGCCGGTTCGACGAGTTGGTCGCCCGGGGCGCCGACGCGCTCGTGCGCGCCGGGGTCGGCCCCGAGGAGGTACGCGAGCTCGCGCGATCGCTGGACCTGCGCGACCTCGCCGCCTCCCTGGGCTCGGTGCTGAGCGGGGTCGGCGGCCTGCTGAGCGCCGGGACGTTCGTGCTGGCGCTGCTGTTCTTCCTCAGCGCGGAGGCGGGCGGGTTCGGCCGGCGGATGGCCGCGCTCGCGAAGGGCCGGCCGGCGGCCGGTGCCGCGCTGGCCGGCTTCGCCGACCGCACCCGGCGCTACCTCGTGGTCACCACCGTGTTCGGCCTCATCGTGGCCGTGCTGGACACGATCGCGCTCGCGATCATCGCTGTGCCACTGGCGGTGCTGTGGGGGCTGCTGTCGTTCGTCACGAACTACATCCCCAATGTGGGCTTTCTGGTCGGCCTCGTCCCGCCCGCGCTGCTCGCACTGCTCGAGGGCGGCTGGCGGCCGATGGTCGCGGTGATCGGCGTCTACTGCCTGTTCAACCTGGTGATCCAGTCGCTGATCCAGCCCTACTACGTCGGTGACTCGGTGGGGCTGTCCGCGACGGTGACGTTCCTGGCGCTGGTGTTCTGGGCGTGGGTGCTCGGGCCGCTGGGTGCGATCCTCGCGGTCCCGGTGACGTTGCTCGTCCGGTGTGTCCTGCTGGATATGGACCCCGGCGCGGGGTGGGTCGGGACGGTGCTGCACCTGTCCGACTACCGACCCCGCCGCCGGCGTCGCTCAGCTGGTGAGCTTTAGCTCCTTGCCGTGCGCGACGATCGCGTAGATCACGATCACGTCGAGCGCGATGACCACGATCGACCACAGCGGGTAGGCCGCCACGAACCCGAGGTTCACGATGGCACTGATGCCGGCGAGGATGATCGCCACGACCCGCGCCGCGGCGTTGCCCGCGAGCACCCCGATGCCGGCCAGTACGGCGGCCGCGCCGAGTCCGATGTGGACCCAGCCCCACACGTTGTAGTTGACGTTGACCACCAGGCCGTTGGCGGTGACCAGGTAGTAGCCCTTGTCGAAGACGGCGACAATGCCTTGCACCGCGTGGAAGAGGCCGAGCAGGACCAGCATCACGCCGCCGAAGGCGACCCAGCCGGTCCAGCCGGTGACTCCCTTCGTGCTGCTCGTCTGGTCGCCGGCGGAAGTCTGCGTCATCTCGTCCTCCCTGGGTTGCGGTTTGCGCCACCGTCGGCCGCGGTGGCGGCGCGCACCTCATCCGCCAGGGATGAACCTCGGCGGGCGGTTGAACCGCTCCCAGTCGCGGGTCCACGCCACGGCGCGCCGGTGGTCGAGCACGAACCGCCCGAGCGCCAGGCCCGCGAAGGCCGCGAAGACGCAGCAGAGCGCCGCCAGCAGCCCGACCCCCACGCCGGCGCCGAGCACGGTGGCCTGGTCGGCGGGCGGGAGGGTGAGCTCGTCGTGCCGGTCGAGCCAGATCGGCACCGGACTGCCCGCCGGCGTGGCCGGGTTGACCGCGAAGGTGCCGGTGTGCCGGGCGCCGTCGGAACCGGTCCAGGTGGCGGGAACCTGGACCGGCTCACCGGCCGCCGGCGTGGTCAGCGGCGGGGCCGGCGCGTTCACCGTGGTGATCGCGGTCGCCGGATGCCGTTCGGCCGCCTGCTTCCGCGCCACCGCCATCTGTCCGTTGTAGACAGTCGAACCGATCGCCACGGCCATCGGAACGGCGGCGAGACACAGCAGGATCGCCACCATGACGAGCACCGCTTCGATGCGGTCCCAGCGCCGGCCCAGTGCATTGCGGCCCGGGCGCAGCAGGCGGAGCTGTCGTACCAGCCGGTTCACCCGGCCACGGTCGCCCGCCACGCACCGCCGCGGCACCACCCGGATGTGATGGCTCGTGCGGCGGCGGATCTCATCTCGGCGGGATGAGGGGCGGTCCCGCGGCGCGCGACACCATCGGTGTCCTGTCGACCAGATGGAGGTCCCTATGGCACAGGACGCCTATTACAGGAACACATACGGCGAGCCCACGCGGACCGGCTGGACCGGCTGGGTCGTGTTCGCCGGGCTGATGATGGTCCTGTTGGGCCTGTTCCACGCCGTCGAAGGATTGGTGTCGGTGTTCCACCACGGCTACTACGCGGTCAGCTCGTCGCAGCTCGTGGTGCATGTGGACTACGCGGTCTGGGGCTGGGTGCAGTTCGGGCTGGGCGTGGTGGCCGTCATCACCGGGATCGGGCTGTTCACCGGAAATGCCGCGGCGCGCGTGATCGGCGTGATCATCGTGGGGATCTCCGCGATCCTGAACCTGAGCTTCGTCGGGGCGTACCCGGTCTGGTCGCTGCTGTTCATCGCGCTCGATGTGATCGTGATCTACGCGATCGTGGCACACGGCCGGGAGATGAAGATTCCGGAGTACTAGCGGCGCCCGTCATACATCGATGCGGGCGGAACACCACCAGCCGCTGGGAAACTGCCGGCACAACGCGTTCTGGCGCGACACGCCTTTCGGGATCGCGCCGGTCGGCAGGATCGCCGCCGCGCTGACGGTGTCGCAGCGCACCGCCAGCCCGGTGCCGGTCGCCGACACGACCGTCGCGAGCGGTACCTCCTGCCGCGTCAGCACGCCCGCGATCACCTGGCGGAGCACCGCTTGCAGGAGCGCGGCGTCGTCGGTGCCCGACACCTGGAACGACGACTGCGACGACGGCGCCGGGCGCCTCGTGCCGACGAAGCTCCCCACCAGGGCGTCCACCGCTTCCGCGATGCAGGCTTCGCGGGTGCCGGCCCACGCCTCGATGCGGAGGTCGCCGGCGTGCACCGGGCGCCGGGACAGTGTGGTGCGCGGTGTCATGACCTCTCCCGTGCGTTCGCGGGCGTCCGGACGGGATGTGTGACCCGAGGCGCGCGCCGCACCAGCTGACGGCGTACCCGCCGGCAGGCCGCTGCCCGTGCGTCGAGTCCGCCCGCGTCCAGTGCGCGCACCACGAACGAGTCCGGGCCGTGCCGCGTGCGGATGTCGGCGATGCGTCGATCGAACGTCGTGGGCCTGCCGGTCGCGCCGACGGACATGTCGCAGTACCACAGGCTGTCGCGCAGGTTCGACGCCTCGTCGGGGAATTCGGCGAGCTGATCGCCGAGCCCGCGCAACCGGGCCACGGCCGCGGCGGCGGAGTGGTTCGCGACCAGCGCGCACAGACGCATCGGAGCGCCCTCGCGCAGCAGGAACCGCGCGCTGTCGAGCGGGTGGAAGCCGGACACCACGAGCGGCGCGGCGTAGCCGATGTCGTGCAGGAATGCCGCCGCGACAAGCAGATCCCGCTCGCCGGCCGGCAGAATCCGCGGACCGATCCGGGCCGCTGTGCGAGCGGTGGCCCGCACGTGCGCCCAGCGCTGCGGCAGCGCATGAGCCAGGTAATGCTGGGAGAGTTCGCGCGCCGATGCCACATCCACGAACCCGATAGTGACCGTCACGGGCCCGCCGGTGACCACCCGTTGCGGATGAGCTCGCGCTTCACCAGCGGCGGGTGAGGCGGCGGGGCCCACGCGGGCGTTGTGTCCGAAGGCATGTCCACACTGGAAATGACCCGCGAGCCCTCGACCGCCACCATGGGACCGACACCTGCCGAACGGGCGGCGCTGGGAAAGGCGGCGCGCTCGGCCGTGCCGCGCCACCGCCACGCCGAGTTCGAACGGGACCCGAAGGCGCCGGCGCCGCTGAAGCTGCTGGCCGGCCAGGACAAGCTGCGGGTGCCGGAGCTGGTGCCGATCCGGCACGAGCGGATGGCGCTCTCGCCGTTCAGCTACTACCGCGGTGCCGCGCTGCCGATGGCCAGCGACCTCGCCGGGACCCCACAGACCGGTTTCACCGTGCAGGCCTGCGGCGACGCGCACCTGTCGAACTTCGGGTTGTTCGCCTCGCCGGAACGGCGCCTGGTATTCGACATCAACGACTTCGACGAAACCCTGCCCGGGCCGTGGGAATGGGACGTCAAGCGACTTGCGGCCAGCCTCGAGGTGGCTGGGCGCGACAACGGCTTCCCGCGCAAGTACCGGCGCGAGGTGGTGACGGCCGCGGCCGCCGAGTACCGCCGCGCGATGCGCGAGTTCGCCCGGTGGACCGTGCTGCAGGTCTGGTACGCCCACGCCGACGTGGAGACCGTGGAGGCGAACTACGCCAGCCAGCTCGATGCGGCCCGCCGGAAGAAGCTGTCGCAGACGACGGCGAAGGCACGGGCGAAGGACAACATGGGCGCCATGCGCAGGTTCACCGAACACAGCGGTGGGGAACCGCGGATCGCCTCGGACCCGCCGCTGATCGTCCGCGTGGAGGAGCTCGGCGCCGGCGAGCAGCGGGTGGCGGTGATCGCGCAGCTGCAACGCGTGCTGGCGCGGTACCGGGACACCCTCGAGCCGGAACGGCGGGTGCTGCTGGACCGGTACCGGATGGTCGACTTCGCGCGGAAGGTCGTCGGTGTCGGCAGCGTGGGGACCAGGTGCTGGATGCTGCTCCTGCTCGGCAAGGACGACGAGGACCCGTTGTTCCTGCAGGCCAAGGAAGCGGGCCCGTCGGTGCTCGAGACCTACCTCGAGCCGAGCGTGTTCGAGAACTCCGGTCAGCGAGTCGTGGTGGGGCAGCGCCTCATGCAGACGGTCAGCGACATCTTCCTCGGCTGGGTACGGGTCAAGGGCGCGGACGGGCGTATGAGGGACTTCTACGTCCGGCAGCTGCGGGACTGGAAGGGTTCCGCGGACATCGAGACCATGGACCCCCCGGGCATGCAGGCCTACGGCCGGTTGTGCGCCTGGACGCTCGCGCGGGCCCACGCACGCACCGGGGACGCGATCGCGATCGGGTCCTACCTCGGGTCCGGGACGCCGTTCGACAAGGCGATCGGCGAGTTCGCCGCCGCGTACGCCGACCAGAACGAGCGCGACCACGCGGCGATGGTCGACGCCGTCAAGGCAGAGAAGGCAGCGCAGAAATGACCCCGCCGCGGCCGGTCGCCGGGGACGCGGTCATCGCGGTCGCGGCCGCGATGATCTCGTCCGGTGTGAAGGTCGCGGGCGTGGTGGCCGCCCCGCTGCTGCGGACCGAACGCTGGCCCCGGCCGCTGCGGGAGCTGGCCGCGACCGGCTTCGCGCGCCGGCAGGAGGCGACCGCGCAGGTCCTCCGGTGGTATCACGCGGCGGCTCCCGTGGTCGTGCGGGACGTGCTGGACCACATGGACCTGCCGGGTCTGGTGCGCGACGTCGTCGAGGAGAGCGACCTGCCGGAGCTGATCCGGCTGTCCACCGGGTCCGTCGCGACCGAGACGGTGCGCGAGTTCCGGATCCGGACGATGACCGCGGACGAGGTGGTGTCGGGGTGGGTCGGCCGGATCTTCGGCCGCCGCCCGGCCACCGCGCCGGCCACCCGGCCGGTGACACCGGTTGCGGGGTGAGGAACAGCTCGCCGGTGAGGTGCGAGCGCGTCAGGGACACCGCGCTGGGGTGGTGAGCCGGGTGCTGGCGGCCGCAATCGATCTCGGGGTGGTCGCGGTCGCGCTCGGCGCCGGCTACCTCGCCGTGGCCGCGGTGATCTTCGTGATCAACCCGGCCCGGTTCTCGTTCCCGGTGCCGTCGCGGGCGGTGACCGTGGTGGTGGCGGCGACACTCGCGACCGGCTATCTCGCGATCTCGTGGACCGTCACCGGCCGTACGGTCGGCGACGTGGCGCTGGGGCTACGGGTGCTCGGGCGCCGGGGCGGCCGCCCTCATCCGGCGGTCGCGTTGCTGCGTGCCTTGTGCTGTCTCGTCTTCCCGATCGGGCTGGCCGTGGCCGCCTTTCCCGCCCGCCGGTCGCTGGCGGACCTGCTGCTGCGCACCTCCGTGGTCTACGACTGGGCTCCGCACTGACGTCACGTCACCCGGAACGTGTGAGGTGCACCCGGGTCGCGACGGGGACGGTGACACGACCCGGCCGAGGAGAGTGAGTGCCGTGTTTCTCAGGCGTCTGATCGTGGTCGTGCCGGCTGCCGTGGCAGTCGTCGTGGCCGGCTGCCAGTCCGGCGGCGGCGGGACGACGACCCCCCCCCCGCGGCGACCACCCCGCCGGCCGCGACGACGACGGCACCCGCGACCGCCGCGACCCGGCAGGAGTGCGCGCAACTGCTGACCACCGGCCAGGCGCTGGCCACCACGGTGGGTCAGCTACTCCAGGGCAACGCGTCGGTGGACCAGGTCCGCGCCGCCGCCGGGCAGCTGTCCAGCGCGATCAACTCTGCCCAGCAGTCCGTCGGCACGGACATGACTGCGCGGCTCAACGACGCCAAGGCCGCGCTCCAGCGCGTACTCGACGCGGCCGGGGCACAACCGCCGGACACCGCGGCGATGCGGGCCGGAGTGAACGACCTGCTGACGGGGCTGCGCGCGGCCGCCGACAGCTGCCAGGCGCCCGCGACGCCGACCACCGGCGGATGACCACGGCCTCAGGAGGATTTCGGCGCCTGCCGTGGATCAGGTACCCGCTGCACGGACACGATGCGCAGCCCGAGATCCTCGCACAGCCGCAGAATGCTGTGCAGGTACGTCACGTCCGGCACGCGGCTGTAGATCAGCGTTTCCGGGGGAGCCGTGATGATGCGCATCTCGCTGAAGTCTCCGACGATGTCGCAGACGTGCTCGGAAAGCTCGCCGCTGACCCGGAACTCGTAGGTCCGTTCCGTCACTGCGCCACCTCCGTTCTGATGCCTCCACCGTCCCGAAACCGGGCCTGCCTGGCCTCACCTCCGGGACGTGAGCCTTCGTTCGACCGGGGTGATGCGCCCGCCTTGCCGCCCGGCGAAGCTTCGACCTGCCCGTACGTCCATTGTGGAGGTAAGGATGACCGAGACCGCCATCGCCGATCACGGGATGATCGGAGACCTGCAGACCGCCGCGCTCGTCGGCACCGACGGCTCGATCGACTGGTTCTGCTGCCCGCGCTTCGATTCGCCGAGCGTCTTCGGCGCGCTGCTCGACGAGGAGCGCGGCGGGCATTTCCGGGTGCGCCCGGCCGGGACCGGTTGTGTCACGAAGCAGATGTACTACCCCGACACGGCGGTGGTGATCACCCGGTTCCTGTCCGAACAGGGCGTGGGGGAGGTCGTGGACTTCATGCCGCCCGCGGGCGAGGCCGCCACCGGCCGGCACCGGCTGGTACGGATGGTCCGCTGCGTGCGCGGACGGATGAGTTTCGACATCGACGTGGCGCCGAGGTTCGACTACGGCCGGCGCGCACACACCACGAACGTGACCGAGCACGGTGCGGTCTTCGCGACCGACCAGTTGACGCTCACGCTGCACACGGTACGGGAACCCGACGACGAGCGGCTGGCTCGCGCCCGCGTCGAGGACGGCGACACACACGTCACACTGGACCTGGCGGCCGGGCAGGTGCGGGGCATGGTCCTCGAAGCGGGCGCCGACGGGCCGCCGCGCGAGATCCGGGTGGCGGACTTCCAGCGCCTGTTCGACGAGACCGTGCGCTACTGGCGGTCGTGGCTGGCGCGCTGCACCTATACCGGACGCTGGCGGCAGGTGGTGGCCCGGTCCGCGATCACGCTGAAGCTGATGACCTACGCGCCGACCGGCGGCCTGGTGGCGGCGCCGACCATGGCGCTGCCCGAACAGGTGGGCGGAGAGCGGAACTGGGACTACCGCTACACGTGGGTCCGCGACGCGTCGTTCTCGGTGTATGCGTTGCTGTCGCTCGGTTTCGTCGAAGAGGCCGAGCGGTTCGGCTTCTGGCTCGGCGACCGGGTCCGGGAGCGCATCGGGGGCGACGGCGGACCGCTGAACATCATGTACCGCGTCGACGGTTCCTCGGATCTGAAGGAGGAGATCCTGGGTCACTGGTCGGGCTACCGCGGTTCGCGTCCGGTGCGGCTCGGCAACGGCGCCGCGGAACAGCTCCAGCTCGACATCTACGGCGAGGCGCTGGACAGCGCATTCGTCGGCGACCGCGCCGGGCTGCAGGTGCCCTACCGCGGCTGGCTCGCGCTGCGCGAGGTCCTCGACTGGGTGGCCGAGCACTGGGACCAGCCGGAGGAAGGCATCTGGGAGACCCGCGGCGGCCGGCAGCCCTTCACCTACGGCAGGCTGATGTGCTGGGTCGCGCTGGACCGGGGCATCCGGCTGGCGGCCGCGCACGGGCGCCCGGCGCCGCTCGAGCGCTGGACCCGCGCGCGTGACGCGATCTACGACCAGGTGATGCGGCACGGCTGGAACGAGCACCGGAACGCGTTCGTCCAGCACTACCACACCGAAGTGCTCGACTCGTCCCTGCTGCGGATGCCGACGGTCGGGTTCATCGGGCCGCGCGACCCCCGCTGGCTGTCCACATTGGACGCGATGGACGGTGAGCTGGTCACCGACAGCCTCGTCTACCGATACAACCCGGACGCCTCGCCCGACGGGTTGCGGGGCACCGAGGGCACGTTCTCGTTGTGCACGTTCGCCTATGTCTCGGCGCTGGCCCGGGCCGGCCGGGTCGAACCCGCGCGGCAGGCCTTCGAGAAGATGCTCACCTACGCCAACCACGTCGGGCTGTACTCGGAGGAGATCGCGCTGACCGGGGAGCAGATCGGGAACTTCCCGCAGGCGTTCACGCACCTGTCGCTGATCGACGCCGCGCTCACGCTCGACGCGGCGCTGGACGGCCGCACCGGGCCGTGAACCCGTGGGGCCTGCCCGTTGGCGCACTGGTGCTGCTCGGCTACGGCGCGCTGTCCGCGAGGCTGCGGTCCACTGTGGTCTCCCGCGCGATGGTGCTTGTCGCCGCGGGCGTGCTGTTCGGCTGGGCCACCGGACTGGTGAGCGAAGGGTCGGACGCGCAGAGCGTGCGGGTGCTCGCCGAGGCCACGCTCGCGGTGGTGCTGTTCACCGACGCGTCGGGCCTGCCGCTCGGCCGGCTGTGGCGGGAACGCGCCCTGCCCGGACGGTTGCTCGGACTGGGCCTGCCGCTGACCATCGGGGCCGGCACGCTGGCCGCGGTCGTGCTCTTCCCGCACCTGAACCCGTGGGTGGCCGCCGCGCTCGCGACCGTGCTGGCGCCCACGGACGCGGCGCTCATCCTGCCGGTGATCACCGACCGGCGGGTGCCCGCGCCCGTCCGCGAAGGGCTCAACGTCGAGAGCGGGCTCAACGACGGGATCTGCGTGCCGCTGCTGATCATCTTCCTGATCATTGCGGAGTCGGCGGAACACACCGAGCACGGCGGACCGCTGCACGTGGTCCTGACCGAGATCGGGTACGGGGTGGTCGCGGGGATCGTGGCAGGCGCGGTCGGCGGCTGGGTGCTCGCGCGCTTCGCCGCGCGGGACTGGATCAGCCCGGCCTGGCTGCAGATCAACGCCGTGGTCACCCCACTGCTCGCCTACGGCGCCGCCGTCGCGCTCGGCGGCAGCGGGTTCATCGCGGCGTTCCTCGCCGGCAGCGTGTACGGCACCATCGGCGGATCCCGGGCACCGGGCACCACCAAGCTGGCCTTGCAGACCGGGGAACTGCTCAACGCACTGACGTTCCTGGTGTTCGGGGCGGTGCTGCTCGGCCCGGCGCTGGGCTCGCTCGACTGGCGGATCGCCTGCTACGCGATTGCCAGCCTGACTGTGGTGCGGATGCTGCCGGTGGCGCTGGCCCTGCTGGGCACCGGCACCCGCCCGCCGACGGTGGCGTTCGTCGGCTGGTTCGGCCCGCGCGGCCTCGCCTCGATCGTGTTCGTGCTGATCCTCATCGAGGAGAGCAGCCTGCCCGAGCGGGGCCTGATCCTGAACGTGGTCACGTGGACCGTCGCGCTCTCGGTCTACGTGCACGGAATGACTGCGTTGCCCGCGGTCACGCATCTCATCCCCGACGGGCGAGGAACCGGGCCGCGCCGGTGAGCCAGCGTTGAGCGTCGACCCGAAAGGGGGAACCGAAATGACCCAGCATGCGTACCCGCATTCCGGGACGGCCGGTGCCCGCGAGATGCCGCAGTCACAGACCGGTCCGACCACGAGCGAGGCCGGCTGGAGCGGCAAGCTCGCGTTCGGCGGGGTGGTGATGATCGTCGCCGGGCTGTTCAACGTGATCATCGGCCTCGTCGCGGTGATCAACCGCGACTACTACGTCGTGCGCCCGTCGGGCCTGCTCGTGCTGAACCTCACCGGTTGGGGCTGGCTGCACCTGATCCTCGGCGCGCTCATCGCCCTCACTGGCGCGGTGCTGTTCAGCGGCGCCACCTGGGCTCGCGTGGTCACCGTCGTGCTGGCCGGGTTCAATGCGCTGGCGAGCCTCGCGTTCCTGTCGGTGTATCCGTTCTGGTCCATCGTCG
Organism: Amycolatopsis sp.; assembly: GCA_035248845.1. Lineage (GTDB taxonomy): Bacteria > Actinomycetota > Actinomycetes > Mycobacteriales > Pseudonocardiaceae > Amycolatopsis_E. The sequence goes on along the minus strand of DATFHB010000069.1, from coordinate 45,233 downwards.
TGATCGCCCTCGACATTGTCGTGATCTGGGCTGTCCTCACGGCGGACGCCGAGACCGACGCCGACGCCTGACCCGAGGCGACCATCGTGTCCGAGCTTCAGTACGAGGTACGGGTCGACGGCCGCCTGTCGGAGCGCGCGCAACGCGCCTTCCGCGGCTACGACGAAGTGCGGATCGTGGCGGCTCCGGCCGAGACCGTCCTCTACGTCGCCGTCACGGACGAGGCGCACCTGCAGGGGATCCTGACCCTGCTCGCGAACCTCCGGCTGCAGGTCGTCTCGATGCAGCGCATCCCGCAGCTGCCCTGATTGGAGGCCGACCGTGACCGAGTCGACCGGGCATCAGCCCACCGTGAGCGAGACCGGCGCGACGGCCCCCAAGCCGCCGGGCGAGAGCGGGACCGAGACGACGGCCACGCAGCCGCTGGGCGAGGACGAGCGCGCCGAACTGCTCCGCCTGCGCAAGGAAGTCGACCCCATGCGCACGGCACCCCACCGCCGGTGGCGACCGAACTGGAAGTCGGTCGCCGCCGGCGTTCTCATCACGCTCGGCTGCATCCTCGCGCCGCTGTCGCTGCTCGCCGTGTGGTCCCACAACCAGGTCGCCAACACAGACCGGTTCGTCGCCACGATGAGCCCGGTGATCGAGCAGCCCTCGGTGCAGGCCGCGGTGACCAACCGGGTCACCGACACGATCTTCACGTACGTGGATGTGCAGGCGTACGCGAACGATGCGATCAACGCCCTTGCCGCGCAAGGACTTCCGCCGGCGCTGGTGGACCGCCTGCACTCGCTCACCGCCCCGCTCGCGTCGAGCGTGCAGGGCTTCGTGCACGGCCAGGTCGCCACCCTGGTGGCGAGCCCCGAGGTACGCGACGTCTGGAATCAGGCGCTGCGCGGCGGCAGTCAGCAGCTCAACGCCGTGCTGTCGGGCAACGCCTCCGCGATCAGCATCTCCGGCGACAAGGTGCAGCTGGACCTGGGTCCCTTGATCGACAAGGCGAAGCAGCGACTGGCCGCCAACGGGTTCACCGCCGTGAACGCCATCCCCGACGTGCATCCCACGTTCGCAGTGGGTGACGCCAAGACCCTGGTCAAGGCCAGGTCCGCGTACAACACGCTGGACACGGTCGCGACCTGGCTGCCGTGGGTCACCCTCGCGCTGCTGGCGGGCGGCGTGTACGTCGCCCGGCACCACCGGCGCGCCCTGCTGAACACCGGACTCGGCGTCGCCGGGGGCATGCTGGTGGTCGCGGTCGCCCTGTTCGTGGTGCGGGGTGTGATCATCGACAACGTGCCGAGCCGTTCGGCCGCGCCGGTGGGCGACTCCTACGACCTGATCGTGCGCTTCCTGCGCGACGGGCTGCGGGTGATCTTCGCGGTCGGCCTGCTCGTCGCGCTCGGCGCCTTCCTGGCAGGCCCCTCGGCGACGGCGGTGGGCATCCGCGCCGCGTGTTCCCGGCTGGTCGCGTGGCTGCGGCGCGGCGGCGCGAAGGCCGGTCTGCGCACCGGGAAGGTCGGCCCCTGGGTACACGACCATCTCACCGCGCTGCGAGCCGGTGCCGTCGCGCTGGCGGTGCTGGTGTTCCTCTTCCTCATCCCGCCCAGCGGCATCGCCGCACTCATCGTGGCACTGGTTCTGGTCGTCATCCTCGGCGTGATCCAGTTCCTGGATCAGCCGCACCGGCCGGCCGGCAGCGGCACCGGCTGACCGCGGCCGCGCACGCCTCATCCATTCCAGGTGGTGCGCGGCGCCGCGATCCGGCCGACCGTGGCTTGCGGCGCGCCCAGGCGGCCGCCGCACCGCATCCTGCGATCGGAGGTCTCCGGTGAACTATCCGTTGCTCAACCTGTTCCTGACCATGCTCTGGTTCTTCCTGTGGATCCTGTGGTTCATCCTGCTGTTCCGCGTGATCGTCGACATCTTCCGCGACGACAAACTGAGCGGCTGGGCCAAGGCGGGCTGGACGATCTTCGTCTGCATCCTGCCGTTCCTCGGCATTTTCGTGTACCTCATCGCCCGCGGCCGTGGCATGGGTGACCGTGAGGTCGAGCACGCGCAGAAGCAGGACGCGGCGTTCCGCTCCTACGTGCGGGCCGCGGCACGTGAACCCAACGGGTCGAAGTCGGCGACCAACCACGTCGACGAGCTGGAACGGCTCGCCGGCCTCCGCAACCACGGTGACATCACCGAGGACGAGTACCAGAAAGCCAAGTCCAAGCTCCTGGCTGTCTGAGGAAGGCTGCTGCTGGCTGTCCAGGCTTTGGGTGCGGTCAGTGCCTCCACATAGGACAGTTCCAGCACGTGCTCGGCGGTCTTCCAGTAGGGTCGAGCAGCCCGGGTTCGGGGGTGATGAACGACAACGGTGGCCCAGCCGAACTTGCAGGTCTGCACCGAGGTCTCGTCGTCGTACTGCTCCTCGGTGCCACCGGAGGTGCGCGCGAGATCCTGCCGGCCCAGTTCCAGCGCGGCCGGGTTGCTCGTCTGGCGGGCGTAGCCGGCGAGGAACGCGGCCGCGATGCCGTGGTGGAAGTACGTCTGCGGGGCTTCCCGGACCTCAAGGGGCCGCCCGACGGCGGCCTCGGAGGACCAGTCGTAGGCTGCAGAGGCAGCAGCCGAGCGAGAGGACCGAGCATGCGCAAGTTCTCCCTGGAAGCGATGGCTCGCAACCACCTGGAGCAGGCCGCTAGCAGCTCCACCGGCCGGAGCTCCACCACGGTTTTCGGCGGGCACGAGCAGGTGCTGCGCCAGACGCTGATCGCGCTGACCGCCGGAACCGAGCTGACCGAACACGACAGCCCCGGTGAGGCCACGCTCATCGTCTTGCGCGGCCGGGTCCGCCTGCACGCGGGGGACGATACGTGGGACGGCCGCACCGGCGACATGCTCGTCATCCCGCCCGCGCGACACAGTCTCGAGGCGATCGAGGACAGCGCCGTCGTGCTCACCGTCGCAAAGTAGTGTCGGTCCACAGTGGACGCTTTCTCGAGGTGTGACGCGGGCATTTTGTCGTATTATCGAACGATCCCGCCTTTGAGACCATGGACCCCGAGGGCGTCCTCAACGACATGAACTGTTCTGACGGACCTGCACGCCCTAACTGCCGCCCACTGTGACGTTGGTGTTCGTCTCGGCGCCGTTCCGGACATAGGTGGCCGGGATGGTGTCGCCCGGGTTGTTGTTGCGGATGGCGACGAGCATCTGGTCGACGCTGTTCACCGGTGTGCCGGCGATCTTGGTGATCACGTCGCCCGGCCGGATTCCGCCCTGTGCGGCGCCGAACGACGGCACCACCTGCTCCACCAGCGCGCCCCGCGGCAGGCCGGTGGCGGTCGCCATCTCGGCCGTGACGGTCACGGCGAGGACGCCGATCGTCGGGTGAGTCGCGCGCCCGGTGCGGATCAGCTGGTCGGCGACGGAGCGGGCGAAGTCCATGGGGATGGCGAAGTTCAGCCCGATGCTCCCGCCCTGACTGCCGGGCGTCTGGGCGCCCGCCGAGTTGACGCCGACCTGGCGGCCGGAGCAGTCGGTCAGCGGGCCGCCGCTGTTGCCAGGGTTGATCGCGGCATCGGTCTGCACCGCGTTCACCAGCGTGGCCGGCGCGGCGCCCTGCCCCACGTCGATGTACCGGTTCAGCGCACTCACCGTGCCCGACGTGATGGTGCCGGTGAGGCCCAGCGGCGAGCCCGCCGCGACCACCTGCTGCCCGACCACCAGCGCCGCCGAGTCGCCGATGGCGATCGGCGTGAGCTGGACGGCGTTCGGCGCGACCCGGATCACCGCGAGGTCGGTCGCCGGGTCACGCCCCACAATGGTCGCGGGCACCCGCGCGTTGCCCCGCGCGAAGTCCACCGTGATGCTGCCTGCCACCGCTGCCGCCGCGATGACGTGGTCATTGGTCAGGAGGTTGCCGTCGCGGTCCAGCAACGAGCCGGACCCGGTTCCGGACCCGCCGGCGCCCTGCACGGTGACCGTGACCAGCGACGGGAACACCCGCGCGGCCACGTCGGCGACATCGCACGGCCCGGCCGGCGCCTGCGCGCTCGACGTGCCGCCGCCGGGGTGCAGTAACGCGCCGACGAACCCGCCGAGCACCCCCGACAAGACGACAAGCACTACCACGCCGACGACGACGCGCCCGCGGGTCACAGTTGAACCCCAGGGGCGGTCCGCCGGATGGCGCGTCTGTGATCGGCGCCGAGCACATCGATCAGCCTAACTCAACCGCGCCGGCCGGGCCGGGCACCGATCCGCGCGCTGGCGCCACGCCCGCGAGTCTCACGTTCCCGTCGCGCGAGTCTCACGTTCCGGGCGGCCGAGTCGCGCGTCCGACGCGCTGAGACCCAGGCCACGAGCGGGAACCGGGGGTGACTCCCGGCCGGGCGGGGACGGGCTGACTCAGTACGTGCTCGGCAGGCGAAGGTCGATCTGGAACCCACGCACACCGTGGGTCATCGCCGCCTCGCATCGTGCGCGGCGGCCGTTTTCCTCCCCGGCTACGACGAGATCCGGTAGCGGGAACTCATCGTCGCGGTGAGTTCGCCGACGCGCTCGCCGTCGACCCTGACTTCGATGGCGTAGGAGCCCGTGTGCTTTCCGTGGGACACGGTCGACGACACCCGTTCCGAACGTTACGGGCGCGATCGTCGACACACGGAACGTGGGACTCGCACGACGGGAACGTGGGACTCGCACGACAAGGACGTTTGGCGCAGCTCTGGGACCGAAGTCCCGTAAACCGGGGACATCGTCCCCTCCGGCCGGTGCGTGGACGGGCGGGATCGTGCACATCAGGACGAACGAGGAGAGCCGAGATGCCCGGAACCGTTCCCTCTGGTGACCCGCTGGCCGCCGCGGTCGAAGCCGCCGTCCGGGCGCCCTCGCCCCACAACACCCAGCCGTGGCGCTTCGAAGTCGACGCCGACCGCATCGCCGTGTTCCTCGATCCACGGCGGGTGCTGCAGGTCGTCGACCCGGACGGGCGCGAGGCTCGTTTGTCGTGCGGGGCCGCGATCCTCAACATGCGGGTCGCACTGGCCGACGCCGGGCGGGCGCCGGTGGTGCGGCTGCTCCCGGACCGGGGCAGGCCCGAGTGTCTCGCGATCGTGCGTGCCGGCGGGTCACATCAACCGAGTCCCGCCGAGGTGAGCATGGCGCGTGCGGTCGTCCGGCGGCGCACCAACCGTCGCCCCTTCGCGGACCGGCCGGTCCCGCCGGGGGTACGTGACGCGCTGGTCCGCGCGGCGCGCGATGAAGGCGCCGAACTGGTCCTGCTGGACGATCCGGCGAAGCTCGACGCCGCGGCGGCTCTGCTCCGGCGAGCCGAGCACACGCAGAGCGAGGATCGCGACTTTCAGGAGGAACTCGAGGGCTGGACGACGACCAGCTCGGACCGGGAGGACGGGGTCCCCGTGCACGCGGGCGGCCCGCGACCCGCGGCGGGTACGCTGCTGTCGTTGCGGCAGTACGGGAACGAACCGTCGCCGGCGGAGCGGCCGTACGAGCGGCAGCCGTTGGTGGTCGTCCTCGCGTCCTACACCGACACTCCGCTGGCACACCTGCGCACCGGCCAGGCCCTGCAGCGGACCCTGCTGACGGCCGCGACGCTGGGGGTGAGCGCGTCGTTCCTGTCGCAGCCGGTCGAAGTGCCCAGCACCCGGGCGGCGCTGCGCGATCTGGTGGGCGGACTGATCTACCCGCAGACCATGTTGCGCCTCGGGTACGGGTTTCCCACCCCCGCGACCGGGCGCCGACCCGCGGCGGCGGTGACCCGCCGACCCGAACTCATGTCCATTGTGGACGAAGCAAGTGCGTCAAGGAGGTGGCTCCGATGACCGCTCCCGCACCCTATCCGGTCCGGGTGGAGGGACGACTGGACCCGGGCCTGTCCCGGTGGCTGTGGCTGGTGAAGTGGCTCCTGGCCATTCCGCACTATTTCCTGCTGGCGTTCCTGTGGTTCGCCTTCGTGGTGCTCACGGTGGTCGCGTTCTTCGCGATCCTGTTCACCGGCCGGTATCCGCGGTCGCTCTTCGACTTCAACGTGGGCGTGATGCGGTGGAGCTGGCGCGTGCAGTACTACGCGTACGCGGCGCTGGGCACCGACCAGTACCCGCCGTTCACGCTCGCCGACGTGCCCGAATATCCGGCGCGGCTGAACGTCGCCTACCCGGACCGGCTGTCGCGGGGGCTGGTGCTGGTGAAGTGGTGGCTGCTGGCCATCCCGCAGTACATCATCGTCGGCGTGTTCGTCGGCGGCGGCGCCTGGTTCGCGTGGAACGGCCGCAGCGGCAACTTCGACTGGGCGGCCGGTGGTCTGGTCGGCATCCTGGTGCTGGTCGCGGCTGTCGTGCTGCTGTTCACCGGCCGCTATCCGACACCGATCCACGAGTTCGTGGTGGGCATGGACCGGTGGGTGGTGCGGGTCGGCGCCTACGCGGCGCTGATGACCGACGCATACCCACCGTTCCGGCTCGACGTCGGCGCCGAGGACCCGGCAGGGTTGCCCGGCGAGCCGGCCGGTGAGCCTGCGGAGCCCGCCGACGACCAGCCGCGGCAGCGCTGGACCGGCGGCCGGATCGCATCCGTCGTGGCCGGTGCCCTGCTGGCGCTGTTCGCCATGGGCCTGCTGACCGGCGGCGCCACGGCGCTGTGGGCGGACCAGAACCGGCGCGACGCGGACGGCTACCTGTCGGCGTCGAACACCTTCACCACCAGTACCTACGCGTTGACGACCGAGCCGAGCGAGCCAGTCCCGTTCACGCGCACCATCGGGGACGTGCGATTCCGGGTTACCCCGACCAACCCGGCGCAAGCCGTGTTCGTCGGCGTCGCACCTTCGGCGCAGGTCAGCAACTACCTGGCGGGCGTGAGCTACGTGACCGTGCCGGACCCGTCCAGCCGCGACCAGGTCGTCCACAATGGAACCCGCGTCGCGGTGCTGCCGCAGGATTCCCCGATCTGGACGGTCGCGATGAGCGGCACCGGAACCCAGACCCTGAGTCTCCCGGCGACGGCCGGTGAGTGGACGCTGGTCGTCATGAACCCCAACGGCGCGCCCGGGCTCGACGTGCGAGCCGAAGTCGGCGCCACCGCACCCGGGCTCGGCTGGATCGGGACCGGGCTGGTCATCGCCGGGGTGCTGGTGCTGGCCGGCGGTGTCGTGCTTGTCGCGGTGCCGGTCCACCGGGCGTCTCGTCATCTGCAGAACCGGTAACTCGCACTACACTGGGAAGGTTGTTTCGCCCGGCACACCGGCACACGGGGAGATGTAGCGATGAGCGTGCAGGAGCAGCAGGCACTCGATTCCCTCTACGACGTCGACAATCTGCTGACGATCGAAATCACGATGTCCCAGGCCGACTGGGATGCCGTGCGGACCGAACAGCCGGCGGGCGGGATCTGCAACTTCGACTGGACCGGTGGCGGCCGGTACATGTGGCGAAAAGCCACCTCGGTCACGATATCCGGAACGAAATTTCCCACCAGGACGTCGTTCCCCGATGTCGGGATCAAGAAGAAGTCCTTCTGCGGATCGATCAACAATGACAAGCCGTGCCTGCACGTCGACTTCGGCAAGTTCCGCGACGACAACAAGGCGGCGATCAGGAAGCTCATCGGGTCGCGATACATCACGCTCAACAATTCGATCCAGGATCCGTCCTACGTCCGGCAAGTGGTGGGCTACCGCCTGTTCGAACTGGCCGGGCTGCCGAACTCCCGGTGCAACATCGCGCGCATCCTGGTGAACGGGACGCTGATCGGACAAGGAGCCGCCGGGGTCAACAGCCCTGGCATCTTCGTGAATGCCGAACCGGTCATGCCGAGCTACATCGAGCGCAACTTCGGCAACATGAACGGGAACCTGTACGAACTGGAACACACCGACGACTTCGTTGCCCAGAGGCTGAGGTTCATCGGCGTGGAGTCGTTGTCGAAATTCGACGACAAGGCCGACCTCAAGCTGGCCATGGACCAGATCGCCCAGCACGGGCTGGACGGGGCGAGTCAGGTGTTCGACCTCGACCAGTTCATCAAGATCTACGCGATGGAGTTCTTCCTCAAGCACTGGGACGGCTATTCCCGCAACACCAACAACACCTACGTCTACAACGACGTGGACGCCGTGGAGACCCCTGGCGTGGACAACGTCAGGTTCAAGATGATCCCGTGGGGTATCGACCAGACACTCCAGCCGCCCAGGCATTTCAAGCTCGACACGAGTGGTGTGGTCGCGAAGCTCGTCCGCGACGACGACGCGCGCCGCGCGCAGGTGATCCACCAGATCCGCGACTACGGGGCAGCCGTGTTCAGCCGTGATACCCAGCAGACCGTGCTGAAGCCGCTGTTCGACCGGCTGGAGGCGGCGCTCACCGGTCTCGGCGTGCCCGACGTGGCCGCGCAGGTCGCAACGGTGTGGAAGCAGCTACGGCTGGCCGGGTCGGCCGGCTATCTCTGTGCCGGGCTGCCGAATTCCGGCGGGGCCTACATTCGGGACGACGCCACCAACGACTGCATGCACGCCAGCAGCACCGAAGCGATTCCGCCGGGTGCGCCCGCGCCGGCCAATTTCGAGATCGTCCACCGGCCCCGGCCGGGCGTCGTGGACGACTCCGATCTGTGGATCTTCGACGACCTCGGGTCCGGAAAGTCGCTCAAGAGCAAGGCGTTCGGCCGGTCGCTCCATGCCAGCGCCACTGTCTCGGACCTGGGGCACAAACTTCTGTACACGTGCGCCACGAACAACAACGACCACGCCGAAGAGTTCACGGTCACCGCGGTCGACCCGCCGGACGACAACTTCACCTTCAGCGGCTATTTCACGGTGACCAGCATCCGCACCGGGCTGAACGCGAACTTCGGGTCCGATCCGACGCCGGGCGGAAACCCGCGGGTCGATCAGGACTCCAGCCCGTCGAAGCTGTTCTTCTCCTGACCGGGGGCGCCGAGCACGGCGTAGCCGCCGGAGTCGTCGACGAGCAGTAGTTTCTGTTCGCCGTGCGCCGAGAATGCCGTGACGCCCTCCGGTTTGGCGGTTCGGTGGAAGGTGGTGTCCAGCGCACGGACGGTTTCGCTGGTGCCGTTCCAGGTGCACAGCTGGAACGGGTCTTTGCCGTTGCTGGTCGAGCGCCCGAGCAGGAGCAGGAACCGTCCGGCGTGCGTGTCGTAGGAAATGTCGCGGATTCCTTGTTCCGCGCGCGGTCGCGGCGTGCGCGCATGCGCGACGGTCGGCGCGCCCAGTGCCTCCGTGGTCCACGCGGCCGCTCCGGCGTCGACCGGCACCTGAACCACCGTGATCAGTCCGGATGTGGCCGGTCCGCGCAGGCCGAACAGGAGCACGCTCCGGCGCGGATCCCAGGCGAGGCCCTCGATGTTCAGCCCACCCGCGTCCGGTTCGCGCATGCCGGCCGCGGCGAGCGTCGGCTCGTGCGCGAGAAGCCAGGCGCGAAAACCGTGCATCGCCTCGGTGGGCAGGTCGCCCTCGGGCACATAACGCACGCGCACCAGGCCGTCGCTGACTTGGCGTCCCGTGACGCAGAGCGACGAGGAGGCGATGAGGACCGTCTCACCGCGGACGTCGGCCCGCGTGAGACCTTCGGGATCACCCAGCATTCCCGGGGCCAGGCCGGCCAGCGGGCGCCGCCGGATCCGTTCCACGGCCCCGTCGTGGTGGTCGAGCGTCATTTCGAAGAATGCGGTTGGGTCCTTGTTGTCGATGAAGACGAACCGTCGAGGATCCACCTGCACGACGCCCGACGCGTTGAACGGAAACCTGCCGTTCTTTTCGCGGAACGGCGTCGACCTGACCTTCCTCCGCCGGCCCATTCCCGCGACAAAGCCCGCCACGGCTCGAATTGTAAGCCCGCGGGGTTCGCCGATGCCCGCGGTCATCGGCGGCGGTCGAGCACCACGCCGATCGCGGGCAGCACAATCCAGCACGCGTAGGCGTACTCGGTCACGAACGACACCCCGATCGACACCAGGAACCCCGCGGTCAGGAAACCGATCCGGCCGATGATGCGGGAGAAGAACCCGGGCGGCACGGTGTCGCACAGCCGGGCGCGGCGAACCTCCCACACCAGCAGGATGAACAGCGCGCACGCGGCGACCTGCACCACGGCGTAGAACACGAACCGCACGTGGAACGCGCCCTCGCCGTTGAGCAGCTTCATCGCGAACGGCGTGAGCACCAGCGTGAGCAGCCAGCAGAAGGTGATGGTGGTCAGCCGGCTGCTGAGCCGCACCACATGCTGGAACAGCCGGTGATGGGCACGCCAGTACGCCGCGATGACCACGAAACTGATCGCGAACGCGATGTACTCGTCGCGCAGGTCCAGCGCCGAACGCAGCACCTCGGCATTGGTCGAGCCCTGCGGGTACGGCAGGTTCAACGCCAGCAGTGTCATCGCGATCGCGATCACCGCGTCCACGAAGAACACCAGCCGGTCCGCGGCGACCTGGCGGATCACCGGCTCGTCATGGGGGTCCTGATCCGATGAGGACATGACCTTTGAGGATGCCACAGGCTTGCTGCGGGTGCGGAGTTCCTCGACGGCGGCGCCAACCGGCGCTGACGCCGCCGTCGAGGCTCAGGCGGCGTTCGGCAGCTGGATGTCGGTGACGTTGACGTCGACGGCCGCGACGTCGAGACCGAGGTACTGCTCGACGGCGTCGATCACGGCGATCCGGATCTCTTCCGCGACCGTGTTGACGGTGTGTCCGAACAGGAGCACGAGCGAGACCTTGAGCGTGGCGACGCCGCCGTCGACGGCCACGACAACGCCGTCGTCGTCCAGGTCGTGCACACCGTCGGCCTTGCGGGCCACCATCGAGACCAGCTTCGCGACGACCCCGTCGCCCACCGTCGTGCTGCCGCGGGTGCCGGCCGCGGGCCGGGTCTCGGCCGCGACGGGTGCGGGCGCCTCATCGGATTCGACGGTGTCGGACTGGGCTTCGTCCGCGGACACGACTACCTCGTCGGCTGCCTCGGTAACATCCTGACCTGCGCCTTCGTCGGCGTCCTCGGCAGTTTCCGCGTCGATGGTTTCGACCTCGATGGTCACGTCGCCGTCTTCGGCCGGAGCGATGTCGGTGGCCGCGTCCGCGCCGGTCGCGTTGGTCTCGAGTGTTTCGGGGGCGGCGGCGTCCGCAGCGGTGGACTCGGCGCTGGTCGAAGCCACGTCGGGCTCGATGGTGTCGTTCTTCGTGCGGCTGAAGAAGCTGCTGATGACCTCGGACATGATGTTCCCCTTTGCGGGAGCGACGAGTACGGGGGAGGGGGTGAGACGGCGCCATAGTAGGGCCACGCGCGCGATCCTGATCACTTGCTCCAGCCTCGAGTATTTCCTTGCGTGCCAAGGAATCGTGCGCTCGCGGCTGCCTCATAGCGGTCCAGCTTCGCCGAACCTTCCCGACATGTTCGCCCAACGTTCAACCGGCTGCTCGTAGCACTCCGTTCTTGCTCCGGGGTTGGCGTTTGCGTAGGCACGCGTACCATCAAGAGTTCAAACCGGGCAACTGGGCGTCAAGGCGGCCGTCATGGCGAAGGGAGTCGGGGGGCGCATCGGAAACCTTCCTGCCGAGCTGACCAGCATGGTCGGGCGGCGCGTGGAGAGCGGTGCGGTGAAACGGATGCTGGCGGCGTCGCGGCTGGTGACGCTGACCGGCACCGGTGGGGTGGGCAAGACGCGGCTCGCGATGCACGTCGCGCGGCAGCGGCAGCCGGCATTCCCGGACGGGGTCTGGCTGGTGCCGCTGGCCGAGCTGGCGCAGCCGGACCTGCTCGCGCTAACCGTGATGGCGGGCATTACCCGTTCCAGCGGCAACGTGGGGATCGGTATCGCCGAGCTGACGGCCTATGTGGACGATCGGCGAATGCTGCTGGTGTTGGACAATTGCGAGCATCTGATCGACGCGTGCGCGAAGCTGACCGCGGATCTGCTGCGCACCTGCCCGCACGTGCGCGTGCTGGCCACCAGCCGCGAACCGCTGCGGATCGAGGGGGAGGCGGTGTTCGACGTCCCGCCGTTGCGGGTGCCGCGCGGCGACGGCGACGCGCTGGCCGCGCGAAGCTACGACTCGGTCCAGCTCTTCCTCGATCGGGCGTCGTCGGTGTTCGGCGATTCGACCCTGACCCGGGAGCAGGAGCAAGCCGTGTGCGCCCTGTGCCAGCGGCTGGACGGGTTGCCGCTGGCGATCGAGCTGGCGGCGATCCGCAGCCGCGCGCTGTCGATCGACGAGTTGCTCGCCAGGCAGAACGACCGTTTCGGGGTGCTGACCGCCGGCAACCGCACCGCGCCGCCCCGGCACCGGACGCTGCGCGCGGTGGTGGACTACAGCTATCAGCTGTGTTCGCCGCAGGCCCGGCTGTTGTGGGCGCGGATGTCGGTGTTCGCGGGCGGCGGTGGCCTCGAGGCCGCGGAAGCGGTGTGTGCCGGGCCGGGCCTGACGGTGGCGGCGGTCTCGCAGGCGTTGTCGGAGCTGGTGGACAAGTCGATCGTCACCTTCGACGGCGCCCGCTACCGGATGCTGGAGACGATCCGCGAGTACGGGCAGGAGCGGCTGCGGGACCTCGGCGACGAGCGGCGTGTCCGCCTGGCCCACCGGGATTGTTTCGCCGGCCTCGCCGAAGAGGTGTCGGCCGGTGCTTTCGGCGGTGACCAGCCCGCGTTGCTCGGGCAGGCACTCGCGGACCACGCCAACATTCGCGCCGCTCTGGACTTCTGCGTCACCGAACCGGGGCAGGCGACCACCGGCCTGCGGATGGCCGGCGTGCTGTCCCAGTTGTGGATGGGGTGCGGTCTGCATGCGGAGGGGCGGCGGTGGCTGGACCTGCTGCTGGCCGCCGACCACCAGGCCTCCGCAGAGCGGGTGCGGGCGCTGTGCGCCGACGCGCTGGTCGTCATCGTCCTCGGCGACGTATCCGCCGCTCTGCCGTTGCTGGACGAGTGCGACGAACTCTCCGAAGCACTCGGCAACGAGGAGGGTCGTGCCTACGCCACCCTGTACCGCGGCACGGCCGAGAACATGCTGGGCCGGACCGCCGAAGGCATTGTGCACCAAGAGAAAGCCGTCCGGCTCGGCCGGCGGCTGCCCGCGGGGCACCCGATGCTCCCTGAGGCCTTGCTCAATCTCGGGTGGACGCTGTGTTTCGCGGAGCAGCTGGACCGCGCCGCCGACGTGCTCGAAGAAGGGATCGAGCGGTGCGCCGCCCGGGGGGAGCAATGGATGCTCTCCTGGTGCGAGATGATGCTCGGGCTCGCCACGCTTCTCGACGGCAGGCGCGCCGAGGCGACGAGACTGCTCAAGCAAGGGCTCTCTCGCAAGCGCGCGCTCGGCGATCTTCTCGGGATCGGCCTTGCGATCGAGTTCCTGGCCTGGACCGCGATCGAGGACGGCGATGACAAGCGGGGCGCCCGCCTGCTCGGTGCCGGCCAAGCGCTGACCGGCGCGCTCGGCGCATACCTCCTCGGCTACCAGCGGCTGCTGGACTGGCACGACGAGCGTGTGGGCCACGCCCGTGGCCGCTTGGGCCCGCGGGCCTACGACCGGGCGCTGCGATACGGGCACGACCTTGGCAGGGACCGCGTCATCGGCTACGCCCTCGGCGAAGCGACGCCTGCGGATTCCGCGGCGACCGGCAACGGCGAGGAGTTGCCGCTCACGCCGCGGGAACGGGAGATCGCCGGGCTGGTCGCCGCCGGGAAGACCAACAAGCAGATCGCCGGGCAACTGGTCATCGCCGTGCGCACCGTCGACACTCACGTCGAGAACATCCTGACCAAGCTGGGCTTCAATTCCCGCGCGCAGGTCGCCGCCCTGCTCGCGGGCCGCACCGAGAACCCGCGCGCCGACACGTCCTAAAGCGACAGTTCCGCGGCGATAGGTTAGGCATACTTTCTGTCACATGGCCCCGAATGCGCTCGAATTCGCTGCGGTGCAGCGCTCACCATAAGGTGAGAGAACCAGAAATTTACTGCTATCCGGATGAGTTGGCAAATTGTTGCTGGCTGTACACGAGTCAACGACCCCACTCGGTGACGATTCGGTCACGGTCGGCAGGGAGACCCACGATCGTGTTGGGGACACGGAGATGCGCGGTGTAAGACCGTAAGGATGTACGTGCGCCGAGGCGCACGGGTTTTAGCGGGTAGCGTCGCAGACAGGGGAGTGTCGAAAGCGCCATGCCGACCCTTGACAGATTCGCGAAACCACCGGTCACCGACGTCGAGCTTACCGCCTGGTTTGATCCAATACGGACGATAAAATCCCTGCACCTGGCTCCCTTGAAGATCGCCTGGGCCAGTGCCTTGCCTTTGGTCGAGGAAAATACCCCACTCGCTCCCTGGCAGCCGGGAGCCTCGTTCGCATTCCTGGAGGACGGGTGGCCGATGCCGTCGTGCGTCTTTTCCAGCAGATCCGGAGAGCGAAACGTACTGATTCAGGACGATCGTTTCTCGTTGACCTGGTCCTTTGCCAAGGTCCTGCGGTACCCGGGGTTTGCGGCCCTTCGTGCGGACTTCGCGTCGCGCTTCGACGAATTCATTCAGGCCAGCGCCGACGCAGAGAATCACGACCCCCATATTCGTCAGATTACCGTCGACTACGAGAATCTCCTCGAAGGATTCAATTCCGACGAAGTGGCGAAGTCGGTCCTGCTTGACGAGCAGATCTCGTGCGCGGCCGCCGAAGCGGTACGGCCGGGGTCTGCCGGATTTCGTAAGGAATACGACCACGACGGTACCAAGATTCTACTGGGCATCGACCCGGTTTCTCCGGACGACTACGAGGGAGACGCCGGGGAAAATACCCCTTGGGCAACGCTGCTCTCGGTACACGCACAGGTCGGCTTCGAGGAGGGAGACTGGCCTGCCGACCGGATCCGCGACGCCCACGCGGCTGCGAACAGGTTCTTCTTGTCGCTCTTCGACGACTCGCTCAAGGCACAGTGGGGGTGTGGACTATGAGTGCGGAACTGGCCGCACACCCGCCGCGCTGCGCGGCCACCAACTTCAAGCGGGCAATCAGGCCCTCCCGCCTGTTCATCGATGCCTCGCACGGTGGCCGGACCCGATACGTCGCGACCTTGCGAAAGCCCCGGGTGTCGCGGCCGGCGCCACCGCGGGCGCCCCGCAAGGACTTGCCGCGCGAGGTGTTCGGTCAGGCAACCGGTGAGTCGGTCTGGGTCTACATAGATCACCGCCTGGGAGAGATCGTGTCGCAATCAGAATCGGGCGAACTTGCCCCGGAACTCCGCGTCGACGGCCAGATTTCCCACCGGTTCCGCAGATTTTTGTTCGGCATCGTGCAAAAGACATCAGTCTTTCCGAAAATTGCACCTGACGGCGCGAACGGATTGAGCGCTTCCTGGTTCGCGGACGACCTGTCTCTTCAACTCCTGCTGAGCTCGGGCGGTGTCGCCACGGCCGTGGTCGACCTGCAGGGCTCGACCTTCCGCCAGGAACTGAACAACAAGAGTGGAGATTTCATCCGTGCGTTGCGTGGCTACCTCGGGGACCTTTCGGTCGTTTCCGCTTACGTGCACGCGAGACAAGCACGCGAGGCGGTCTAGCGTGACCTCATCAACTCACCCAGGGACCGTGCCAGCCGATATCGCCCACAAGATTCCGCGCTTCGGCTGGTCCCCACGAACCGGGGGCGTAGCGGTGCACGGGAGGCGGCGCATCGAGCAGTGGCTGCATGATCCGCCAGGTTTCCTCGACCTCGTGTTGGCGCGCGAACCGGAGGCTGAGTCCCGTCATCGCGGCGTGCAGCAGCACTTCGTATGGTGTCGGCCCGGCGCCGCCCTGCTGGGCGAACTGCATGTCAAGCGTGATGGGTTCGGGCTGGAGCCGGTCCGGGTGGCGGCCGGCGAGCAGGACCCGGATCCCGGGCGACGGGTCCAGCTTCACCACGATCTGGTCGCGGGTCGGCCGGTCGCCGCGCAGGCCGAAGCCGAGCCGGGGCGGTTCCCTGAACACGAGGCGGAGCTCGGTCTGGGTAACCGGCAGGCGCTTGCCGGTGCGGATGAAGAACGGCACCCCGGACCACCGCCAGTTGTCGATCTCCAGCTGGAGCGCGGCGTAGGTCTCGGTCGTGGAATCGCCGGCGACACCCGCGATGGCGCGGTACCCGTCGTACTGGCCGCGGACATAGTGCGCGGGGTCGGCGATGTTGGTGGCTTGGAACAGCGCCACCTGGGCGTTCTTGAGGGTGGCCGGGTCGCGCCCGGCGGGCGGTTCCATCGCCGCTGCGGACACCACCTGCATCAGGTGGTTGACGACCACGTCGCGCAGAGCTCCGACCGGATCGTAGAAATGCCCGCGGTCCTCGACACCGAAGCTCTCGGCCATGGTGATCTGCACGCATGCCACGTGGTTCCGGTTCCACACCGGCTCCAGCATCGTGTTGGCGAACCGCAGGTAGAGGATCTCCTCGAGGCCCATCTTTCCGAGGTAGTGGTCGATCCGGTACAGCTGCGACTCGTCGACGTAGCGGTGCAGCTCCGCCGCCAGCGCCCGCGCCGAGGCGAGGTCGTGCCCGAACGGTTTCTCCACCACCACGCGCCCGGTGCCGATGAGATCGGCTTGGGCCAGCCCCTTGACGACGGTGGCGAACAGGAACGGCGGGATCTCCAGGTAGAAGACGGGGCACTCGGCGCTCTTGATGGCTTTGGCCACGCGCTGGTAGGTGCCGGTGTCGGCGAAGTCGCCCGGCACGTAGGACAAGCGGGCGACGAGTCGCACGAACACGGCCTCGTCGAGGTGCTCGCCGACGCCCTGGATCGAGTCCCGCGCCCGGTCGGCCAGCTGGTCGACGGTCCAGTCGTCGGCGGCGACACCCACGATCGGGCACTGCAGCAGCCCCCGCTGTTCGAGCCGGTACAGGGACCGGAACGTCATCACCTTCGCCAGATCGCCGGTGACCCCGAAGATCACGAAGACATCGCCCTGCTGTTGTGGGCCGGCCGCACCACCGTGTTCCGACATGTCCGGCGACCCTAGGGACCCGCGGAACGCGCGTCCTCGCCTGCGCGAGGTGACCCCGGGTGGTGGTCGAGGTCCGGCGGCTCGTCGTCGTCCTCGTGGCCCCAGTCGATGCGGGTCGCGGCCGGGCCGTCGACGACGGCGGTGGCCCGGTTCTTGCTGAAGTAGTCCCAGCCCCAGTCGACGAACGCGTCGATCCTGCTGCGGACCCCCGACAGCAGTGCGGCGTGGACACCGAGCCACGCGGCGAACGCGACGGGCCCCTCCACCTCGTGCCGGTGCGGCCCCATCTCCGCCACCGCGGCGTTGCGGCCGATCATCGCCATGATGCCCTTGTCCCGGTACTTGAAGTCCTTGCCTTCCTTGCCTGCCAGGGAGTCGTGGATGTTTCGCGCCGCCCAGGCGCCGGACTGCTGCGCGACGGATCCGAGCTGCGGCAGCACCCGGCCGTGCGCGTCGGGGATGTTCGCGGCGTCGCCGAGGACGAAGACCCGCGGCAGGCCGCCGGCCGTGAGATCCCGGCGCACGTCGATCCGGCCGCCGTGCCCCGTGCGCAGGCCGGATGCCGCGACCACGTCGGCGGGTTTCTCGCCACCGCCCCAGACCACGGTCCGGGTGTCGATCTCCGTGCCGTCGGTCAGCACGACCCGGTCGTGGCGCACTTCCTGGACTCCGACGCCCAGGTGGAGTACGACGCCGTCGTGGGCCAGCCGGTCCGCGGCGTAGGCGTGCGCCTTGGCGGAGAACGGCGCCAGCAGGACGTCGCCGCGCTCGACCAGATGCACCTGCGCCCGTCCCGCCAGTGGGGCGTACCGGTCGGGGACCACGTCCCGGATCGTCTCGGCGAGCGCGCCCGCCGTTTCGACGCCGGTCGGCCCGCCGCCGACGATCACGAAGTTCAGCGATCCGTCGTCGGCCCGGTCCGGCCGGTTCACGGTGGCGTCGAGGATGTCGACGAGGTGGGCGCGCAGCCGCTCGGCGTCGGGCACGGAGTAGAGCGGGAAGGTGTGCTCGGCCGCACCGGGGGTGCCGAAGAAGTTCGCCTGTGCTCCGGCCGCCACGACGAGGTGGTCGCCGGTCAGCAAGGTGCCCGAAGCGGTGGTGACCGAGCGGTTTGCCGGGTCGATCGCCACGACGGGGGTGCGGCGCACCTCGACGGTCTTGTCGCGGCGGAAGATCCCGCGCAGCGGGCGGGCGATGTCGTACGCGGCTACCTGTGCCGTGGCGACCTGGTACAGCATCGGCTGGAACTGGTGGTAGTTGTTGCGGTCGAGCAGGATCACGTCGATGTCGTGCCGGGCGAGGTGCCGCGCACAGGCGACTCCGGCGAACCCGCCCCCGACGATGAGCACGCTCGTGTCGGCCATGGGGTGTCCTCCTTCGAGACCGTCCGGCCGCCACTGCACGCCCCGGCGAGCGCCGGGACGTCACCCGTGGTGGATGATGCTTCGCCTGCGAGCGGACGCGAACCTGCCGGGCGGGAGGGGGTGCTGAGCCTGTGTCCGGAAGCTTCGGCGCACTCACGTCGCTCGCGGCGGCCGACCCCGTGCCGTGGGCCCGCGGTCAGATGGCGTTCACGCTGGCGTGCCACATCATCCTGGTGCCGCTGGGAGTCTCGTGGACATGCCTGACGCTGATCGCCAACTACCGGGCGCTGCGGCACCGTGACCACGACGCACTGGTGCTGGCGCAGCGGTGGTCGAAGTACATGGCTGTGACCTTCGCCGTCGGCGCGGTCACCGGCACGGTGCTGAGCTTCGAGTTCGGGCTGCTGTGGCCGCGGTTCATGGGACGGTGGGGTGCGGCGTTCGGGGTGCCGTTCGCGTTCGAGGGCCTGTTCTTCTTCACCGAGGCTGTCTTCATCGCGATCTACATCTTCGGCTGGCGGCGGCTGAAGCCGTGGGCACATTTCTGGACGGGTGTGCCGATCGTGCTCGCCGGCGTCTTCGGCAGTGTGTCGGTGGTGGCGGCCAACGCGTGGATGAACGCGCCGTCGGGGTTCGCGCTCGACAGCCAGGGGCGAGTGGTCGGTGTCGACCCGGTGGCGGTGATCTTCAACGACTCGATGCCGTTGCAGGCCACGCACATGGTGGTGGCCGCGTACCTGGTCGGCGGGTTCCTGGTCGCGTCGGTGTACGCCGCGGCGCTGCTGCGTGGCCGGCAGGATCACTACCATCGGCTGGGTTTCACGATCGCGTTCACGGTCGCGGCGCTGATGACGCCGGTCCAGCTGGCGGTGGGGGATTCGCTGGCGCGGTGGGTTTATCACAACCAGCCGGTCAAGTTCACCGCGATCGAACTGGTGCCGAATACGAGCAGCGACGTGCCGGAGGTCCTGCTCGGGCGCCTCAACAACGACGGCACGGTGACCGGCGGAATCCCGATCCCCGGCTTCGCGTCGTGGCTGTCCGATCCGGCGACCGGCTCGGCGACCGTGATCCAGGGACTCGACACGGTGCCGGCCGACGCGCGTCCGACGGTGTCGGAAGTCGACAGCGTGCACCTGGCTTGGGACGTGATGATCGGGCTCGGCACGCTGCTTTTCGTGCTGACGGTCTGGTACGCGATCGTCTGGGCGGCGCGCCGCCGTGGGCCGCGGGGCAGGTGGTTCCTGCGGGCGGCCGCCTGCTCCGGGGCCGCCGCGGTGATCGCGATGGAGGCCGGCTGGGTGGTCACCGAGGTGGGCCGGCAGCCGTGGATCGTCTACGGGTACATGAAGGTCGAGGACGCGGCCACGGGCAACACCGGAGTGTGGGTGCTGTTCCTGGCGGTGGTTGTCCTCTACACCGCGCTCGCCGTCGCGACGGTCCTCGTGCTGCGGGCGATGAGCCGGCGGTTCCGCCGCGCCGAGGGTTTCACCGAGGGTGACACGCCCTACGGACCGTCGGTCCCGCGCGCGGGAGCGGACCGGTGAGCACGGCGGTCGGGATCGTCCTGCTGCTCGGCGTTGTGGCTTACGCCGTGTTCGGGGGTGCGGATTTCGGGGCCGGCTTCTGGGATTTGACCGCGGGCGGGGTCAAGCGGGGAACGCGGGTGCGCGGCGTGATCGAGCGCGCGATCGGGCCCGTGTGGGAGGCCAACCACGTCTGGCTGATCTTCGTGTTCGTCGTGCTGTGGACAGCGTTCCCGCAGGCCTACGCGTCGATCGCGCTGACGCTGTTCGTGCCGCTGGCGCTCGCCGCGCTCGGGATCGTGCTGCGCGGCACGAGTTTCGCCTTCCGCAAGGGCGTCGAGACGACACGGGCGCGCCGGGTGTTCGGCGGGGCGTTCGCGCTGTCGTCGGTGCTGGTGCCCTACTGCCTGGGCGCCGTGGCCGGAGCGGTCGCGTCGGGGCGGGTGCCGGACGGCGGCCGGGCCGGGGATCCGTGGCGGAGCTGGGTGAATCCGACGTCCGCACTGAGCGGGGTGCTGGCGGTCGCGGCGGTCGCCTACCTGTCCGCGGTCTACCTCGTGTGGGACGCGCGGCGTTTCGGCGATGACGACCTGGCCGAGGGATTCCGGCGCCGGGCCGTCGTGTCGGCCGTCGTCGTGGCGGGGCTCGTCGTGGTGCCCGCGTTCGTCCTGCTGTACGTGCTGGATCAGCGGGGGTTGCTGCCGGAGGAGGACGCAGACATCGCCCGCCGCGGATGAGCCCCGGTCCGGTGCCGTGCCTGACGATGCGGCGCACGCGGACGTGCGGGGAGGAGAACGCGATGGCCGACACCGCGGATACCCGAGTCGCGCGCAAGGCCCCGGCGCGCGCCGGCCTGGTGCTGACGTCGCTGATCATCGTCGCCGCCGTGGCGAACCTGAACCTGTCCGTGGCCAACGTGGCGCTGCCGGCGATCGGTAAGGCGTTCGACTCCTCGCAGACCACGCTGGACCTGATCGCCGTCGGCTACTCGCTCGGGCTGGCCGCGTCGGTGCTCTACCTCGGCGCCGTCGGCGACCGCTACGGGCGGAAGCTGATGCTGGTGCTCGGGATGGCGCTGTCGGTGCCGGCGTGCCTGCTGGCCGGGTTCGCGCCTTCCGACGGGGTGCTGTTCGCGGCCCGGGTGCTCGGCGGGCTGTCGGCGGGGCTGGCCTACCCCACGACGCTGGCGTTGATCACGGCCCTGTGGTCGGGGGCGCCACGCACGAAGGCGATCGCGCTGTGGTCGGCGGTCGGCGGGGGGATCGCTTCGCTGGGACCGCTCGTTTCGGGTGCGCTGCTGGAGAACTTCCGCTGGGGATCGGTCTTCCTGATCACGCTTCCGCTGGCGCTCGTCGCCCTCGTGCTCGCCGTGATGCTGGTGCCCGCGCATGTCAACGAGACCACCGATCCGGTCGACAACGCGGGTGGGGTGCTGTCCGTGGTGCTGGTCGGCGCGCTCATCCTGGCGATCAACTTCGCGCCCGTGCAGGGCAAGGGAACCCTGTCGCTGGTGCTCGCCGCCATCGCGCTCGCCGCTCTCGGCGCGTTCGTCGTGCGGCAGCGCCGCGCCCGTAACCCGCTGTACGACCTGCACGTGGCGGCGCGGCGGACCTTCTGGGTGGCGGCGTGCGCGGGGATCATCGTGTTCGGTTCCCTGATGGGCGCGGCCTTCGTGAGCCAGCAGTTCCTGCAGAACGTGCTCGGCTACTCGACGCTCGAAGCCGGCGCCGCGTTCCTGCCCGCCGTGGTGTTCATGGTCCTCGTCGCGCCGCAGTCGGCGAAGCTGGTCGAGACGCGCGGCGCGCGCTTCACCCTGCTCACCGGGTATGTTTTCCTGCTGCTCGCGTTCCTCTCGATGTTGTTGCTGTGGAAGGAAAACAGTCCTTACTGGCAGGTCGGGATTGCGTATGTGTTCATCGGGATCGGCGTCGGTTTCGCGGGTACACCGGCGTCGCATTCGCTGACCGGGTCGGTTCCGGTGCGCCGCGCCGGGATGGCGTCGGGCACCGCGGACCTGCAGCGTGACCTGGGTGGCGCGATCATGCAGTCGGTGTTCGGGGCGCTGCTGACCGCCGGCTACGGCGCCGCCGCCGCGGCCAGTATCGCCGCGTCCCCGCAGGCGCAGACCGTGAACTCCACGGTGCAGAACGAGCTGACGAAGTCGTTCTCGAGCGCGGCGGACACGGCGAGCGCCTACCCGCAGTACGCGCAGCAGATCGTGGGTGCCGCGAAGTCCTCCTTCCTGTCCGGCGCGCACTGGGCCTACCTCGCGGGGATCATCGCGATCGTGGTGGGTGCCGCGACGGTCGCGCTGGGGTTTCCGGGCAAGGACCGCGAACAGCAGCTTCTGGCGGCTTATCACGCGGAGGACACGGCGAAGGCGTGACGGTTTCACCCGCCCGGGGCGAGGGGGTCTCGTCGCGGATCCCGCAGCATGACCGCCGGGGACGCAGGGGTGGGACGAGGGGCGGGGCGGATGGCGTTTTCCGAGGTGATGGACCACGTCGCCCAGGGGTTCGAGGCGGCCGGGGCGTTCGTGCTTGTCGTGGGCCTCGGGTGGGCGCTGCTCGTGGCGGCGCGGGTCTGGCGGGAGGACGGCGGCCGCCGGGGCTACCGGACGCTGCGGGAGACGTTCGGCGGTGTTCTGTTGCTGGGGCTGGAGATCCTGGTGGCGGCCGATCTGATCAGGACGGTGGCCGTGACCCCGACGCTGAACAGCGTCGCGGTCCTGGGGCTGATCGTGCTGATCCGCACCTTCCTCAGTTTCTCGCTGCAGATCGAAATCGAGGGCGTGCCGCCGTGGCGGCGCGCCCTCGGCGGCGGCATCAGCACGATCTCCCGCGCCGTGCAGGCAAACCGCACCGGACCGGCGGGGGACCGGAGGCCACAGCATTGATCGGACTGGGCCTGCAGGAGGGGACATGGCCAGAGCCGTCACCGAGATTTTCGCCCTCATGATGGACAAGGCGCTCGGTCCGTTGCCGGTCGCCACGCTCGTGCTCATGCTGGTGTCCCGGCGGGCGCGCCGCGTGCAGCTGGCGGCCCTGGCGCTGTGGGTCCTCCTGGTCGCCGCGTGAGGTGATCGTCCTCACTGGACTCGTGGTGGAGGTCGAGGGCGGCAAGCTGTTCTTCCCCGGGGAACGGCCCCACGACCTCGTGCTCCCTCTACTGCGCTTCCGGGACGGAAACACGTCGCGCTGACACCGGGTGGGTTTCGTACATGCGCACGGCCACGAGCCCGCCGGAGACGGCGGTGACGGCCGCGACGACCCATACCGCGGCGCGCAGGCCCCACAGGTCGGCGACGCCGCCGGCGAGCAGGGCGCCGACGGCGAAACCGCCGTCGCGCCAGAGCCGGTACACCCCGACCGCCCGGGCACGCCAGGCCGGGTGCGCGACATCGCCGATCGCGGCGAGCAGGGTCGGGTACACCATCGCCGTACCGGCGCCGAGCAGCACCGCGGCGAGTAGCCACACTTCGAACGTGTCCGCGACCGCGACGAGCGCCAGCGCGGCGGCCTGGACCAGCATGCCGGCGGTGATGAGATGTTTACGGCCCCACCGGTCCGACAGCGGCCCGGTGGCCAGTTGGCCGACGCCCCAGACCGCGGGATACACGGCGGCGAGCGCACCGATCCGGGACACCGGCAGTCCGGCCGTCGCGAACAGGATCGGGAACAGGCCCCAGGCGAGCCCGTCGTTGAGGTTGTTGACCATCCCGGCCTGGCTTGCGGCCGACAGCGCGGGTTCACGGAAACTCACCTGGCCGAAGACCTGCTTGGTGGTCAGGCCGGCATGCAGATCGTCGGTGCGGGCGGCGTGCTGGGCGGCTTCCAGTGCGGCGTGACCGCGGGTCTCGCGCACGAACAGCGCGGTGAGCCCAAGGCCGAGCGCGGCGTAGGCGAGGCCGAGCAGAAAGGGCGCGGGGCGCAGCCCGTAGCGCGCGGCGAGGTAGCCGGTGGCCAGTGCGGTGAGCGCGACGGCGAGGTAGCCCGCGGCTTCGTTGAGGCCCATCGCCAGCCCCCGCCGGGACGGCCCGGCGAGGTCGATTTTCATGATCACGGTGGTGGACCAGGTCAGGCCCTGGTTGATGCCGAGCAGCACGTTGGCGGCCACGACCCAGCCCCACGACGGGGCCCAGATCAGCAGCAGCGGCACCGGGATCGCGATCAGCCACCCGGCCACGAGCACCGGCCTGCGGCCGAACCGGTCGGACAGCGTGCCGGCGACGTAGTTGGCGGCGGCCTTGCTGATGCCGAAGCCGAGCACGTAGGTGAGCAGGAAGGTATAGCCGCTCAGGCCGAACGTGTGCTCGGCCAGCAGCGGCAGCACGGTGCGCTCCTGGCCGAGTTCGCCGCCGACCAGGGCGTTGACCGCGACGAGCAGGCTGAACTGGGCCAGGTTGGCGCGAATCCCGAGCCGGAGCCCGCGCGGGCCGGCAGT
The DNA here is from genome assembly GCA_035248845.1 of Amycolatopsis sp. Lineage (GTDB taxonomy): Bacteria > Actinomycetota > Actinomycetes > Mycobacteriales > Pseudonocardiaceae > Amycolatopsis_E. The sequence goes on along the minus strand of DATFHB010000069.1, from coordinate 20,915 downwards.
CACGTGCCGGTCTCCAGCGTCCGCCCGGTGGCCGCGGACCACTCGCCGGGGCCGCCGACCAGGACCGCGAGGTCGCGGTGGCCGGCTCGTTCGAGCACGCTCGCGGCACCCATCGCGCGTTCGCCGTGCCCGCACACCAGCACGAGCGGGCCCGGCACCACCTCGCCGGCGTGATGTGGGAGGTCGCCGAGTTCGCAATGCGCGGCGCCGGGCAGGTGACCGGCGGCGAACTCCGGAGTCTGCCGCACGTCCAGCACCGGCCGGTCGATTTCGCCGGGGGCGAGCAGCGGGATGCTTGTCGTGGGATGTTGTGCGGCGGTCCACGAGTCGATGCCGCCGGCCAGTTCGCCGGCGATGTCGGTGTAGCCGATCTTGGTGGCCTGCCAGGCGATCTCGGCCGGGTCCTGCCCGGCGCAGCGCAGGATGATCAGCGGCCGGTCATCCCGGGCCAGCCACCCGAGCCAGGACGCGAACGCCGGCCGCAGCGGGATCGACAACGATCCCGGCACGTGTGCGGCGGCGAACTGCGGGACCGGGCGCACATCGACCAGCTGGGCACCTCCCGCCAGCAGCGCCCGGACGGTGGCGATGTCCAACGGTGCCAGGCCGGGCGGAGTCTCCAGCACGGCGGGGCCGCGGCGGTTGATTTCGGCCAGCCGCCGGAAGTAGAGCGGATAGCTGCCCAGCGAACCCAGCAACGCGGTCGCGAAGGCGTCCTCGTCCGACACCCGCAGCAGCGGGTTGGTGGCCTTCTCGCGGCCGATCGTGCTGGTGCGTTCGGCGCGGGGCGGAGCGGAGCAGAACGAACCGGGGCCGTGCGTCGGCCAGACCGTCACGTCGTCGGGCAGCGTCGCAAGCCGTTGCAGCGAGGCGTACTGGGCGCGGGCGAGTGTCTCGGTGTGCTCCGGTGAGACGAGGTCGGTGCGGGCCGCGGCGCCGACCAGCAACGAGCCGCCGGTGAACACCCCGACCGGCCGATCCCCGTCGAGGAGCAGGAACGACATGTGTTCGTGGGTGTGTCCCGGCGTGGTCCACGCCTGCAGGCGCAGCCCGCCGAGATCGACTTCGTCCCCGTCGCGCAGGCCCTGGTGCGTGAACTCGCGGTGTCCTGCCGCGGAGGCCAGCACCCGCGCGCCCTCGGTCGTCGCCAGCTGCCGGGCGCCCGAGAGGAAGTCGGCGTGCAGATGGGTATCGGCGGCGAATGCCACCCGCAAACGCCGCCGCTGTGCGGTTTTGACGGCGGCGCGCAGGTCGAGGGAGACGTCGACCACCAGGGCACGGCCGTCGCCGAGATCGAGCAGGTAAGCGGAGTTGCCCAGCCCTTCGTCGACGAGCGGAACGATCTCGACCGCGCCCATGTGCGCCTCCCTCACTTGTTCTACAATATTCCACAGAAGATTGGAGAACAATGGGTGAGCGGGGCGCGAAGACGGCGTTGTTCGAGCAGTTCGCCCGTGTCGGCAAGGCGCTCGCGAGCGGAAAGCGGCTGGAGCTGCTCGATGTGCTGGCGCAAGGTGAGCGGACGGTCGAGGCGCTCGCCCGGGCCTCGCAGCTCGGGGTGACCACGGCCTCGAGTCACCTGCAGACCCTCAAGCACGCCAACCTGGTGGCAACCCGCCGCGAAGGCACCAGGATCTACTACCGGATCGCCGGCCTCGACGTCGCCGCTCTCTACGCCGCCGTCCGCGAGGTCGCCGCCGGACGCCTGCCCGACGTCGAGGCCGCCCGCAACGACTATCTCGGGCCAGACACGGACTACGTCACCCGCGAGGAACTGCTGCAGCGCGTCCGATCCGGGCAGGCCGTACTCCTCGACGTCCGGCCCGTCGAGGAGTACGCGGCCGGGCACATCGCCGGTGCCGTGTCCATCCCCGTGGACGAACTCGCCGACCGGTTGACCGAACTCCCGCTCGATCAGGAGATCGTCGCCTACTGTCGCGGGGCCTACTGCGTGTTCGCCCACGACGCGGTTCGCCTGCTCGCCGCGCACGGGCGACCGGCCCGACGGTTGACAGAGGGGATGCTCGAATGGCGGCTGGCCGATCTTCCCGTCGTCACCTCTCCGCCGGAGCGTATAACGCCCTATACGTCGTAGTACAAGGCAAATTCGTACGGGTGCGGCCGCAGCCGGAGCGGGTCGATCTCGTTCTCGCGCTTGAAGTCGACCCAGGTCTCGAGCACATCCGGGGTGAACACCCCGCCGGCGAGCAGGAACTCGTGGTCGCTCTCCAGCCGGTCGATCACGGCGTCCAGGGACGCGGGAACCTGCGCCACCTGGCGGGCCTCCTCGGGCGGTAGCTCGTAGAGGTCCTTGTCGATCGGTGCCGGCGGCTCCAGCTTGTTCCTGATCCCGTCGAGCCCGGCCATGAGCATCGCCGAGAACGCCAGATACGGGTTGCCCGAGGAGTCCGGGCACCGGAACTCGATGCGCTTGGCCTTGGGGGAGGGCCCGGTGACCGGGATGCGCACGCACGCGGAGCGGTTGCGCTGCGAGTAAACCAGGTTGATCGGCGCCTCGAAGCCTGGCACCAGCCGGTGGTAGGAGTTGACCGTGGGGTTGGTGAACGCGAGCAGGCTCGGCGCGTGGTGCAGGATCCCGCCGACGTAGTGCCGTCCCAGGTCGGACAGGCCGCCGTAGCCGGCCTCGTCGTAGAACAGCGGCCCGTTCTCGTCCCAGAGCGACTGGTGGCAGTGCATCCCGGAACCGTTGTCGTTGTAGAGCGGCTTGGGCATGAACGTGACCGTCCTGCCCGCATCCCAGGCGGTGTTCTTGACGATGTACTTGAACAGCTGCAGGTCGTCGGCGGCGTGCAGCAGCGTGTTGAACCGGTAGTTGACCTCGGCCTGGCCGCCGCTGCCCACCTCGTGGTGTGCCTTCTCCACGTCGATGCCGACGCCGGCCAGGTTCAGGACCATCGCGTCGCGCAGGTCGGCGAAGTGATCACGCGGCGAGACCGGGAAATACCCGGCCTTGAACGGGGTCTTGTAGCCGCGGTTGCCGCCTTCCTCGTCGGCGCCGGTGTTCCACCAGCCCTCGACCGAGTCCACCTCGTGGAACGCGGTGTTCTCGGTGTTGGCGAAGCGGACGGAGTCGAAGATGTAGAACTCCGCCTCCGGACCGAAGTAGGCGCGGTCGGCGATCGTGGACTCGCCGATGTAGCCCTCGGCCTTGCGGGCGATGTTGCGCGGGTCCCGGCTGTAGGGCTCCCTGGTGAACGGGTCGTGCACGAAGAAGTTCATCAGCAGCGTCTTCTCGGCACGGAACGGGTCCAGCCGCGCCGTGTACGGGTCGGGCAGCAGGAGCATGTCCGACTCGTGGATCGACTGGAAACCGCGCACCGACGATCCGTCGAACGCGACTCCCTCGGCGAAGGCCTCGGCGTCGAACGCGGCCGAGGGGACGGTGAAATGCTGCATGATCCCGGGCAGATCGCAGAACCGCACATCGACGAACCGCACCTGCTCGTCGGCGATGAACCGCAGGACCTCGTCGGCAGTGTTGAACACGGCGATCGCTCCTTCCGGTGGCGGAGACACCGACCAGCATCCTCTTCCGGCAGCCCGGTCGCGACCCAGTTCTGCGTAGCGATGGCCGACCTCTGACGGAACGCCGCCGCCACTTCTGGCGGCCGTCATGACCGGGTACAGTCATCGCATGCGCGGGCTCATCATTAGCGGGCGCGCCGGCTGAGCCAGGTCGCCGGCGCGCAGTCTGCCGCGCGCTTTCCGGGACCTGGTCCGGATCTTCGTAAACCCTTGCTCGAGGAGATCCGACATGACTCAACCCGCTTCCGCTGCCCCCTGCCCGGCGCCTGCCGCGCGTGCCGAATTTCCGCTGCACCGCTCGGTGACGGCACATGTCGTCGGCGGTCTCAACGGTGTGCTCCGCGTTGTCGCGCTGCTGCACAGCCGCGCCTATCCCGTTCGTAACCTGAGTGTCGACGTGCGAGAGGGCCTGGTCGCGAGCCGCGTGTGCTGCACACTGCTCCTGACCGCCACCGAGGCCGGTCTGCTGCTGGAAAGGTTGAGGCGGATGCCGGCGGTCGTCTCCGCCGAGCACGGCTGACCCGGACGCCGACGTTTGGAACACCATTTTCCCATTCCGCCGGGAACTTTTTTCGTCTCGCAAACGACACACCGGGCAAAACTCTGCTGACAGCTGCGGCCACGCCTAAACCCGACAAGACGTGCATTCGGGTCTATCGCGCGAAACCGCTGACACGAGCTATCCGAGAGTGCGAACGGATCGCCCGGTGCGCGTGGCACGATGGACTGAACGAAGCAGGGATCGTCAGCCCGAGGAGGTCGTGGTGGCCGGCACGGACGGGGCTTGGCTTCCGGACGTCGCACGACAGCGGCTGGCCCGGTTCCGTGAGTCCGGCCTCAAGACGTCGCTGCTGCCGGTGGCCGGCGCGGTCGGAGTGGAGTCGGTGGGCCTGCGGCCCGTCGGCGAGGTGATGGGCTGCATCGTGCAGAACATCGGCTGGACCGGTGGGCTGGGCTACGGTATGGGCGGTTTCGCCGGCTCTGTCAGCTTCCGGCCGTATGTCAACGCGCTGTATCACGGGTACGACACGGCGCTGGCGCGGATGACGACCGAAGCCGCGGGCATGAACGCGGACGGGATCGTCGGCGTCCGGCTGACCCGCACCGGTCTGGGCGAGAGCGGCCAGGAGTTCATGGCGCTGGGCACGGCGGTGCGCGCGGACTCCACCCGGCGTCCGCGACGGCCGTTCACCACGGACCTGCCGGGCCAGGACCTGGCGAAGCTGATGCAAGCCGGCTGGGTGCCGACGCGAATCGCGATCGGGATCGCGGTGGAGAGCCAGTTCCTGGACTGGCAGAGCCGTGCGCAGATGTCGGTGATGGCCGGCAACTCCGAAGTGGACGCCTACACACAGTTGATCAATCGGACACGCGCCGAGTCGCGCGAGAAGTTCGGCCGGCACGCGCGCGACGCGGGCGCGGACGGCGCGATCGTGGCCAGCATGGGTCTGCGTTCGTGGCACCAGGATGCGGCCAACGCGCCGCTGCTGTGCGCCGAGGCCACGGTGTTCGGGACGACGATCAGCCGCTTCCACAGCGACGGTCAACAGCAGCCGAAGCCCCTGACGATCATGTCCTTGCGATGACGATGGACGAGAGGGAGACGCGATGAGCGCGGAGGTCGAAGGGCAGCGCATCCCCGAGGATGCGATGCGCCGCCTCGCCGAGATGAAACCCGGCCAGAAGACCACACTGTTCACCTCGGACCTGTCCGTCAACGAGTTCCTGCTGGTCCGGGAGGCGGGGTTCCGCCCGCTGGGTCTGGTGCTGGGCTCCAGCATCTATCACGTCGGATTCCAAGTCGGCCGGTGGAGCAAGAACCAGGAACTGGACACGCTTTCCCAGGCGATGTACCACGCCCGGGAACTGGCGATGTCGCGGATGGAAGCCGAGGCGGACGTGCTCGGCGCGGACGGCATCGTCGGGGTCCGGCTGGAGATCGAATTCAAGGAGTTCGGCAACGACCTGGCCGAGTTCATCGCCGTGGGTACAGCGGTGAAAGCCGACGAGCCGGGTAACTGGCGCAACAACACCGGCCAGCCCTTCACCTCGGACCTGAACGGCCAGGACTTCTGGACTCTGGTGCAGGCCGGCTACGCGCCACTGGGCATGGTCATGGGCTCGTGCGTCTACCACATCGCACACCAGCGGTTCTGGCAGGCGGTCGGCAACATCGGCCAGAACGTCGAGGTCCCACAGTTCACCGAGGCGCTCTACGACGCTCGCGAGCTCGCCATGTCCCGGATGCAGGCGGAAGCGGAAGCCTTGCACGCCGAAGGCATCGTCGGTGTGCAGCTGTTGTCGTTGCCGCACCGCTGGGGCGGCCACACCACCGAGTTCTTCGCCATCGGCACGGCGGTCCGCCCGCTGCGCGAGGATCACATCATTCGCAAGCCGCAGCTGGTGCTGCCCCTGGTGGACTCGTGACCGGCGAACTCGGTCCCGGCTGGGACATGCACCTGGTGATCGCCACGCTGCGTGCCGACCGATCGGATGTAGAGTCCTACGCCCGGGTGCTCACCCACACGCTGGGCGACGCCCTGCCCGAAGGCATGGTGGAGGTCGACTACCGCAAGTCCGTGGCGGACCGCATGGCCGGCCGGTCCGGCCAGCCGGTCGCGGTGCGGGTCCGCGGCCACGATCGTGACCTTGAGCTGCGCCAGGGCAAACATGGCGTGGACGCCGAAGTCCGCACTGTGGTCCGGGACGTGGTGATCAGCCGCAAGACGATCAGCATCGACGAATGGCTCACGCTCCTCGCCGACGAGCTCGGCAAGCTGGCCGAACGCGACGCGACGGCCCGGGCAGCGCTGGCCCGCCTGCTGGACGGGTGACACGGCTGCCTGGATCGGCCCGTCGTTCAGCCGGGAAGAGGGGGTGCGACGCTGGGCGCCCGGACGCGCGTCATGCTGGTACACGGTGCGGTATCGGGGCTCCCGGCCGTCCTAACCGGACTCGCGCCGCCCCGCGACGTCAGGTCCAGCGGCCGATGCCGACGGCGCGGGTGCCGGCGAAGAGCTGCTCGCGGAGCGCGACGCGGCGGATCTTCCAGGTGGCGGTGCGCGGGAACTCGTCCCAGCGCACCTGGATCGGCTCGGCCAGCTCCGGCAGGTCGGCCACCGCCCGCGCCCACTCGGCTTGATCGAGCGGGACGTCGTCGGCGATGCTGAGCACCGGCACCGGCGGCTTGCCGTCGACGGCGAGGATGACCACCTCCGTGGTGTGCGGGAGCCGGTCGAGCAGCACGTCTTCCAGCTCCAGGGCGCTGGCGCCGGGTATCCGGTCGATCTCCCGGTCCACCAGGCGGACCGCGCCGAACCGGTTGATGATGCCCAGGTCGCCGGTGTTCCACCACCAGCCGTCGCGTTTGAGGTCGTGCCGGTCCTGTTCGCCGACGTAGGCCAGGCAGCGGCCGGGCTGGGCGATCTCGATCAGTCCGACCTGACCGCGGGGCACCTCGGCGCCGGTGTCCGGGTCCACCGCGCGGATCTTGCCGAGGAACGGCACCGGCCACCCCAGCACCTGGGTGGGCGGCGGCCGGTGACCGCGGCGGCGCACCGAGGAGCGCACGTAGGGCCGGATGACGATCGCCCCGGCCTCGCTCTGGCTCCAGGACTGCACCCACAGCGGCAGGCGCCGGTCGGTCGCGTCCAGGAATGTCCGGATCGTGCGGGTGTGGATGGCGTCGAAGGAGTTGATGTACACGCGCACATTGCGGAACGGGCGCGTGGTGTCGCGGGCGAGCTCTTCCCACGCCAGATAGATGTTCGGCAGCGTTTCGACCACGGTGGGCAGGTTGTCCTGAAGCAGCTGCAGCACTGCGGGCGACTGCGGCTGCGACAGCATCAGCACGCGCGGGGTCGCCGTCGCCATGGCCGCGAGCGCCGTGGCCATTCGCTGGTGGCAGAACGGGTCGCAGTAGGCCATGGTGTCGGTCGAGCGCAGTGCGAGCAGCGGCCACCGCTCGGCCTCGACGAGCGCCAGCGAGTAGATCGAGTTCGCGGAGTGCATGACCAGTTTCGGGACGCCGGTCGTGCCCGAGGTGTGGGTAACCACCATCGGTTCCTCGTCCGCCCGCAGCCGCACGGGTGCGGCCGCGGCGCCTCGCAGGTCGTCCAGTGCGACCACGTCGGGGCGGTCGTCGTTGCCGTCCACCGAAATCGTGCGGGCGGTCAGCGTGGCGAGCGTTTCGGGGTCGAGCGCACAGGAGGCCAGCTGCGCCCGGTCGGTGATCAGGAAGGGGCGCTCCAGCCGCGCGAGCATCGCCTTGGCGAACTCCGGGGTGTGGGTCCAGGCGAGCATGGCGGGGACGGCGCCCAGCCGCGCCGCGGCGCAGCCGAGCAGGGTCACGTCCAGGTGGTTGGCCTTGAGGATCGCCACCCGGTCCCAGGGCCGCACGCCGGCCTCGTACAGCCAGCCGGCGGCCTGGTCGACCAATGTCGCCCATCCGGCGTAGTCCCGTTCGGCCGGACCGGCCGGGTCGATGTCGGCCGGACGGTCGACGACCACCTGTTGCGACCCGGCGCGCTCCGCGGCGACGTGCCAGCTCTCGCCCATGCGGGCCGTGGCGGGCACGCGGGAAAACGGAGTGATGGCCCGGCGGAAACGGGTCGGCGCGTAGTCGGTCAAGAACGCCGGCGTGCCCGGCGGCGCGGAATTCGTTTGCGGGACAGGGGATCCGGAGGCCATGTTGTCGTCACCAATCACGATCGGGTTGGGTTGGTGCGTGGGGCAGGTGTTGCGAGGTCGGGGGTGTCGCTCAGGAAGACGATGTCTTGTCCCAGCAGTCCGCGCATGATCGCGATCATGGTGTCGCGCAGTGCCCGCTCCGCGATCGGGTCGATGATGGCGGCCAGGCTGGGCATGCCCAGATCGAACTCGGCGACGAAGACCACCGTCACGTCTTCGCCCACGCGGGCAACCTGCCAGGCACCGTCGAAACGGTCGAAATCCCCGTCTGTCTGTTCGAAGTCGATACGCAGCGCGTCCGCGTCGATGCGGTCGCGCTCGCTCCAGCACAGCACGCCGTTGCGGAAGTTGACCGACCAGGACGAGCTCACCAGCTTTCCGTCCACCTGGCCGACACGCACCTCGCGGACGGCGTCGGTGTAGTCGGCGTAGCGCGGAAAGTCGCTGATCCGTTCGAATACCGTACCCGCGTCGGCATTCGGGACGAGAGCTTCCAGCCTGACACGTCTCATTTGTTGGTGGTCCTCCCCATCACTCGGGCGAGCTGCCGTGGTGGGCGGCCACGGTCCGTGCGGCGGCCGCGAACGCGGTCAGCAGCCAGTTGGCCTCGGCATCGGTGAGCACGGCCGGTGGTGTCAGCCGGATGACCCGATGGGCGTTGAGCGAGTGGTTGACCAGTACCCGCTGGTTGATGAGCTCCAAGACGAACTCTCCGGCGATGTGCTCGTCGCGCAGCTCGATGCCGATCAGCAGGCCGGCACCGCGCACGGCGAGGGTTAGGTGGGGGCAGTGTGCGGCGAAGACGTGCCGCAGCGCGGGCAGGAGCCGGCGGCCGAGCTCGTCTGCGCGCTCCACCAGACGTTCCTCCCGGATCGTGGCGACGGTGGCCGCCGCCGCCGCCATCGCCACCGGTGCGGCCGCGAATGTCGAGCTGTGCAGGAAGGGATCCTTGTTGAATGGGGCGTAGGCTTCCTCGGTGGCCAATACGGCCGCGACGGGAATCACGCCGCCGCTGAGGCCCTTGCCCACCAGCAACACATCGGGCACCACGCCGTCGCGATCGGCGCCCCACCATTGCCCCAGCCGGCCAAGTCCGGTTTGCACCTCGTCGAGTACGAACAATGCGTCGTGGCTGCGGCACAACGAAGCGACCTGCCGGAGGTATCCGGGAGGCGGCAGGACCACGCCGCCTTCGCCCTGCACCGGCTCCACCACCACACAGGCCTCACCCGGCGCGCTCGCCAGCACGGTTTCGAGCGCGGCCCGGTCGCCGTAGGGCACATGGCACACCTGCGGAAGCAACGGCCGGAACGGGTCCTGGTAAAGGCTGTTCGCGGTCAGGCTGAGGGCGCCGAACGTCTTGCCGTGGAACCCGTTCACCGCGGAGACCAACTGGGTCTTGCCGAGCGCCCGGGCCAGTTTGATCGCGGTCTCCGTCGCCTCGGCACCGGAGTTCGCGAAATGCACCCGTTGCAGGCCGGGCGGCGCGACCGCCACGAGAGCCTGCGCGGCGGCGGCCGCGGTCGGTTCCAACAGCAGTCGTGTCGCCAGCGGGTGCGTGCGAACCTGCGCCACGACGGCGTCGACGACTCGGGGGTGGCAGTGTCCGACGAGGAACACGCCGTAGCCCCCGCAGTCGAGGTACTCCACACCGTTCGCGTCGTGGACCCGGCTCCCGGCGGACCGGACCTCCGTGGCGCCGCCCGTCAGGGAGGACAGCCGGGCGCGACCGACGCTGAGGTGTCTCCGGTACAGCTCGGCGACGTGTTGCTGATCGACACCGGTGGTCATGCCGCGCTCTCCCCGGACGTCCATCCCATGGCTCGGATGAAGTAGCCGACGGAGCGGTCGAACGCCGAGGCGAGTGCGTCCGTCTCGACGGGCCGCGACCCGGGGAGCTCCGCGACAGTCGAGGGCAAGGGCTCGGCGGCGGCCATCAGCGCGCTCATCGCGAGCAGGTCGTCGAGCCGCCGCCGGGTCGCGGCTGGAAGGTCCTCGAGGAACGCCGGCCGGACGAGCCGGTCGACCATCTCGGGGTCCACCAGCCGCGGGGCGCGCACGTTCATCCCGGCTCGGGTGCCCGCGTCGACGACCAGGTCGACGACGGCGCGGGCGGTCAGCGCCTGCTGCCCTGCGGTGACCCACACTTCGCCACCGCGGATGTCGTGTTCGACGACCGCGGTGATCGCGCGGGCGACGATGTCCTGGGGCACGAGGTCCACCCGGGCGTCCGGCAGCAACGGCACCAGCGGCAAGGTATTCCGCAGCACGGACGCGGCGAGCACATACAGGGCCTGGAACTTGGCGATCGCACCGGTGCCCGAGTCGCCGACCACCACCGACGGGCGCACCATCGTCGCGGTTACCCCGCTGTCGCGGACGAGCTGTTCGGCGGCGCGTTTGGAGGCGAGATAGATCCGGGGATCCGCGGCGGCCTCCCCGACGTCGCCGCGGCTGACGTCGGTGCGGGCGAGGAACGCGGTGCTCACGTAATGCAGTAGGGCACCGGCGTCGCCGGCGAACTGAAGCATGTTCGCGGTTCCGTCCACATTCAACTCGAAGGTGGCCCGCGCATCGGCCGCGAAGTCGGTGATCGCGGCGCAGTGGATGACCACGTCGACCTCCCGCGCGAGCTGTCGCCGGGTGCGCGCGTCCAGTCCCAGCTCGGGGCTGCGCAGATCGCCGGTGACGACTTCGCCGGCTTCGGGGATGTTGCGGTGTGCCAGGCAGATGACCCGGTGACCCGCCAGGAGCGGGAGCAACGCGGTGCCGACCACGCCACTGGCACCGGTCAGCAAGATCGTACGATGAGCCATCGTGCTCACAGGTCTCCTCGAGACGGCCGAAAACAGGTCACGTCGGGCAGCAGGGCCGAGTCAGGGCACACGCATCGGACTTCCCGCGTAGTAGTCGCACAGCGGTTCCGCCATCCGGCTTCGCGACGGCGGGTGAAAGCGCAGTGCCACGGACGCCGCGGCGAGGTAGGCCACGTCATCGGAGCCGATGTAGGCCATCCCGCCCAGAGCCTCCACGCACCGGCTGACGGCGCGGCCGATCGCCTCCTGCGTGGCGTAGCGGCACAGCAGAGCGTGCGCGAGCGCTTCCTCGCCGTCGAGGCCTGCGATCATCGCCCTGGCGACGCCTTCGATACCGGTCATCGCGCCTTCGACTTCGATGAGTACACCGGCGCGCGTTCCGGCATCCGTCTGCGGGGAGGCCAGTACGCGTTCCACCAGAGCGCTCGCCACGCCCAGATAGGACGCGGACATCAACAACTCGAACCAGAGAAACCCTGTCGTCTGCAGGTCGTCCAGCGGCTGCTCGGCGCTGACATCGGTGCGGACGACCAGATCGGGCGGCACCTCGACATCGTGGAGAACCACCTCCTCGCTTTCCGTGCCGGCGAGCACGAAACTGTTCCAGAACGGTTGCACCGACAGGCCAGGGGTGCCTTTCGGAACCAGTGCGACGGCCATCTGGGTGCCCGTCCCGTTTTCCGCGGGCAGCGCCACCGAGGCGGTGAGCAGATCCATGGACCTGGCCAGGCTGCACGGTTTTTTCGAACCGTTCAGCAGGATTTTGCCGTCGCGCTCCTGCGCCCGAATGGTCGGTGCCAGGATCGACTGGCCCGTCCGTCCCTCCGCGAACCCGGATGCCACCAGCAAACGGTCACGCGCGACTGCTTCCAGCAGCATCCACTCGAATCCCGAGCTGCGCGCGCTGGTCTCGACCAAACTGGCGATCGAGAAATGGTGCATCGTGGTGGCGACGGCCAGCGACGGTGACCGGGACCCGATCGCCCGCTGGACCCGCACGGCGCACACCGGGTCCGCGCCCAGCCCGGTGTGCTCCGGCGGCACCAGCAACCCTGGCCCGCCGCATTTCCGGAACAAGTCGAGTCCGGGACTTTCCGGGCTTTCCAATGCCGCCAAGGGAAAATCGGCCATACATTCGTCCAGGCCGGGCATTGCCTCTTCGAGAGTCTGCCGTTCGCGGCGCATGAACCGTGTCACGTCTCTCCCAACCAAGTCTCGCCGAACCGATCGTAGCCGGACTCGGTACCCGATGTGATCGGAGGAAACGATATGGCGATTGGTAGGGCTAATTGCGAGATGGCCGGATGGTGACGGGACAACAACGGCTGCCGGAACTCCCGCCGATTTCTTTGCCACCAACCAACAATGCGGCCCTCAGCCGGTCTTGCGCGCGGCGCCGACGAACAGGAACCCGCCGAGCCGCCGCTCGAGGCGACCGGTGCCGTGCAGCCCGTGCCGCGCCAGCTCCTCGGCGAACTCCGCTGCCTCGAAACGGTTTTCGCGCGGGTGCACCGTCAGGGTGCGCATCGCCCACGTGTCGAGCATCCAGCGGGGGACCTCCTCGAACAGCAGCAGACCCCCAGGCCGCAGGGTGCGCGCGATCTCGCCGACCGCGGTCTGCCAGTCCGGCGCGTGATGGATGATCCCGAAGTCCACCACGGTGTCGAAGCTGGCATCCGGGTGCTCGATCTCGCAGACGTCGCCCACGGACAGCGAAACGGGCCCGTCCGTGCGGCCGTGCAACCGCCGCTGCGCGGCCTCGACCTGGGCCGGGTCGAGGTCGAATGCGGTGACCTCGGCGGCATCGAGGCGGTCCATCAGCACCTCCACGCCTACCCCGCAGCCACAGCCGACCTCCAGCACCTGCTGCCCGGACAGCGTTCCGCCGGCGAGCCGCCGGAACCAGGCCGCCTCGCGGTAATGCTGATGCGCGGCACGCAGCGGATTGTTCATGGCCGCGCGTTCGAACGCGTTGAGCTTCATCCCGACCCCTTGTCCAGTCCGTGCCCGAAGACACGCGTCCACAGCGGCCCGCGCGCCCGAAGAATGCCGGGATGAGCTCGCGCCACCGGACCCGGGTGACCCGCGGAGTATCCGTGCGTTCGACCGCCGCTCATGCCCCGTTCACCATTCCCGGTTGGAGGCGCTCCCGCACCCGGCATCGTCGTGAGCTCCTTGAGCCGTATACCGTGTTTCCGGTTCGGACCTTATATACCTGGGGTGACAAGTCAAGATCGGTGTGTCGGTCCACAACGGACGATTTCGAAGCTCGATCGCCGCCGGTTCGCGAATTCCCGGGCGCGATCCGTCGAACTCGACCAGCGCCACCTACGGCATCGACGGCGGTCAGCAGCGGGCGGCTGTTCAGCGGGGCCGCCGAGCAACGGGCGGTCATTCCAGGATTCCAGCCTCGCCTTCCGCAACAACGTGGACCCGGAGCGGTTCGCCGACGGCGTGGTGCCGCTGCTGCAGACGCACGGCCTGTTCCGGACCGAGTACGAAGGCTCGACCCTGCGTGAGAACCTGGGCCTGCCGATCCCGGAGAACCGCTACACCCCTGGACGCAACCTGGCGGGCGCATGACTACACCGCGTTCTACGCGACCCCGCCATCGCGGTTCCGGACGACGTGCTCGATGCGGCTTACAGTGAGGTGGTGGACATTCCGCACAGTTTCCCGGAGACACTCGGCAACAAGCTCGTCCCGGTGAGCTCGGTCGAGTCCAGCACCTGGTGAGTCAAGAAGGGAATCTCGCATGACCGACCACTGGCACCGGCCGTTGCGGCACATCAAGGGCAGTGAGCTCTCCGGCGACACGACGCAGACCGCCGGCATGCGTCGGCTCGAGGGCGTGTCCGGCAAGACGGTGGGCTCGGAGAAGGTGTGGATGGGGGAAACCCACGTCGGTCCGGCCACCAACTCCGGCGATCACCACCACGGCGAGGCGGAGACCGCCATCTACATCAAGTCCGGGCATCCGGTGTTCGTCTTCGCGGACGGCGACGAGGAGGTGCGCCTCGAAACCGGGCCGGGTGACTACGTCTTCGTGCCGCCCTACGTCCCGCACCGGGAGGAGAACCCCGGCGCGGAGGACGCGGTCGTCATCATCGCCCGAAGCAGCCAGGAAGGCATCGTGGTGAACCTGCCCAGCCTCTGGACGCCCGTGGAGCGGCTGGAGGGCTGATGTGCGAACATCGCGCAGCCGCCCATCAAGCCCGACCGGGTGCGGGTGTCCCGCAGAGCTTATGGAGGACTGAGTCACGCGACTACCGCGGGGGTTCTTCGGTTCGTTCGGGAAGCAGTAGGACGGCGCCGATCAGGAAGCAGATCGCGCCGATCAGGGTCTGGGTGTCGGCCCGTTCGACGTTGTGCACCTCGCCGGTCACCGGGTTGACATAGCCGGCTATGGCGGACACACCGAATGCGACGGACCCGACCAGGTTGGCCAGCGTGATCCACCAGGAATACAAGCGAGGACGCCAGGCTCCCCAGCCGTGGCAGACCTCGTACCAGGACAGGACGCTGGATCCCAGGAAGCAGGCCGACCCGATCGCATCCGGCCGCCACACATGCTGGTGCACGGCGGTCGCGGACAGGCTACTCACCATCGCGACGCCACAGCTGACGTTGAAGTACAGCGTGCCGGCAAGCTGCACCGCGGTCGCCCACCAGTCGACCCGCCGCGGCTGGAAGACGACAAGGCGCCGATGCCCGGGATTCAGCCCAGGGGCGGAGGCATCGACCGACTCCCGATAGGACAGAAACGACGCCGCGGTGAAAAACACTGACCCGACGAAATAGGTGACGCTGTCCCAACGGGCGCCGACGGCGTCGGCGAACCCGTGCACCGCACCGAGCGCGAACAGCAGCGAGCCCACCGCGAACAGCACCGCGATCCACCAGCCGCGCGCCCCCGGCGCCCACCAGGTGGACTCGCGGGCAGGCCTGAGATGCTTGCGGTGGCGCCGTGACCCCAGCCGCAGCACCGACCCGTCCCCGCGGATCCGGTCGACGAACGTCACCGGGGCACGCCCGGTCAAGTGCCAGCCGTCGCGATCCCCGTCGGCCATCAGCCCCTCCGATCACCCCGGCTCATCCTCCCTCACCCGGCCTGCGACGCGCGCAGGCCGATTGCCGCACACTGCGACCGCGACCGCGATCGTGACGGCCAGGCCCAGCACAGCGAACGCGACCGGGAGCCGCGACGCGAAGGCCGCTGTGTTGAGGATGGAGCCGAGAACCGCCATGCTCGTCGGGGCGGCCGGCGGGCCATCGGGCACCCGGTCCCAGCGCACGCCCCGGATCGGGAACGACGGGAGTCCGACATGAGCGACGCGCTCGACCGGAACGGGAAGACGATCGCGGAGTTCCGAGCGAACGAGGGCAGGGTCGGCGGGGCCTTCGAGGGTGCCCCGCTGGTCCTGCTGCATCACCGCGGCCGCAAAAGCGGGCGGGAGGTACATCAACCCGCTGATGTACCTCCCGCACGGCACCGAGCCGGACATCATCTTCGTCTTCGCGACCAAGGGTGGAGCACCGACCAACCCGGAGTGGTACGACAACCTGACCGCCGCCGGTGAAGGCCGTGTCGAACGCGGAACCGAGACGTACCAGGTGACCGTCCGCGACGTGACCGGCGCTGAACGCGACCGCGTCTACGCCGAGCAAGGGCGGCGCTACCCAGGCTTTGCCGAGTTCGCACGCCGTACTGCTGGCGTCCGCACTATTCCTGTGCTCGAACTTTCGCGCGCGTAGCCCACGCCTATGCCCCGCGTGGTCTCTGTGGAGCTGGTCAACGAACCAGGCGCCCGCTCAGCGCGATTCCTCCTGGATACCGGTGTAGCGGTTGGGCATCACCATGCAGTACAGGCCGCCGGTCTCGTTGGCCATGCAGTAGACCGGTCGGTCCGAGTCGGACTCGGTCGGGTCGCTCTGCTCGCCGACTTTCTGGATTGTGATGTGCTGCGGGTCCTTGGGTCGCTCCTGCACTTGCAGCATGTTCTTGTCCCATGGGTGCCATGCCAGCAACCCTCCACCGATACCGGCGAACAGGATCGCGGTCGCCAGCAGGCCGGAGCCTGCCCGGGGCTTCGTGGTCATGGCCTGCGGCTGAGGCGGTGACGGCTGTTCTTCAGTGGTATTCGGGTGCGACATGCCCGGCATTCAACATCATCGCCGCTGAGGGCCCAGCCGTGGCATACCTCGTGCCAGCACAGGACGCTGGATTCAGCGTCACCCACCAGTCGATCCGCCGCTGAACGGGCAAGATAGGGCTATGGCGTCCGTGGACTACGCCTCGGTGTTCCGCGCCGGGCCTTCGGCGATGGCGGTGCTGTCGCCGGACCTGGTGATCCTCGCCGTGAACGAGGCTTATGAGAGGGTGTCCGGCCACACCAACGCGGAGCTGGCCGGTCGCCCGATTCTCGAGGCGTTTCCCGACAATCCCGATGACCCCCAGGGGGCCCGGGCGCTGCGCGCGTCGCTGCAGCGAGTGCTGAAGACCGGGGAGCGCCATGTGATGGCCCTGCAGCGCTACGACGTAACCGTGCCCGACCGGCCCGGAATGATCGAGCAACGGTATTGGAGCCCGGTCAACATGCCGGTACTCGACGACGCGGGGTCCGTCGGGCTGATCCTGCATCGTGTCGAGGAGGTCACGGACGTCCTGCGTGACCTGACCTCGGGTGACGAGACCGAGATCGCCGCCATGCGCGCGGAGGTCTACGCGCGCAGCCGCGAGGTGCAGCAGATCAACCAGCGGCTCGCCGCGACGTCGGACGTGACGACAGCCCTGCTGGCCGACGCGCCGACGGGGGAGGTCCTGGAACTGATCGCGGATCGCGCGCGCGAGATCGCCGGCGCTGATCAGGTCGTCGTGCTGGTACCCGACGAAAACGGTGAGCATCTGGTCCCGGCGGCCGCGAGCGGCTACCGGGCCGAGGCGTTCCGCGCGCTGCGGCTGCAGGTTTCCGGGGGCGAGCCCGAACCGCTGAGCGTGCGTGTGTACCGCAGCGGTCGCTCCCTGATGACCGAGGTCGCGAGCGAGGTCGCGCGGGCAGCGGGGTTACCCACCGACGTCGGGGTCGGTGCGGCGGCACTGGTGCCGCTGGGCCACGGGGAGCAGGTGCGGGGCGTGCTCGCGGCGGTCACCCGGGTCGGCCGTGATGTGGTGACCAGCGGAGTCGTCCGTGCGCTCGAGCCGTTCGCGGCGCAGGCTGCGCTGGCGCTCGAGCTGGCGCGGCGGCGCGATGAGGCGGCGCGTCTGCTGGTGCTCGAGGATCGGGAGCGCATCGGCAAGGACCTGCACGAGTCGGTTGTCAGTCGGCTCTTCCGACTGAGCATGGACCTGACGGCGACGATCAAGATCGCGCAGCGTGAGGTGGTCGCACGCCGGGGCCGGCAGATCGTGACGGAGCTGGACGAGGTCGCCAGGCAGTTGCAGACGACCGTGTTCGGTATCCAAGCCCCGCCCCACGATCAGCCGAGCTTGCGGGAGCGGATCGAGGACCTCATAACCACAGCCGCCGAGTCGATGAGCCTTGCGACGGTGTCACGCGTACCCCCCGGACTCGACGCTGTCGTCGATCCGCACATCGGTGACCAGTTGCTCGCGGTGCTGCGTGCGGCGCTGTCGGCCGTGGCGCGGCACTCCGGCGCCACCCAGGTCACCGTGATCGTCGATGTGGATGCGCACCACCTGGTCGCGAGCGTCGAGGACGACAGCCGCGGCACGGCGGAGGGCGCGCACGGCGGAGGACTGGGCACCATGACCGAGCAGACCAGCGGGCTGGGCGGATCGCTGACCAGCACCGGCGGCCGCAACCTCGGCACGGTCGTCACCTGGCAGATTCCGCTCCCGCCACGCACGCCATGACCGGACACAGTGGTTACGGGTGTTTCGGTACCTGTCCGCGGGCCGGGAGGCGCCGACGCGGCACCGCAGTCACGATCCCCAGTCGCTCGCGTCAGCAATCCGGTCAAGGATCTCGTCGGCGTCCTTGGTCCACATGAGTCCACTGTGGACATCAGCGGCTACAGTGTTCATCGGACTGTGGGGCGTTCGGTGATGGTGGGTGGCAACACGCCGGATTTCGGGGGAGCGGCGGTTGCGGCCGGCTCAGATGCTCTGCGGCAAGCCGAGATTCAGGCCCCGGTGGCTGGGGTCCGCCCACCGGGTCGTGACGACCTTGCTGCGGGTGAAGAAATGCACTCCCTCGGTGCCATGTGCGTGCGTGTCGCCGAACAGCGAGTTCTTCCAGCCCCCGAAGCTGTGGTAGGCGACCGGGACCGGGATGGGCACGTTGATGCCGACCATCCCGACCTCGACCTCGTTCTGGAACTTCCGCGCGGCGCCGCCGTCGTTGGTGAAGATGGCTGTGCCGTTGCCGTACGGGTTGGCGTTGACCAGTTGCAGCGCCTCTTCATAGGTGCTCACGCGAAGCACCGACAGCACCGGGCCGAAGATTTCGTCGGTATAGCACGACATTCCGGTGCCGACGTGGTCGAGCAGGGTCGGGCCGAGCCAGAAGCCGTCCGCATCGCCGTCGGGCTCCACGGCGCGGCCGTCGACGACGATCTTCGCGCCGTCACGCTCGGCCTGGTTCACATAGGCCCGGACCTGGTCGCGGTGCGAACCGGTGACCAGAGGTCCCATCTCCGCTCCGGCGGCGCCGTCCCCGGTCGAGATTGCCCGCGCCCGGTCTGCGATGCGCGCGACCAGCTCGTCGCCGATCTCGCCGACGGCGACGACAACGGAGATCGCCATGCAGCGTTCGCCCGCCGAGCCGAAACCCGCGTTCACCATCGAGTCCGCGGCCAGGTCGAGATCGGCGTCCGGCAGCACGACGGCATGGTTCTTCGCGCCACCGAGCGCCTGGACCCGCTTGCCCGCCTTGGCGGCCGTCTCGTAGACGTGGCGGGCGATCGGCGTGGAGCCGACAAAGCTCACGGCCTTGATCCCAGGGTTGGTCAGCAACTCGTCGACGGCGACCTTGTCCCCATGCAGGACGTTGCACACCCCGTCGGGGGAGACCGGCCTCAGCCCACAGGCGCGCGAGCCACAGCGAGGCCGACGGATCTTTCTCGCTCGGCTTGAGCACCACGGTGTTGCCGGCCGCGATCGCGATCGGGAAGAACCACATCGGCACCATGGCGGGGAAGTTGAACGGCGAGATCACCGCGACGGGACCCAGCGGCTGGCGCAGCGAGCTCACGTCCACTGACGTGGACGCGTTCTCGCTGAATCCGCCCTTGAGCAGATGCGTTATGCCGCAAGCGAACTCGACGACTTCCTGGCCTCGGGTGACCTCGCCGAGCGCGTCGGAGAGCACCTTGCCGTGCTCGGCGGTGATCAGCGCGGCCAGCTCGTTTTTCCGCTCGTTGAGCAGTTCGCGGAAGCGGAACAGCACGACGGTCCGTTTGGCCAGCGAGCTGTCGCGCCATGCCGGGAACGCGGCCACCGCGGCCGCGATCACGTGCCGCGCATCGCGAACGTCGGCCAGCAGCACGTTGCCGGTGACCGCGCCGGTCGCCGGGTTCGTCACCGGTGCGACCGCGCGGCTGCGCCCGGGTACGGCTGGTTGCCCGCCCAGTGCGTGATCCTTGCCGTGCTGCCGTCTGTCATCGTCTGTCCTCACTCTGGGCCTGTCAGCTTCACGGGTGGCTGGGGCCGGCTTACCCCGGGAGCGTCTCCGGGGTGTGGTGCGTCGCGTGCGCCCAAGTCTGGATGAACTCGGTCATCGCGGCGACCTTCGCCGCACGCAGGTCGGCCATGTCGGGCCAGACCCGCAGGTCCACGGCAAGACGCGAGCGGGCGGCACGTTCGGCGAAGGCCAGCGAGTCGTCGAGCAGGGGGTCGGTGCCCGCGACGAGGAGCTGGACCGGCGGCAACCCGTGCAGGTTCGCATAGACCGGGCTGAGCAGCGGCTCCGTGAGCACGGCGTCGCCGGCGTATCCGGTAGCGCGCTCGCGGAGCACGGTGACGTCGAACGCCGGGTCGGCGCTCGCGTTGAACTGCAGGCTTCTTGCCTGCATGGTGAGGTCGAGCAGCGCGAGAACCAGTACCGCGCAACGAGGTCGGGCGGCTCCGAAATCGCGCAATCGCACCAGCAGAGTGGCGGCGAGGCCGGCTCCTATGCGCTCGCCGACCACGACGACTCCTCCTCCCGCGTTCGCGTAGTGCTGGTATGTCGCATGGACATCGTCGAGCGCGTCGGGGAAGGCGGTCCGGTAACGGGCACAGACAACCGTGCTCCCCGTCGTACGAGCCAGCTGCTCCGCTGATGCGCTTGCCGATCCGGAGTCGGCCGGGGAGACCTGGCGGCCGCGTAGGTAGAGGATGACCGCCCCGGTACCGTCCGCCGGACGCACGACCGTACCGAACGCCAGAACGCCCAGAACCGGGGGATGCTCGTCGAGCTCCACGACGCCTTCCTCGAAGCCGAGGCCGACGATCGGGGTCCGCGTAGTGATCCTCGGAGGCGTCGGCAAGATGTTCTCCGCCGGGCACGATGTGGGCTCGACGGTATCCAAGGCGGAGTATGGCCCGGGCCCCGACCAGCATCCGACCGTGGCGATCAACGGCGGCACCCGCAAGGGTAGCGAGAAACGGATGCTGCAGGAGTGGCACTACTTCTTCGAGAACACGCGGCGCTGGCGCAATCTTCGCAAGATCACGATCGCGCAGGTGCATGGCAACGTATTCGCCGCCGGGTTGATGCTGATGTGGTCACTAGTGCACCCTCTTCCGTGCAGGCTCTTGGATGGGGCTTGTGGTAGGAACTAGGCGGAAGCCGGGGTGATGGCCTTTTGTGGTCGCCCTTCGAGGGCTTGCATGACACTGCCGCCCCCGGCTTCCCCGGAACC
>DATFHB010000068.1:0-17230 GCA_035248845.1 Amycolatopsis sp. | reverse complement strand
CCTCGGGCGCCTCAGCAGCAGGGCTGCTCGCCGCCTGGGTGGTCGACTCGGCCGTGCCCACCACTGCGGGCTGGTCAGCGGGCTCCGGCGGGGCCGCGGGTGCACTGCCCTCGGCGGCCGGGGCGAGCGCCTCGGCCACCTTGATCGCGACCTCGCGCGGCACGCTCGACTGCGCGCTGCGCGCCGTTTCACCCAGTTCGGTCAGTTTCGCGAGCACGTCGCGACTGTTCGAGCCCAGCAGTTTCGCCAGGGCGTGCACCCGCACCCGGGGCGGCAGTTCGCCCAGCGGGTTGGTGGATGCGTCAATGGTCCCGCCGGTGGCGCCGGCGGGCGTTTCCTCGTTCGACATGTATCTCCTTCGCCCCCGGGCGCGTCTGCCAGCTTCACGCTGGAAGGACGCGGCCGCGCAGGGGCCACCTTCCTGTCCTGTTCCGCCGGGGTGGTCACCGCCGACGGGAATCCTGTGCCTCTCGCGCCGCGACGGCGCCGGATCTCCGGCGGCCCGCCACGGCAGGTCTGCTCGGCCACGTGCCGGCCGGGCCGGCGGCTTCCCACTCCGCCTCCCACATCGTCGAGCCGCCCAGCGGGCGGCGACGACGTGGTGCTCTTCCCGCACGTCACCGGGCATCCGGGCCGGATACGCACCGTCAAACGCGAACGTCCCGGGCACGGCTGCCAACTTGAGTATCCCACACCGGGCGCCAGCACATCCGCGCGCGCTCCTCCCGGGCGAGCCGCGGCGGCCCCGCGGTCAGCGGAGCAGGAGGTGGGTGATGCGGCGCGCGGCGCCCCAGACTCCGACCGCCGCGAGGGCGACCAGGTACGCCAGATGACCCAGTAAACCCCAGCTCAGCGAACCCACCGCGAACTCGCGCATCAGCTCGATGCCGTGGTAGAGCGGGAAGCACTGGACGATCACCTGGAGCGGCGGCGGGTACACCGACAGCGGGTAGAACGTGGTCGAGAACAGGAACAGCGGCACCACGGCGAGGTTGATGAAGTCGAACTGCGACGGGGACCGCAGGAAGGTCGTGCAGGTCATGCCGATCGCCGCGAAGGCGAACGCCACGAGCAGCGCGGTGGGGATGAGCAGCAGCGCCCACGGGGACGTCACCAGCCCCATCCCGAGCATCACCAGGAAGAACGCCACCGCGTACAGGCCGCCGCGCAGCACGGCCCACGAGATCTCCCCGACAGCGATGTCCAGCGGGCCGATCGGGGTGGCGAGCATCGCGTCATAGGTCTTCGAGTAGCGGAACTTGAAGAACA
Source organism: Amycolatopsis sp. (assembly GCA_035248845.1). Taxonomy (GTDB): domain Bacteria; phylum Actinomycetota; class Actinomycetes; order Mycobacteriales; family Pseudonocardiaceae; genus Amycolatopsis_E. The sequence continues at coordinate 15,961 of DATFHB010000068.1, read as the reverse complement.
CGTTGAACGTGGAGTCGAAGATCGCCCCGTTCATCGCCGACGACGCGAGCAGCGCGGGCGCCACGAACGCCACGTAGCTCATCGGCCTGCCGTCCGGGCCCGCGACCTCGCTCACCAGCTTGCCGAAGCCGATCTGGAAGGCGACCAGATAGAACAGCGGCTCGAACACCCCGGACAGGAACACCAGCCACATCCGCGAGTAGGCGAGCGCGGACCGCTCGACGAGCTTGCTGGCCCGGCCCGCGTACAGGCCCGGCGGCAGGATGCGCAGCAACAGCCCCACCCGCTGCTGTTCGAGCACGCTCATCACGCCACCAGCCGGCGGTAGAAGTACCTGCGCGCCAGGAGCGCTCCGACGACGAAGAGTGCCGCGAGCAACGCCAGGTGCCCGGCCATCGCCCACGGGCTCACGCCGCCGAGGGTCACGCCGCGCGCCAGCTGGTTGCCATGCCACAGCGGGGAGATCCACGCCAGCCACCGCACCGCGGCGGGGATCTGCTCGATCGGGAAGAACGTGCCGGCGAACAACGTCATCGGCATGACCACGAACCGGAACAGCGAGTTGAACCGCACGCCTTCGTCGTGGGTCGTCGCAGCGAACGCCGTGACCGGTGCGGCGCAGGCAAGCCCGGTGACGACGCCCACCAGCACGACGAGCAGCACGCCCGCGTTCAGCCACGCGCCGAAGGCGAACGCGACGAGCGCGTACACGGTGCCGGACATCAGCAGCCGCAGAGAAACCCACGCCAAGTGCCCGCCCAGCACCTGCCCGGGCGTGATCGGGGTAGCGGTGACGGCCAGGTAGTCCTTCTGCCACTTGAACCCCGACAGCACCGGGTACGTGGACTCCTCCACCGCGTACTGCATCGACGCAGCGACGAGCAACGCGGGCCCGATGTACTGCAGGTACGGCAGCCCATCGGTGGCCGGCCCCTGCTGAACCTGCGACCCGAACCCCAGGCCCATCGCGGCGAGGAAGAACAGCGGCTGCAGTCCCGACGAGTACAGATTGGACTTCCAGTACCGCCGGTACCAGGCCCAGTGCCCCTCCACCCGCAGCCAGGCCGCGCGCCACGACCCGACGACCCTTCCCGTGGACGCGATCATCAGTCGACCAGCGTCCTGCCGGTCAGCCGCAGGAAGACGTCCTCCAGGCTGCTGCGCCGTACCAGGCTCGACACGGGCCGTACGCCGCGCGCGTGGACCTGCTCGAGCGCGGACTCCCCCGCCGCCGTGTACAGCAGCAGGCGGTCCGGCAGGTCCTCGACACGTTCGGCGAGATCCGACACCTGCTCGACCGGGGCCTGCTCCCCTGGCGGGAACCGCAGCTCGAGCACCTCTCGGGTGGAGAACCGGGCGATCAGGTCGGCCGGGGAACCCTCCGCGACTATCCGGCCGTGGTCCATGACGACGAGCCGGTCGCAGAGCTGCTCGGCCTCGTCCATGTAGTGAGTGGTGACGATGAGCGTGACGCCCTGCGCCCTGAGCCGGAACAACCTGTCCCACAACAGATGCCGCGCCTGCGGGTCGAGCCCGGTGGTGGGCTCGTCGAGGAGCAGCACCTCCGGGTCGTTGACCAGGGAGCGCGCGATGGTCAGGCGCCGCTTCATGCCGCCGGAAAGCGGCTCGACCTCGGTGTCGGCGCGGTCGGCGAGCTGCGCGAACTCCAGCAGCTCGGCGGCCTTGCGGCGGGTCTGCGCCCGGGACAGCCCGAAGTACCGGCCGTACACCTGCAGGTTCTGCCGGACGGTCAACTCGACATCGAGATTGTCCTGCTGCGGCACCACACCGAGCCGCGCGCGGATGCGCGGGCCCGCGACGTCCGGGTCCATGCCCAGCACCTCGAGGTCGCCGTCGGTGCGCGGCGACACACACGCGATCATGCGCATGGTGGAGGACTTGCCCGCGCCGTTGGGCCCGAGGAAGCCGAACGCCTCCCCGCGGCGGACCTCGACGTCGATCCCGCGGACGGCCTCGAAGTCGCCGAAGCGCTTCACCAGCGCTTTGGCTCGTACCAGGGGCGGTTCCTCGTCCACGTCTTCACCGTAGGACGGGCCACCGACAGAAATCGATCCGTTTACCGGTCCGGGACGCGATGCCCCGGACCGGAACGGCCGCTACAGATCGGGGAACCAGAGCTTCAGCTCGCGCTCGGCCGACTCCGGCGAGTCCGAGCCGTGCACCAGGTTGTACTGCGTCTCGAGCGCGAAGTCGCCGCGCAGGGTGCCGGGGGTGGCCTTCTCGACCGGGTCGGTGCCTCCGGCGAGCTGGCGGAACGCCGCGATGGCGCGCGGCCCCTCGACGGCGAGCGCGACGACCGGGCCGGACGTGATGAACTCCAGGAGGTCGCCGAAGAACGGCTTGTCCTTGTGCTCGGCGTAGTGCTCCTCGGCGATCGAACGCGCCACGTTCCGCAGCTCGAGTGCGGCCAGCGTCAGGCCCTTGCGCTCGATGCGGGAGATGACCTCGCCGACGAGACCGCGCTTCACGCCATCGGGCTTGACCAGGACCAGCGTGCGTTCACTCACGACTTTCGTTACCTCTCATTGACAGAAACGGTGTGCGCAGCCTAACGGCCGGGCCTGCCCTGCCTGCGCGGCCCTACTGCTGCTGGCTGGGCAGCTTCCCGGCCGCCATCCGGCGCGCCACGTCGCGGCGCAGCCATAGCGCCCACAGCCAGAACGCGAGGAACAGCACGCCGATCACGGCGACCGCCGGCATGGCGACGACGAACGCCATCAGCGCGACCTGCAACGCGAGGATCACCGGCACGATCCACGGGCGGCGCAGCAGCCCGCAGCACACCACGCACGCGACGGCGATCGCGATCACCGCCCAGCCCTTGCCGGTGCCGACCCCGCCGCCGAGCCGGGCGACGACCGGCACGGCGAGCCCGACCGTGATGGCTTCCATGATCAGCGCACCGGCCATCACCCCGCGGAAGGACTTCATCGGGTCCTTCGCCGGTGGCTTGGGGGTCTGCTCGGGCGTCATGCGGGTTCCCGCCCGAAAAGCGTGCGGGCCTCGCCGGCGGTCACGACCGACCCGGTGACCAGCACGCCGCCGCCCGCGAGCGGCTCGTCGCCGTCGCCGATCTCCTCGACCAGCGCGACCGCGGTCTCCACCGCGGCGTCCAGCGGCTGCTCGGCGACGACCCGATCCTCGCCGAAGATCGACAGTGCCAGGTCGTTGAGCTCGACGAGCGGCATGGCGCGCGGTGAGGAGTTGGTGGTGACGACGATCTCGGACACCACCGGTTCGAGCGCCTCCAGGATGCCGCGCGCGTCCTTGTCGGCCATCACGCCGACCACGGCGACGAGCTTGCGGAACGCGAACTCCTCGCTGATCGTGGCGGCCAGCGCCCGTGCGCCGTGCGGGTTGTGCGCAGCGTCGAGCAGGACCGTCGGTGCCGCGCGGACGCGTTCGAGCCGGCCCGGCGTCTCGACCTCGGCGAACGCCTCGCGGACGACGTCGATCACGAGCTGGCGGTCCTTGCCGGCCCCGAAGAACGCCTCGACCGCGGCGAGCGCGAGCGCCGCGTTGTTCGCCTGGTGCACGCCGTGCAGCGGCAGGAAGATCTCGTCGTACACGCCGCCGAGACCCTGCAGGCTCAGCATCTGCCCGCCGACCGCCACTTCGCGCCGCAGCACGCCGAACTCGTGGCCGGCGCGCGCCACTGTGGCGTCCACCTCGACGGCGCGTTCCAGCAGCACGCGCTGCACCTCGGAATCCTGCTCGGCGATGACCGCGACGCTGCCGGGCTTGATGATGCCGGCCTTCTCGCCTGCGATCTTGGTGATGTCGCTGCCGAGGAAGTCGACGTGGTCGACGGCGATCGGCGTGATCACGGCGACCTGCCCGTCGGCGACGTTCGTCGCGTCCCACCTGCCGCCGAGGCCGACCTCGATCACCGCGACCTCGACCGGCGCGTCGGCGAAGGCGGCGAAGGCCATCCCGGTGAGCACTTCGAACTTGCTCATCGGCGGGCCACCGGCGGCGTCGACCATCCGCACGTACGGCTCGATGTCGCGGTAGACGGACACGTACTTCGACGGCGGGATCGGGGTGTCGTCGATCGCGATGCGCTCGGTGACCAGCTGCAGGTGGGGGCTGGTGTAGCGGCCGGTGCGCAGGCCCATCCGGGTGAACAGCGCGTCGATCATGCGCGTGGTGGAGCCCTTGCCGTTGGTGCCGGCCACATGCACCACGGGGTAGGTGTTCTGCGGGTCACCGAGCACGGTGGCCAAGGCGGCGATCCGGTCCAGCGACGGGTCGATCTTGGTCTCGGGCCAGCGCTGGTTCAGCTCCGCCTCGACCCGCAGCAAGTCCTGCCTGGCCTGGCGTTCGACCGCTGCGACGTCGACCGTCTCAGCCTCGTCGGGCTCGTCGGGCAGCGGGCCGGCCACGAAGTTGTCACCGCTGGACAGCTCCGCGGGGTACTCCTCTTCCACGCCTGCGAGTCTACGGACGTGTCCGTTCCGGCAGGTCGGGGCCCACGGTCGCGGGATCGATTACCGTGACCGCCGTGGATGCGATGCGGCTCGGGGCTTTCGTGGAGACCTACCTCGGCAGCGGTTCGCCGGTGGCGGTCAAGGATCTGATCGACGTGCGCGGCCAGCGGGTCTCGTGCGGGACGCCCGGTCTGGGGCATCACGAAGCGACCGCGGACGCCGCGTGCTGGGCGCCGTTGCGTGCCGCCGGGTACTTCGCCGTGGCCCGCACGAGCGTGCCCGAGCTGGCGTGGTCGGTGCGCACCCCGGGCTGTCGCAATCCGTGGGATCCGGCGCGCGACGCGGGCGGGTCGAGCGGCGGGTCCGCGGTCGCCGTGGCGACGGGGGCGGCGCCGGTCGCGTTGGGCACCGACACCGGCGGCTCGATCCGGATCCCGGCGGCTCTGTGCGGCGTCGCCGGGCTACGGCCGACCCACGGCAGCATCCCGATGGACGGCATCATGCCGTTCGCGCCTTCGATGGACACCGTCGGTCCGATGGCGCTGACGGCGCGCGAATGCCTGCGCATCCACGAGCTGATGGCCGGCGCGGCCGAACCGGCACCGCCGGGAGTCGCGGGCCTGCGCGTCGGCCGGCCGTCGTCGTTGTGGGGCACCAAGGCCGACCCCGGGGTGCTGGCTCTGGTCGAGGAAGCCGCGCAGACGCTGCGGGACGCCGGCGCGGAGATCGTCGACATCGACCTTCCCCTCGCCCGCCGGCACGCGCGGGGCGCCGGGTACACCACGATGCTGTACGAATCGGCGCGGAACTGGTGGCGTGCCTGGCAGGAGGAGCCCGACGGACTGGCCGGGCGAGCGATCGACGTGCTGCGACAGGGATCGCAAGTGTCCACTTCGGACTACGAGCAGGCGCGCCTGCTGGCCGCCGCGATCCGCGACGAGGCCGACGCCGCGTTCGGTGAGGTGCACGCGTTGCTGCTGCCGACGGTGCCGGTGACCGCCGCGCCGGCCGACTCGCCGACCGTCCGCGTCGGCGACCGGGACGAGGACATCGAAAGCGCCTACTACCGGTGCACCGCGCTCGCCGCGGTCAGCGGGCACCCGGCGCTGTCGGTTCCCGCGGGACTGTCCGGCGGGCTCCCGGTCGGCGCGCAGATCATCGGGCCCCGCGGGCACGAGGCGCTCGTCTGTCTGCTCGGCGAGATCATCGAAAGCGGGCCGTCGGCCCGTGACCTCGCACGCCGCCGCAACCCCACGGGGTGACGGCGCCGCCGTCACCCCGTGGGGTGACTCGGCCCGATGCCACTCGAACGGCGGCGCACACCGGCCCGGGACCGGACTAGGAAGAAGTCATGCGCGCTCGCCGGAGCCTCGTAGTCGCTGTCCTCGCCGTGTGCACCGTCCTTTCCTCGGCGCTGACGGCCTCCGCCGCCAGTCAGATCGACTACGTCGCGCTCGGCGACTCCTACACGGCCGGACCGCTGATCCCCATCCAGCGGCTGGATCCGCTGGGCTGCTTCCGGTCCACGTCGAACTACCCTGCGCAGCTCGCCTTCCGGCTGCGAGTCCGGTCCTACACCGATGTCAGCTGCAGCGGCGCGAACACCTCGAACATGACCGGGCCGCAGAGCGTGCTGCTCGGGCCGAACCCGCCGCAGCTGAGTGCGCTGCGCGAGGGCACCGACCTCGTCACGCTCGGCATCGGTGGCAACGACTACGACGTGTTCGGCAGCATCATCGGCACCTGTCCGGGGCTGCGGGCCGGCGACCCGACAGGCAACCCGTGCCAGCGCCACTTCACGGTCAACGGCGTCGACACGCTCAAGGCCGCGATCGCGCGCACGCAGGGCAACATCACGCTGGTGCTGTCGGAGATCCACGCCCGCGCGCCGCAGGCGAAGGTGCTGGCGATCGGGTACCCGCGCATCGCGCCGCCTTCGGGCACCTGCCCGGCCATCCTGCCGTTCGCCGACGGCGACTACCCGTGGCTGAACAGCGTCGAAGTGGCGCTCGACAACGCGGTCGCCGGTGCCGTGGCAGCGGACGGCAAGTCGTCCTATGTGGACACTTTCACGCCGTCGCTCGGCCACGACGCCTGCGCCGCGCACCCGTGGATCAACGGCCAGTACACCAAGCCCTACGCCCTGGCGTACCACCCGTTCTTCAGCGGCATGGCCGGCATGGCCGGGATCATCGCCGCGACCTTGAGCTGACCCCCGTGGTCACGACGCCGCCGGCGCGCTCGCCAAGCGAGCCCACCCGAAAGGTGTTGCCTAGATCACAACGGATGGCGTAACAATCACCTGGTGGCCGCGATCTTCGTGCGTGAGCAACGACGGTCTGGAAGATCACCCGGAGCTGATGGATCCGGATTGGCAGCGCCACGCCGAGAAGGAGGCGTGGACCGGACTGCGCGCGACGCGCCGCCGCCGCAGACGGGCCACCCGGGTGGTGGTCCCCCTCACCGTTCTCGTCATCCTGGCCGGCGCCGGGTACGGCCTCTACCGCTGGGGCAAGGCGAGCTCCGACCAGTACACCGGTGACATCTCGGCGGTGACCCCGACGACGACCGCACCCACCGACCTGGCGGTCTACGCCAAGGTGGATCTGGACCACCCGTTCAACGACACGCCGGCACAGAACTGGGCCGAGGGCATCGCCGGGCTGACGGCACCGCCCACCGCCAAGGTAGGCACGTTCACCGCGCAGCAGACCGCCACCGCAGTCGACGAGGTCAAGCAGGCGATCAACGTCGCCGCACTGGACCCCGCGACACTCGTCAACCACCAGACGGACAAGTACCTCGCACTGTTCGCGCCGGACGACCGCGATCAGCTCCGCCCGGACGTGGCCGACCCAGATCACAGCAGGGCGACCGTGACGTTTCTCGCGGACGGCTACCACCTGTTGCCCGCGGCACCGCGGATCAACGGGGTCATCACGCTCAGGTCCGGCGAGCGTGGCGAGTTGTTGCTCCACGTGAGCTACGTGGTCGCCTACGCCTTCGATCCCGGCAACGGCGCGATCAGCGGCCCGAGCGACTTCGTGGCGTTCCAGCGTTTCGACAGCGACTACGCGATGCGCACCGCGCCGCCCTTCACGAAGGCCAGCGCGGGCCTGTGGCTGGACGGCTGGTCGGGCTACACCTACTCGATGGCCTGCGACGCCGCCAAGAAGGGCTACCTGACCCCGAGCTACAGCGAACACGACTTCACCGGTCAGAACCCGTCGGTGACCCCGGGCGTCTTCGACCCGAACCAGCCGGCACCCACCGACCCGGGAAACTGCAACTAGCACAGGCCAGACTCCTCAGCCTAGGCTGTGCATATGACCCGCGTTCCGAACGAGGTCGCACGGCTCGCCGGTGGGCTGCGTGGCGTGATCGGGCAGCTGCATCGCCGGTTGCGCCAGGTCGACAACGCCGAGGTGCTGACCCCGTCGCAGTCGGCCGTGCTCGCCCGGCTGCGCCGCGAGGGCCCGCAGACGCAGACCCAGCTCGCCGGCGCCGAGCACGTCCGCCAGCAGTCGATGGGCGCCACCCTCGGCGCGCTCGACGAGCTGGGTTACCTCGCGCGCACGCGCGACCCGCGGGACGGCCGGCGCATGATGATCGCGCTGTCCGACCTCGGCGAGAAGACCGTGCGCGGCGTGCACCAGCATCGCGAGGAATGGCTCGCGCAGCAGCTGGCCGGTTGCACCGCCGAGGAACGCGCAACCGTCACCAGGGCGCTACCGGTGCTGGAGCGCCTGGCCCAGCAGTAGGAGGCTGAGAACCACGGGGCAGCAAGTCGCGACCCGAACCCACACCGTTGTCGGTGCACGCCTGGTGACCCCGTTGGTGGCCAGCGCGGTCCTCAACCCGATCAACTCCACCCTCATCGCCGTCGCGCTGGTGCCCATCGGCCACACGTTCGGCGCCGGGCCGGAGCGGACGGCCTGGCTGATCACGTCGCTGTACCTGGCCACCGCCGTTGGCCAGCCCGTCGTCGGGTTGTTCGTGGACCGGTTCGGCGCACGACGGGTGCTGCTCGCGGGCGCCGCCATCGTGATGCTCGCCGGTATCGGCGGTTTGCTCGCGTTCTCGCTGGACTGGCTGATCGCGGTGCGCGTGGTGCTGGGCATCGGCACGTGCGCGGGTTTCCCCGCCGCGATGGCCGTGCTGCGCAAGCGCGCGGACGCGGCCGGGCAGGGTGTGCCGAGCCGGATCCTGTCGGTGCTCGCGATGTCGTCGCAGACGATCATGGTGGTCGGCCCGGCGCTCGGCGGCGCGCTGATCGGAGTGTTCGGCTGGCCCTCGATCTTCGCCGTGAACATTCCGCTGGCCGCGATCGCCCTGCTCCTGGCGCTGTTCTGGGTACCGCGCGACGATGCCGCGACGCTCACCCGCGAGCGCATCGACGTGCCGGGCATCGCACTGTTCTCCGCGACCCTGCTCGCGGTCCTCCTGTTCGTGATGGAACCGGCCGTGAGCGACCTCTACCTGCTGGGAGTAGCCGTCCTGCTGGGCGGCGCGTTCACCGGGGTGGAACTACGCGCGCGCAAGCCGTTCATCGACCTGCGCATGCTCGGGGCGAACGGGCCGCTGCTGCGCACCTACCTGCGGCAGGCGCTGGCGTTCCTCATCGTGTACTCGATCATGTTCGGCTACGTGCAGTGGCTGGAGTCGGCGCGCGGCCTGTCCGAGTCGGGTGCGGGCGCACTGCTGCTGCCGATGTCGGCGGTCGCGGTGCTGGCCTCGGCGGCCTCGGGCAAGCCGACCGGGATCCGGATCCGGCTGATCCTCAATTCGCTCGCCCTGCTCGCCGGGTCGGTGCTGCTGCTGTTCGTGGGGACGGGCACGGGCGTCGTGGCGCTGGCCGGACTCGCCATGGTGTTCGGGCTCGGCCAGGGACTGACGAGTGTGACCAACCAGACTGCCCTCTACGGGCAGGTGCCCGCCGAGGTCATGGGCACGGCCAGCGGCCTGTTCCGCACCGCGCAGTACCTGGGCGCGATCGCCGCGTCCACGCTGATCGCCCTGTGTTTCGGGCCGCACGTGTCGTCCGCCGGGCTGCACCACCTCGGCGTGGCCCTCATCGTGATTGGCGTCCTGCTGCTCGCGGTGACCGTTCTCGACCGCGGTCTGCGGCACTCGCGAAAAGGCGGGCGGCGGCGCAGGATAGCCGAGTGACACGTAACGCGCCCTCCGACGACATCGACGAATCCCAGATCCAGGTCCACCCGCCCAAGCAGTGGGCGGCCGGCATCCCGGGCGTGGCCGTTTCGCTGGCACGCAGCGTCGAGCAGATGGGCACCGGCCGCACGGTCCGGGCACTGCGGTTGCTCAACCAGCGCGAAGGGTTCGACTGCCCCGGCTGTGCCTGGCCCGAACCGCAGGCGGCCGACGGCGAGCACCGCAAGATGGCCGAATTCTGCGAGAACGGCGCGAAGGCGGTCGCCGAGGAGGCCACGAAACGGCGGGTGGGACCCGAGTTCTTCGCCGCGCACGCGGTTTCGGACCTTGCAGGCAAAACGGACTACTGGCTAGGGCAGCAGGGCCGGCTCACGCAGCCGATGGTGCTGCGCAACGGCGCGACGCACTACGAACCGATCTCGTGGGACGGCGCGTTCGGACTCATCGCCGGACAGCTGCGCGCACTGTCCACTCCGGACGAAGCGATCTTCTACACGTCCGGTCGCACGAGCAACGAGGCCGCGTTCCTCTACCAGTTGCTGGTGCGCTCGTTCGGCACCAACAACCTGCCTGACTGCAGCAACATGTGCCACGAATCCTCGGGCGCGGCGCTGTCCGAGGCCACCGGCATCGGCAAGGGCTCGGTGAGCCTGGCCGACGTCCACCGGGCCGACCTGATCGTCGTCGTCGGCCAGAACCCCGGCACGAACCACCCGCGGATGCTGTCCGCTCTGGAGGAGGCGAAAGGCCGCGGCGCCAAGGTGATCGCGGTCAACCCGTTGCCGGAAGCCGGGCTGATGCGGTTCAAGAACCCGCAGAACCCGCGCGGCGTGGCCGGCAAGGGCACGGCCCTGGCCGACGAGTTCGCGCAGATCCGGCTCGGCGGCGACCTCGCGCTGTTCCAGGCCATCGGGCACCTGCTGTTGTCCTGGGAGGACGCGGCACCCGGCACTGTGCTCGACCACGAGTTCATCAGAGCCTCGACGCACGGATTCGCCGAGTACGCCAAGAATCTGCAGGAAATCGACTGGCCGGAGATCGACCGCGCCACCGGCCTCGGCCACGAGTCGATCGTGAAGATCGCGCGCATGGTCGCCGAGTCGGAGCGCACCGTCTATTGCTGGGCGATGGGTTTGACGCAGCACCGGCACGCCGTCGCGACGATCCAGGAGATCGCGAACCTCGCGCTGCTGCGCGGCATGATCGGCAAGCCCGGCGCGGGCCTGTGCCCGGTGCGCGGCCACTCGAACGTGCAGGGCGACCGCACGATGGGCGTCTGGGAGAAGATGCCCGAGACGTTTCTCGCCGCGCTGGAAACCGAGTTCGGCGTCCCGATGCCGCGCAGGCACGGTTTCGACACGGTGGACGCGATTCGCGCGATGCGCGACGGCACCGGCAAGGTGTTCCTCGGGATGGGCGGCAACTTCGCCGCCGCGACCCCGGACTCGCAGGCGACCGAACGCGCGCTGCGCTCGTGCGAGCTGACGGTGCACGTGTCCACGAAGCTCAACCGGTCGCACGTCGTGCACGGCCGGACCGCGCTGATCCTGCCGACGCTGGGCCGTACCGAGCGGGACACGCAGGCCGGCGGGCAGCAGTTCGTGACGGTCGAGGACTCGATGTCGTCGGTACACGCCTCGCACGGCCGGCTCGCGCCGGCGAGCGAGCACCTGCTGTCGGAGGTCGCGATCATCTGCGGGCTCGCGCGCGCCCTGTTCAGCGAGCACCACGCCGTGCCGTGGCGCGAGTTCGAAGGCGACTACGACCGGGTCCGCGACCGCATCGCCCGCGTCGTGCCGGGCTGCACGGACTACAACACGCGCGTGCGGCAGCCGGACGGGTTCGTGCTGCCCCACCCGCCGCGCGACACGCGCGAGTTCCGCACGGGCACGGGCAAGGCGAACTTCACCACCAGCGAACTGGAGTACCCGGCGGTGCCGGCAGGGCGGCTGCTGTTGCAGACGCTGCGCAGCCACGACCAGTACAACACCACGATCTACGGGCTGTCCGACCGTTACCGCGGGATCGAGGGCGGTCGGCGCGTGGTGCTCGTGCACGCCGGCGACCTGGCGGAACTCGGGTTCGCCGACGGCGAACTGGTGGACCTGGTGTCCGAATGGGAGGACGGCAGCGAGCGCCGCGCCGAGGCGTTCCGCGTCGTGGCCTACCCGACCGCCCCGGGCTGCGCCGCCGCGTACTTCCCCGAGGCGAACGCCTTGGTGCCGCTGGACTCCGTGGCGAAGAAATCGAACACCCCGGTCTCCAAGGCGATCGTGCTCCGGCTGGAGCACCGGAGCGCCGCGCGGATCACGAACCCGGCGCCGCCAGTGCCCTGAGCAACCGGAGCAGGTCCGCCTGGTCCTTTGTCGACAAAGCGGCACAGCGACCGGCCAGGCCATCGCCGAACTCGGCCCGGATCCGGTCCCGCAGCGCCCATCCCCGGTCCGTCAGCACGACCCGGGGTCACGCGGCGATCCTGCCTGTCCCGTTCGCGCGCCACGAAACCCTTGCGCTCCAAGCGGTCCACCATGCCGGTCACGTTCGTCTTGTCGCAGCCGAGCCGAGCAGCCCGCCGAGCGCGTGGCACAGGCGACCGAGCAGACCTCGCTCGGTGGCGGCCCTCTTCTGGCCTAGTCTGGGTGGTGAGCAGACGGGAGAAACCGACATGGGCCGAGTGACGGTGCGGCGCACGGTCCGGATGCTGTCCGCCGACGGGCAGCGGCGGCGCCCGGATTCGCTGGCCGCGGAGGAACCGCTGGAGATCCGGGTCGGCGGCCGCTCACTCGCGGTCACCATGCGCACGCCCGGTCACGACGTGGAGCTCTCGCACGGGTTCCTGCTCTCCGAAGGCGTCATCGGCTCCGCCGCCGACGTGTCCACCGCGCGCTACTGCAACAGCGTCGACGACCAGGGCCGCAACACCTACAACGTGCTCGACATCGCGCTCGCCGACGGGGTTCCGCCGCCGGCCACCGGCGTCGAGCGCAACTTCTACACCACCTCCTCATGCGGCGTCTGCGGCAAGGCCGCGCTGGACGCGGTGAGGCTCAAGACCCGCTTCTCCCCCGGCGACTCGGGGTTCACCGTGACGCCCGAGGTGCTGGCGGGCCTGCCGGACACCCTGCGCACGCAGCAGAAAGTCTTCGCGAGCACCGGCGGCCTGCACGGCGCGGGACTGTTCCGTTCGGACGGAACGCTGCTCGCGGTGCGGGAGGACGTCGGCAGGCACAACGCGGTCGACAAGGTGCTCGGCTGGGCGTTGCTGGAAAACCGGGTGCCCCTGACGAACGTGGGGCTGCTGGTGTCCGGGCGCGCGTCGTTCGAGCTGGTGCAGAAGGCCGCGATGGCCGGGATCCCTTTCCTGGCAGCGGTTTCCGCACCCTCGTCGCTCGCGGTGGAACTCGCCGAGGAGAACGGCATGACGCTCGTCGGCTTCCTGCGTGGCGCGAGCATGAACCTCTACACCGGTGAGCAGCGCGTACTCGAGGCCATCAGCGCGTCCTGACACTTGGAACGGGGTCCGGCCATAGGCTTCAATGTCCCTGTGGATCACGGTGACGCGGGCGGCAACGGGCCGAGGCGGCGGCGCTTCAGCCGCCGCTCGGTGCTGATCGCGGGCGCGTCGGGCCTGGGCATCGCCGGGTTCACCGCGGGCACCGCCAGCGGCGTGCTGCCGTTCAGCGGGGCCGTGCAGCGCGCGCTGGGTGTCACGTCCACCACCCCGGTCAGCCAGCTGGGGGTCGCCAGGGTCGAGCGCGTGTGGTCGCAGGCACGGCGGCGCGACGTCGACCTGGTGACGTTGCTGCCGAGCAAGAACCCGCCCGCGAACCTGCCGATGTCGGTGCTGCTGCACGGTCTGCACGGCCGGGCGCGCACCGCGGCTCCCACCGGCACCCTCGCCGAACTGGACAGCCAGGTGGCGCGACACGCGGTGCCGCCGTACGGGCTCGTCGCGGTCGACGGGGGCGACAACTACTGGCACGAAAACCATCCGGACGACGACCCGATGGCGATGCTGCTCGACGAGGTGCCGCAGTGGCTACGGCGCCGCGGCCTCGGTGGCGCCGACGGGCAGCCGTTCGCGGCCACCGGCATGTCGATGGGCGGGTTCGGCGCCATGCTGTACGCGCGGCGGCGGGCCGAGCGCGGTCAGCCGGTGGACGCGGTCGCGCTCCTGGCGCCCGCGCTGATCCTGTCGTGGAACGAGATGTCGAAGCGGGACGCGTTCCACGACGAGGCGGACTGGGCGTCGATGGACCCGCTGAAGCACCTCGACGCGACCGCGGGCATCCCGACCGGCATCTGGTGCGGCACCGAGGACTCGTTCATCCAGGGCGCGCGGGAGTACATCGCCGCGACCCGGCCCGCGGTCGCCTACACGGCACGCGGCAAGCACGGCGACTCGTTCAACCGGACCGTGGTCCCCAGCGTGCTCACCTTCCTCGGTAAACACACCCAGCCCTGACCCGCGAGTTGAGGTTTCCCGTCGCGCGAGTCCAGGGTTCCGTGCGCGCGAGTTGGGTTTCCAGGCGCGCGAGTCCAGGGTTGCACGTCGTCGAGTCCAACCTTCCGCGCGCGCCGCGGTTCTGGAACACGCGCTCAGGGGCGAACTCGCCTGGCGGGAAGCCTCAACCCGCCCGCTCGGAAACCCAACTCGCCGGCGTGGAAACCCCAACTCGCCCGCTCGGAAACCTCAACTCGCGCGCGTGGAAACCTCAACTCGCGGATCAGGTCAGCCAGCGGGCGGCGGTGGAGAGGAGCCAGAAGCCGAGCAGGAAGGTGGCCAGCAGGGTCAGGGACCACACCACGAGGGCGCGGTTGTCCTCGCCCGCGGCGCGGGCGCGGCGCAGCGCGTAGTACGCGGCCGCGAAGAGCGGGATCGGCATCAGGGGCAGCGCCGACAGGCGCACCGGAACGGCGACGACGCACACCACGGTCAGCGCGACCAGCGCGATCCACACGGCGCGATGCAGCAGCGGATTGCTCAGGTACGGCGTGATGATGCGGTACGTCAGATCGCTGATCCCACGCACATCCCGGCGCTCCGGGACGACCTCATCCTCGTTACCGGTTGGCTCCGGCGAGGCAGTGCCCGGTTCGGCCCCGTGGTGGGGGCCCGCCCCCTCGACGCTCATTCCGATAGCTTATCGAGGGCACAACCGCCGCATGGACCAACCGGCCGATTACGCGGACTTCTCGCCACGCTCGGTGCTGCGGCGGCGCGACGGCTGCCGCGACACGATCGTCGGGTTCACGTTCTCGCGCACCGTCTGCTCGGTGATGACGACCTTGGCGACGTCATTGCGGCTCGGGATGTCGTACATCACCGGCTGCAGGACCTCTTCCATGATCGCCCGGAGCCCGCGGGCGCCGGTGCCGCGCAGCACGGCCTGGTCCGCGATCGCCTCGAGTGCGGTCTTGGTGAACTCCAGCTCGACGTTGTCCATTTCGAACAACTTCTTGTACTGCTTCACCAGCGCGTTGCGGGGCTCCGTGAGAATCCGCACCAGCGACTCCTTGTCGAGGTGGGTCACGTTCGCCACGATCGGCAGCCGGCCGATGAACTCCGGGATCAGCCCGAACTTGATGAGGTCCTCGGGCATCGTGTCGGAGAAGATGTCGCTCTCCTCGATCTCGGTGCGGGTGCGGATATCCGCGCCGAACCCGAGACCGCGCTTGCCGACGCGCTCGTTGATGATCTTCTCGAGACCGGCGAACGCGCCCGCCACGATGAACAGCACGTTCGTGGTGTCGATCTGGATGAACTCCTGGTGCGGGTGCTTGCGCCCGCCCTGCGGCGGCACCGAGGCGGTGGTGCCTTCCAGGATCTTCAGCAGCGCCTGCTGCACGCCCTCACCCGAGACGTCCCGCGTGATGGACGGGTTCTCCGACTTGCGGGCGATCTTGTCGACCTCGTCGATGTAGATGATGCCCGTCTCTGCGCGCTTCACGTCGTAGTCGGCGGCCTGGATCAGCTTCAGCAGAATGTTCTCGACGTCCTCGCCGACGTACCCGGCCTCGGTGAGCGCGGTGGCATCGGCGATGGCGAACGGCACGTTCAGCATCTTGGCGAGCGTCTGCGCGAGGTAGGTCTTGCCGCAGCCGGTGGGGCCCAGCAGCAGGATGTTGGACTTGGCCAGCTCGACCGGCTCGTCCTTGGAGTCCTTCGGACCGGTCTTGTCGTCGGACTGGATGCGCTTGTAGTGGTTGTACACCGCGACGGCCAGCGTCCGCTTCGCGTCGTCCTGGCCGATGATGTACTGGTCGAGGAACTCGTGGATGTCGAACGGCTTGGGCAGCTCGTCGAGCTTGACGTCGCCGGCCTCGGCCAGTTCCTC
>DATFHB010000067.1:0-28148 GCA_035248845.1 Amycolatopsis sp. | reverse complement strand
TCCCCGCGGATGATCTCCACGAGCGGCATCTTGTCCACCGGCGAGAAGAAGTGGATGCCGATGAAGTCCTCCTGCCGCCGCACGCCCTCGGCGAGGCCGGTGATCGGCAGGGTCGAGGTGTTCGACCCGAGCACGGCGTCGGGGTTGACGACGTTCTCGATCTCGCCGAACACCTTGTGCTTGAGCTCCTGGCTCTCGAACACGGCCTCAATCACGAAGTCCACGCCGGCGAAGTCCGCCGGGTCGGCCGTCGGCTTGATGCGCGCGAGCAGCGCGTCCGACTGCTCCTTCGTGGTGGTGCCGCGAGAAAGCGCTTTCTCCTCGAGCTTGACCGCGTAGCCCTTGCCCTTCTCGGCCGCCTCGAGCGAGACGTCCTTGAGCACGACCTCGATGCCGACCTTGGCCGACACGTACGCGACCGCGGCGCCCATCATCCCCGCGCCGAGCACGCCGACCTTCTTGGCCTTGTACTTCTCGAAACCGTCGGGCCGCGAACCGCCCGAGTTGATGTGCTGGATGTCGAAGAAGAACGCCTTCGTCATGTTCTTCGCGACCTGGCCGGTGGCGAGGCTGACGAAGTAGCGCGTCTCGATCTTGCCCGCAGTGTCGACGTCGACCTGCGCGCCCTCGATCGCCGCGGCGAGGATCGCCCGCGGGGCGGGCATCGGCGCGCCCTTGAGCTGCTTGCGCAGGCTGGCGGGGAACGCGGGCAGGTTGGCCGCGAACGCCGGGTCGTTCGGCGAGCCACCGGGGATCCGGTAACCCTTGACGTCCCACGGCTGCGCGGCCTCGGGGTTGGCCTTGATCCACTCCTTGGCCTTCGGCAGCAGCTCGTCCACAGTGGACACCACGTCGTCGACGAGGCCGATCTTCTTGGCCGCGGCGGGCTTGTGCCGCTGGCCCTGCACCAGGACGTTGAGGACCGCGCTCTGGACGCCGAGCATCCGCACGGTGCGGACGATGCCGCCGGCGCCGGGCAGCAGGCCCAGCGTGGCCTCGGGCAGGCCGATGACGCTGCCGCGGACGTCCGCCGCGATGCGGTGGTGCGTCGCCAGCGCGATCTCCAGACCGCCGCCGAGCGCGGCGCCGTTGATGGCGGCGACGACCGGCTTGCCCAGCGTCTCCAGGCGGCGCAGCTGCGCCTTCATCGCGTTGGTCTCGTCGGTCATCCTCGCGGCGTCCGCAGGCGTCGCCCTGATCAGGTCGTTGAGGTCACCGCCCGCGAAGAACGTCTTCTTGGCGGACGCGATCACGACACCGGTGATCGAGTCCTTTTCGGACTCAAGCCGGTCCACGACCTGGACGAGCGACTCCTTGAAGTCGTCGTTCATCGTGTTGGCCGACTGGTTCGGGTCGTCCAGGGTCAGCACGACGATACCGTCGGAGTCCTGGTCCCAGCGAATCGTGTTGGTCATGTCCTCACACCCGTTCGATGATCGTGCCGATACCCATGCCGCCGCCGATGCACAGCGACAGCAGCGCACGCCGCTCCTGGCGTCGCTCCAGCTCGTCCACCATGGTGCCGAGGATCAGCGCGCCGGTGGCGCCAAGCGGGTGCCCCATCGCGATCGCGCCGCCGTTGACGTTGACCTTCTCGTCCGGCAGCTTGAGGTCCTTCATCCATTTCAGCACGACCGAGGCGAACGCCTCGTTCAGCTCGAAGAGGTCGATGTCGTCGGTGGTCAGCCCGGCCAGGTCGAGCACCTTCTCGGTGGCCGGTGTGGGGCCGGTCAGCATGATCGTCGGGTCCGACCCGGTCACCGCGGCGGCCACGATGCGGGCGCGCGGGGTCAGGCCGAGGTCCTTGCCGACCTGTTCGCTGCCGATCAGCACCAGCGCGGCGCCGTCGACGATGCCAGAGGAGTTCCCGCCGGTGTGTACGTGGTTGATCTTCTCGACCTCGTGGTACTTCTGCAGCGCCACGGCGTCGAACCCGGCCAGATCGCCGATGCCCGCGAAGGCCGCCTTGAGCTTGCCGAGGCCCTCGACCGTGCTGCCGGGACGGCGGTGCTCGTCGTGGTCGAGGATGGTCACGCCGTTGATGTCCTTGACCGGCACGACCGACTTCGCGAAGTACCCGCCTGCCCACGCGGCTTCGGCGCGGTCCTGCGACCGCACCGCGAACCGGTCGACATCCTCACGCGAGAAGCCCTCGATGGTCGCGATCAGGTCGGCACCGATGCCCTGCGGTGCGGCGTAGGTGTCGTAGGCCAGCGTCGGGTCGCTGAAGATCGCGCCGCCGTCGGAGCCCATCGGCACGCGCGACATCGACTCCACGCCACCCGCGACGATCAGGTTCTCCCAGCCCGAGCGGACGCGCGCCGCGGCCTGGTTGACCGACTCGAGCCCCGAGGAGCAGAACCGGTTCAGCTGCACGCCGGCGACCGTGTCCGGCAGGCCGGCGGCCAGCACGGCTGCGCGGGCGATGTCGCCGCCCTGCTCCCCGACCGGCGAGACAACGCCCAGGATGATGTCGTCGATCGCGGCGGGGTCCAGTCCCGGGTGGCGAGCCTTCAGCTCGTTGATCAGGCCGACCACGAGGTCGACCGCCTTGGTCCCGTGCAGGGACCCGCCCCTGTTCTTGCCACGAGGCGTGCGGATCGCCTCGTAAATGTATGCCTCGTTGCTCACGCCGACGGCCCTTCTTCGCCCTAGGAGACGCTAATACTCACTAACATAGTGCTCCTAAATCCCCAGGTGTCAACCTATTGCGATGTGATTTACCGGCGCTAGAGTGGGCTCACCATGACCACTACCCGAAACCGTCGCACCGGCGACCGGAAGACCCAGCTGGCCGAGGTCGCGGCCGAGCTGTTCCGCGAGCGCGGGTACCACGGGGTGGGCATCAACGACATCGCCGCGGCCGCCGGGCTGACGGGCCCCGCGCTCTACCGGCACTTCCCGGACAAGCAGTCGGTCCTGTCGTACGTGCTGGTGTCGGCGGTGCGGGAGATGGAGACCACGACGGCGAACGCGCTGTCCGCGCTCGGGCAGCCGAGCGTCGAGCAGGTCGACCAGCTGCTGTGCCGCATCGCGGCGGCGTCCGTCGAAAGCCGCGGCGTCGCCGCGCTGTGGCGCTGGGAGAAGCAGAACCTCGCGGCCGAGGACCAGCGGGAGATCGGGAAGCGGTCCAGCGCGCTGCTGACGTCGTGGGCGAAGGTGCTGCTCGAGGTGCGCCCGGAGCTGCCGGGAGCCGACGCGGAGTTGCTCTGCTGGGCGGCACTGAGCGTGTTCGGCAGCGTATCCGTACATCACACGACGGTCGCAAAACGGCGGTTCGAGGGACTACTCGTCGACATCGCGAAGCGGGTGCTGTGGACGGACCTGCCCCCGGCTCCGGCCGCTACGCGCGCTCCGACGCCCCTCGGCGTCGGTACCCCGTCGCGGCGCGAGCAGGTGCTCTCGGCTGCGGCTGAACTGTTCGGGCAGCACGGGTTCCACGCCGTGAGCATGGAGGACATCGGGGCCGCGGCGGGTATCGCCGGCCCCAGCGTCTACCGGCATTTTCCCAGCAAGGCGAGCCTGGCGGACGCGATCGGCCGGCGTGCGGGCGACCGGCTCGTGCTCCGCGCCGAAGAGGTGCTGCGCACCAGCGCGGACGAGGCCGAGGCGCTGGACCGGCTGGTGGAGAGTTACGTCCGGACCATCACCGGCTCACCCGAACTGGTCGTGTCGTTCTCGATCAGCGGCGTGAACCTGACCGAGAACGAGCGCGCGGAACACCGGCGGATCCAGCGCGACTACGTCGGCCGCTGGGTGGACCTGCTCGGCGCCGCGCGGCCCGGCCTTGGCGCCCGGGAAGCGAAGATCATCGTGCATGCGGCGCTCACGATCGCCAACGACCTGGCTCGCACCCGCCGGGCGGTGGTGCGCCCGAATCTGCCCGCCGAGCTGGTCGTCCTGTTGCGGGCCGCGCTCGGCTGACGGCCGGCCGCCCGGCGCCGTGGTAACCTACTGACGAGTAGGTAATGGTTGAGGAGAGTGCGACGTGACAGCGCTCAACGGAACACCGCGGCGGAAGCGCGACGCCATGGGCGTCGGGCTCGCCGTGCTCACCAGGCTCGCCGGCAGCAAGGCGCTCGACCGGGCCGGCCTGCGGCAACCGGTGCAGGCCCTGCTGTCGTCGACCACACGAACCGGCTTCCGCGCGGCGGGAGCGACCGGCCGCGGCTTCAAGTCGGTGGCACGGGCCGGCAAGCCGGCGCGGCCCGCGGCGCCGGTCGACCAGGGCCTGTTCGATCTCACCCCCACGGACGAGCAGCAATTGATCGTGGAGACGGTGGCCGAGTTCGCCGCCGAGCAGGTGCGTCCCGCCGCGGCCGAGGCCGACGTGAAGCTGTCGCCGCCGGACGGGCTCATCAGCCGGGCCGCCGAACTCGGCGTGACCCAGATCGGCATTCCCGAGGAACTCGGCGGCGCGGGCACGGAGCGATCCGTCGTGACCGGCGCGCTGATCGCCGAGGCCCTCGCGCACGGCGACCTCGGGCTGGCGGTGGCGGTGCTGGCGCCCTCGGCGGTGAGCACCGCACTCGTCCTGTGGGGCGACGGGCAGCAGCAGGCCGACTACCTGCCCGCGTTCGTCGGCGACCACGTGCCGGCCGCGGCGTTCGCGCTGCAGGAGGCGAAGCCGCTGTTCGACCCGTTCCAGCCGGCGACCCGCGCGCGACGCACGCCGTCGGGATATCGGCTGGACGGCGTGAAGTCGCTGGTCCCGCGTGCGGCGCAGGCCGAGCTGTTCGTCGTGTCGGCGATGCTCGAGGGCCGCGGTCCCGCGCTGTTCCTGATCGAGTCCTCGACGGCGGGTCTGACGGTGTCGCCCGAGCCGGCCATGGGCCTGCGTGGCGCGGCGACCGGCAAGGTGCACCTGGAGAACGTGCGGGTTCCCGCGGGGTCCCTGCTCGGTTCGCCCGAGACGTTCCCCGACGCGGTGCGGCTGTCGCGGCTCGGCTGGGCGGCGCTGGCCGCCGGTACCGCGAAAGCCGTGCTCGACTACGTGACCCCGTACGTCAACGAGCGCACCGCGTTCGGCGAGCCGATCAGCCACCGGCAGGCGGTCGCGTTCTCGGTCGCCGACATCGCGATCGAACTGGAGGGCATGCGGCTGGTGACGCTACGCGCCGCGGCGCGTGCCGAGCAGGGTAAGCCGTACTCGCGCGAGGTCGCGCTGGCGCGGAAACTGGCCACGGACAAGGGAATGCGGATCGGCAGCGCCGGGGTGCAACTGCTCGGCGGGCACGGGTACACCAAGGAGCACCCCGTCGAACGCTGGTACCGCGACCTGCGCGCGATCGGCATCGCCGAAGGCGTCGTTCTTCTGTAGAAAGGGATATGCCGTGATCAACCTCGAGCCTGGAAGGAAGGCTGGCGCGCTGATCAACCAGGCGTACCAGGCCGCGTCGCAGGTGCTGCGCCCGATCTCGCGGAAGTACGACCGTGCCGGGCATGCTTATCCGTCCGAATTGGACATGTTCGCGGCGGTGCTGGACGGGCTGAACTCGTCCGGCGAGGGCGGTGCGGGCGCTTCCGGTGTGCGCCGCTCGGAAGAGTCCGGCGACAGCAACCGCAACGGCGGCAACCTGTTGACGGTCCTCGGTACGATCGAGATGTGCTGGGGCGACGTGGCACTGTTGCTGTCGATGCCGCGCCAGGGCCTGGGCAACGCGGCCATCGCGTCGGTCGCGAACCCCGAGCAGCTGGCCCGATTCGGCAAGCTGTGGGCGGCGATGGCGATCACGGAACCGGACTGCGGTTCGGATTCCGCGGCGATCACCACGACAGCCGTCGAAGACGGCGATTCGTACGTGCTCAACGGCGAGAAGATCTTCGTGACGTCGGGCCAGCGGGCGGACGCGGTGGTCGTCTGGGCCACTTTGGACAGATCCGCCGGGCGTGCAGCCATCAAGTCCTTTGTGGTGAAGAAGGGAACGCCAGGCTTCGAGGTCGTGCGGCTGGAGCACAAGCTCGGCATCCGCGCGTCCGACACGGCGGTGCTACGGTTCGACAACTGCCGGGTGCCGAAGGAAAATGTGCTGGGCAGCCCCGAGGTGAAAGGCTTCGCGGGCGTCATGCAGACCTTCGACAACACGCGCCCGCTGGTGGCCGCGATGGCGATCGGCGTCGCGCGGGCGGCACTGGAGGAGACGGCGCGCATCCTGACCGAGGCGGGTGTCGTGGTGGACTACGACAAGCCCGCGAACACCCAACACGCCGCGGCTGCCGCCTTCCTCGAGCTGGAAGCCGACTACGAGGCGGCCTACCTGCTGACGCTGGAGTCGGCGTGGATGGCCGACAACCGCAAGCCGAACTCGCTGCAGGCGTCGATGGCCAAGGCGAAGGCGGGCCGGTCCGTCGTGGACATCACGCTGAAGTGCGTGGAACTGGCCGGGGCGTTCGGCTACTCGGAGGAGTCGTTGCTGGAGAAGTGGGCCCGCGACTCGAAGATCCTGGATATCTTCGAGGGGACACAACAGATCCAGCAGCTCATCGTCGCGCGACGGGTGCTGGGGAAGACGAGCGCCGAACTGAAGTAGGCGGCCGGAGAACCCGACCACTGTGGATCCTGCTGGTCGTCACGCGTTGTGGAACAGAGTCAAACCACCGTGAATTCCGGAAATAATTTCACGCGACGCCGGCGCTATTCTCTCGGCATGGAGAATTCGCGCCGATATGCCGTGACGATACTGGTCGTCGCCGCGACGTATTACCTCTCCGCGCTCCTCGGATTACGCTTGGCAATCGTGGGGCAGCAGGTCACCCCGCTCTGGCCGCCGACCGGAATCGCCCTGGCGTCCCTCCTGCTGCGCGGGCCCAGCGTCACCCCCGGCATTCTTCTGGGCGCGCTCGCCGCCAACGTGACGCTCAGCCCTTCCGTGACGGCACTCGCGATGATCGTCGTCGGAAACACACTCGCCCCGGTCACCGCGTATTCCCTACTCAAAGCGACGCGCTTCGACAACAGCCTGGACCGGCTGCGTGACGTGCTCGCGCTGGTCTTCCTGGGGGCATTCGCCGGGATGCTCGTCAGCGCGACACTCGGCTCCGCCGCGCTCGCGGTCGCGGGGGGCACCGGCAACTTCTGGGCGACGTGGTCGGTGTGGTGGACCGGCGACGCGATGGGCGTGCTCACGGTCACCCCGCTGATCCTCCTCGCACGGCGGGTCCGGTGGCCGCTGACCGCGAGCGCCGGACGGATCGCCGAGGCGATCGGGCTCTTCGCCGGCACGGTGGGTGTCGCCGTCTACGTCGCCAACTTCGCGACTTCGCTGCTATTCCTGGTCTTCCCGTTCCTCATCTGGGCCGCGCTGCGCTTCCAGCAGGCCGGCGCGATCCCGTGCGCGTTCGCCGTCTCCACCATCGCGATCATCGCCGCCGCACACGGCCACGGGCCGTTCGCCGACACGAGCCTGCCGCTGAAAATGATCGTCCTCCAGGCCTTCAACGGCTGCGTCGTGGTGACCGCCCTGGTGCACGCGGCCGTCACCGCGGACCGCAACCGGGCCCGGCGCGACGTGGACGACGCCTGCGCGCAACTCGCCGACGCCGTCACCCTGCTCAGTCGCGGCGCCACGCCGAACGGGAGCCTGCTCAAGGCCGTCGAACGGGCCCGTTCCCGTCAGGAGTCGAGGAAGCTGTCGATATAGCGCCACGTCGTGCCGCGCGCCCGGCGGCCGGTGAGCACCCCGAGATGCCCGCCCGGCGCAGACTCGAACCGCACGACCGGGGCATTGTCCAGCAGCCCGGTGAGCCGTTCCACGGCCGCGCGTGGCGCGATCGTGTCGTTCTCCCCCGCGATGATCAGCGTCGGCACCTTCACCCCCGACAGCGAGATGATCCGCCCGCTCAGGTCCACCTCACCCTCGGCCAGGTCGTTCGCGCGGAAGAACCGGTGGTAGAGCTGTCCGAAGGTACGGCCCGGGTAGGCGATCATGTTGTCCATGAAATGGTCGACGGCCTCGATCTGCGCCAGGAAATCCCGGTCGTCGAGGTTCCGCAGGATCGCGAGCGGCTTGGTGATCTCCTTGTTGATCCCGGCAACCCAGAACGCCCGTCCGACCACATAGGACGGTGCGCCGCCGAACAGCCGGTAGAACGGCGTCAGCAGGTGCCCATGGGTCGCTTCGATGAGCGGCCGGAACGGCGCCACCAGCGGGATCGCGGTGAAGTCGACAGGTGAGGCCACGGTCACGATCGACTCGATCGGCAGGTCCGCCTGGTCAGCCGCGGTGAGCAGGGAGAACAGCCCACCGAGACACCAAGCGACGAGATGCACGCCCTGGCCGCCGGCGTCCTCGCTGACCTTCCGGATCGCGCGCGGCAGCACCTCGTCGATCCAGTGCTCCACACCGAGCCGACGGTCGGAGAAGGCGACATTGCCGTAGTCGACCAGATAGGTGCGCCGCCCGGCTTCGACCAGATGCTCCGCGAGGCTGCAGCCGCGCCGCAGGTCGAAGCACAGCGCAGGCGCCGCGAGCGGCGGCACCAGCAGCACCGGGGCGCCGGACGCGCCGGTCTGCCCGGTCATCCGGTAGACGGACCGGTTCGGCCCCTGGTCGATCAGCGCGCGCGGGACGGGCCGCAGGTCGGCGACTCCCCCGCGCAGTTTGCCGACGACGTTCGACGCGGCCGCAGCGAGGCTGACCGGAGACAAGGTGACACTCAAGACTGCCGCACCTTTGCCTCGTAGTCCGCGCGCTCGGCCGAGTGCGCCCGCATGAACACCTTGTCCGCGCCGATGGCACGCAGGAACCATTCCGCGACGGCGCGCGGCACGAGCCTGCTGACCCGTCCGGTCGCGTCCAGCGACCGCGGCACGAACACGTCGAACCGCGGATCCTTGAGCGCCTCGACGACAGCCGTCGCGACGTCCTCGGCCCGCACCGACTTGAACAGCCTGGTCTCGGGCAGCCCACCCGCGAGATCGGTGCGCACCACCGCGGGCATCACGCACGAAATGTCCACTCCGGACCCACGCAGTTCGTGCCGCACCGCCTCGGACAGCCCGACGACCGCGTGCTTGGTGGCGCAATACGTGGCCGCGCCCGGAAAACCGGCCTTGCCCGCCATCGACGCGATGTTCACGATGTGCCCGGACGCGCGCGGCCGCATCCGCCGGATCGCCTCACGCGTGCCGTGGACGACCGCGTGCAGGTTGATCTCGAGCTGGCGCACGGTCGCGGCGTCGTCCTCCTCCTCGAGTGGCGCGAGCAGCATCACCCCGGCGTTGTTGACGAGCACGTCGATCGGGCCGAGCCGGCGCTCAACGTCGTCGAGGAACGCGCTGAACGCCGCGGTGTCGGTGACATCCAGCGCCCACGCCTGGGTATCACCGCCGAGGTCGGTCGCCGTCTTCTCGGCCCGCGCCTGGTCCAGATCGCCGATCGCGACCCGCGCGCCCTCGCGGACCAGCGCGGCCGCGGTCGTGGCGCCGATGCCCTGGGCGCCCCCGGTGATCACGACGACGTTGCCGTTCAGCGTCTTGGCCATGCCGGCCATCCTCCCCCCGATGGCAGTGAATTGCCAGGTTAGGGCGCGGTGAGCACCACCGGACCGTCGTCGGTGACGGCCACGGTGTGCTCGACGTGCGCCGCCCTTGTGCCGTCGGCCGCGGAAAGCGTCCACCCGTCCTCGCCATGGACGTACTCGTCGCGGCCGCCCGCGACGAACATCGGCTCGAGCGCCAGTACCAAGCCCGGCCGCAGCCGGAGCCCCTTGCCCGGCTTGCCCTCGTTCGCCACGTGCGGGTCCTCGTGCATCGCGCGGCCCACGCCGTGCCCGCCGTGGTGGGCGAGCAACCCGTAGCCCGCCTGCCGCCCGACGACGCCGATCGCGTGTGACACGTCGCCGAGCCGGTTGCCGGCCCTGAGCTGCCCGATGCCCGCGGCCAGCCCGCGCTCGGTGGTCTCGATCAGCGCAAGATCCGCGGGATCGGCAGCGCCGACGACGAAACTGATTGCCGCGTCGCCGTTCCAGCCGTCGAGGATCGCGCCGAAGTCGGCACTCAACAGATCACCCTCGCGCAGCGCGTACCTGGTCGGGATGCCGTGCACGACGGCCGAGTTGACGCTGGTGCACAGCACGGCCGGGTACGGCGAGGGTGCGGACGGCGGCTGATAGTGCAGGAACGACGATTTCGCCCCCGCATCGGACAGCATGTCGGCGGCCAGCTCGTCCAGTTCGAGCAGGCTCGTGCCGACCTTCGCCTCGGCCCGCACGGCCTGCAGTACCTTCGCGACAAGCCGCCCGGCCTCCCGCATCACGGCCAGCTCGGAGTCGGTCTTCAGCTCGATCATCACGCACCCGGGTCCCCGCGTTGGTATATTTATACCGGTATTTCTATCACAGGGGCCGGGCTCGGCAAAGTCAGCTGGCGACCAGCCCCAGCTCACGCGCGATGAGCATCCGCTGGATCTCGCTCGTACCCTCGCCGACCTCGAGGATCTTCGCGTCCCGGTAGAACCGGCCGACCGGGAACTCGTTCATGAAACCGTACCCGCCGAAGATCTGTGTCGCGTCGCGGGCGTTGTCCATCGCGGCGTCGGACGCGACCAGCTTCGCGATCGAGGCGTCCTTCTTGAACGGCTCCCCACGCAGCAGCTTCGCCGCCGCCGCGTAGTAGGCCAGCCGCGCGCTGTGCGTGCGGACCTCCATGTCGGCGATCTTGAACTGGATCGCCTGGTACGCCCCGATCTGCCGGCCGAACGCCTCCCGCTCCCGCACGTAGCGCAGGCATTCGTCGACGCAGCCCTGTGCCAGCCCCACGGACAGCGCCGCGATCGCGACGCGGCCCTCGTCCAGAATGGACAGGAACTGTGCGTACCCACGCCCGCGCGCACCGAGCAGGTTCTCCCGCGGCACCCGGCAGTCCGAAAAGGACAGTCCGTGCGTGTCGGAGGCGTTCCAGCCCACCTTGGAGTACTTGGGCTCGACGGTGAAGCCGGGTGTGCCCGATGGCACGATGATCGCGGTGATCTCCTTGCCACCGTGCGGTTTGCGACCGGTCACCGCGGTGACCGTGACGAGCCGGGTAATGTCGGTGCCGGAGTTGGTGATGAACGACTTGCTGCCGTTGATGACCCACTCGTCACCATCAACCTTGGCGGTGGTCTTCGTCGCGCCGGCGTCGGACCCGCCGCCCGGCTCGGTCAACCCGAACGCGCCGAGCGCCTCGCCGGAGCACAGCGCGGGCAGCCAGCGGTCCTGCTGTTCCTTGGTGCCGAAGCGGTACAGCGGCATCGCGCCGAGCGACACCCCGGCCTCGAGGGTGATCGCGATCGACGAGTCGACGCGCGCGAGTTCCTCCAGCGCCAGACACAGCGCGAAGTAGTCGCCGCCCATCCCGCCGAACTCCTCGGGGAAGGGCAGGCCGAACAGCCCCATCCGGCCCATCTGCGCGACGAGGTCGTACGGGAACGCCTCGCGCTCGTAGTAGTCGCCGATGACCGGCGCGACCTCGTTCTGCGCGAAGTCATGCACCGTCTTTCTGAGCGCCTCGTACTCTTCGCCGATTCTCAAGTCGATCATTTCTGCTCCTCGGTGGGGGTGACCACGGCCAGAGTTTCGTCCAGCGCGACCTGTTGGCCTGCCTGGACACGGACCTCGCTGACCACGCCGTCGACCGGCGCGACGACGGTGTGCTCCATCTTCATGGCCTCGACGACGACCAGCGGCGCGCCGGCGCCGACCGTCTCTCCCGGTGCGGCCTTCACGACCAGCACCACGCCCGGCATCGGGCTCACCACGGGACCGCCTTCGCCCGCGTCGCCGTGCGTGGCCAGCAGGTTCGGCCGTTCCCCGATCGCCAGGCACTGGCCCTCCCTGGCCAGCCACAGTGCCCCGTCGAGCGCGCGCCGGTACCGGCGGAACTCCCCGGCGTAGCGCAGCTCGAGCTGATCCCCGACGCGGCGCGCGGAGACATGAACCGGCTCGCCGTCGTCGACCGTCACGGTCGCCGCACCGGGCAGCCCTTCCACCCGGACAAGCGCTTCGGTGTCGCCGGCCGTCAACCGCAACGGGAGACCGCCGCGTCCGCCGAGCCGCCAGCCGTTCGGGATCTCCCACGGGTCCACAGTGGATGAACCGGGCATCAGCCCGAGCAGCCGGTCCAGCGCCGCCGCGACGAAGAACTCCTCGCGCTCACCGGGCGTGACCAGCTCGTCCAGCCGCCGCTCGACCAGCCCGGTGTCAATCTGTCCACTCTGGACATCCGGATCGTTGAGAAGCGCGCGCAGGAAAGAGACGTTGGTGGTGAGCCCGAGTATCGCGGTGTCGGCCAGCGCGCGATCGAGCCGGTGCAGCGCGGACGCGCGGTCCGGGCCCCACGCGATGACCTTGGCGAGCATCGGATCGTAGTTCGAGCCGACGACGCCCCCTTCGGACAGCCACGAGTCGACGCGCACGCCGGACGGTTCGTGTAACCCGAGGACGCGACCGCCGGTCGGGATGAAGCCGCGTGCGGGGTCCTCGGCGTACACGCGGGCCTCGACGGCGTGCCCGTTCAGCCGGATGTCGTCCTGGGTCAGGGAAAGCGGCTCGCCGGCGGCGACACGCACCTGCCATTCGACGAGGTCGAGCCCGGTCACCAGCTCGGTCACGGGGTGCTCGACCTGCAGGCGCGTGTTCATCTCCATGAAGAAGAACTCGTCCGGCGCCTTCGCGGACACGATGAACTCGACCGTGCCGGCTCCGGTGTAGCCGACCGAGCGGGCGGCTTCGGCAGCGGCGGCGCCCATGCGCTGCCGGGTCGGCTCGTCGAGCAGGACGGACGGCGCTTCCTCGATGATCTTCTGGTGGCGCCGCTGCAGGCTGCACTCGCGCTCGCCGAGGTACAGCACCGTGCCGTGCCCGTCGGCGAGGATCTGGATCTCGATGTGCCTCGGGTCGGTGACGAATCGTTCGAGTAGCAAGCGGTCGTCGCCGAAGGCCGATCTCGCTTCGCGTTGCGCCGACTCGACGGCGACGGCGAGGTCCGCCGGGTCCGTCACCAGCCGCATCCCCTTGCCGCCGCCGCCTGCGGACGGTTTGAGCAGCAACGGGTAGCCGACCTCGCCGGCAGCCACAGAAATACCGGTGAAGTCGTCCGCTCTGCCCTCCCAGGACTCTCCAGGAACGACCGGCACACCCGCGGCGGACACGGTCGCCTTCGCGCGGATCTTGTCGCCCATCGCCTCGATCGCGTCGGCGGGCGGGCCGATGAACACCAGGCCCGCGTCGGCACAGGCACCGGCGAAGCGTGCGTTCTCCGCGAGGAATCCGTATCCCGGGTGCACAGCCTGCGCGCCCGCGTCGAGCGCCGCTTGCACGATGTCCAGGATGGACAGATAGTTCGGGATTTCGAGCGCGATGTCGGCTTCCCGGACGTGCCGGGTGCCCGCGTCAGCCGCGGTGTACACCGCGGCCGCGCGGATTCCCATCCGCCGCACCGTGTCCATGACCCGGACGGCGATCTCGCCCCGGTTCGCGACCAAAACTGTGTCAAACATGATCACATCCGGAAGACGCCGTAGCCAACAGTTTCCAGCGGCGCGTTCGCCGCCACCGACAGCGCGAGGCCGAGCACCGTGCGGGTCTCCGCCGGGTCGATCACGCCGTCGTCCCACAACCGGGCTGTCGAGTAGTAGGGATTGCCCTGGTCCTCGTACTGCGCCCGGATCGAGTCCTTGAACTCTTCCTCACCCTCGGTGTCGCGGCGGACCGCCGACAGCACCGACGCGGCCTGCTCGCCGCCCATCACGGAAATCCGCGCGTTGGGCCACATCCACAGGAACCGTGGCGAGTACGCGCGGCCGCACATCGAGTAGTTGCCGGCGCCGAACGAGCCGCCGATTATCACGGTCAGCTTCGGCACCCGCGCGCACGCGACGGCGGTGACCATTTTCGCGCCGTGCTTGGCGATCCCGCCGGCCTCGTAGGCCTGCCCGACCATGAAACCGCTGATGTTCTGCAGGAACACCAGCGGGATCGAGCGCCTGTCGCACAGTTCGATGAAGTGCGCGCCCTTCATGGCGGATTCGGAGAACAGCACACCGTTGTTCGCGACGATCCCGACGGGGTGCCCGTGGATCCGGGCGAACCCGGTGACCAGCGTCGAGCCGTACTCCTTTTTGAACTCCGCGAACCGGCTGCCGTCGACGATGCGCGCGATGACCTCGCGCACGTCGTAGGGCGTGCGGGAGTCGGTGGGCACGACGCCGTAGAGCTGACCGGGGTCCACAGTGGGCTCTTCGGTCGGCAGCACGTCCCACGGTCTGGGACTGCGGGGGCCAAGGGTCGAGACGATCGAGCGCACGATCCGCAGGGCGTCGGCGTCGTCGGTGGCGAGGTGGTCGGTGACGCCGGACTGGCGCGCGTGCACGTCGCCGCCGCCCAGTTCTTCGGCGGTGACGACCTCCCCGGTCGCGGCCTTCACCAGCGGCGGGCCGCCCAGGAAGATCGTGCCCTGGTTGCGCACGATCACGGCCTCGTCGCTCATCGCGGGCACGTAGGCGCCGCCCGCCGTGCACGAGCCCAGCACGGCCGCGATCTGCGGGATACCGCGCGCGGACATGGTGGCCTGGTTGTAGAAGATGCGACCGAAGTGCTCGCGGTCGGGGAACACCTCGTCCTGCCGGGGCAGGAACGCGCCGCCGGAGTCGACGAGGTAGACGCACGGGAGGTTGTTGTGCAGCGCCACTTCCTGGGCGCGCAGGTGTTTCTTGACCGTGACCGGGTAGTACGTGCCGCCCTTGACGGTGGCGTCGTTGGCGACGATGACGCACTCGCGGCCGGACACGCGGCCGATGCCGGTGATGATCCCGGCGGCCGGGGCCTCGTCGTCGTAGAGCCCGTTCGCCGCGAGCGGGGACAACTCCAGGAACGGGGACCCCGCGTCGAGCAGCGCGTCCACCCGGTCACGGGGCAGCAGCTTGCCGCGCTCCACGTGCCGGGCCCGCGCCTTCTCGGGCCCGCCGAGGCGGGTTGCCGCAAGCCGTTTGTGCAGGTCCTCGACCAGTTCGGCGTGCACGGTGACGTTGCGCGCGTACGCGTCGCTCCGCACGTCCGCGGTGCTGGACAGCGCCGGTGTATCCATACCCACCTACGTTAGTCGTCGTTAACCTCGCCTGCGATGTTAACGCTGACTAACGTAGGTGTCCAGGGCCTCCAGGGTGTCCCGGCCTCCGGGACGTCTCTTCATGGTCAGAAGGCGGCGATGAAGGTCGGGTAGTAGCCGCTCGCCTGGCCGGTGGCGGTCGGGTGGTAGGACTCGTCGACCGGCCAGGTCACGCTGTGCAGCCATGGCGAACCCGAGCAGATCTCGTGTCCGGTGAAGGCGGAGCGGACATCGGCGAAGGCGAAGCCGGCGTTGGTGGCCTCCTTCTCGATCACCGTGTCCAGCGCGTCCGCCCCGCTGTTGAGGTAGCCGCGCGAGGTGTCGGACAGACCGACCGAGCACGAGCCGCCGATCTTGTAGATGTGCGGGTACCCCAGCACCACGACCTCGGCGTTCGGCGCCTTGCTCCGGATCGTCGAGTACACGCTCGCCAGCCGGCCCGGCAGCGTGGTGTGCACGTAGGAAACCGCGTTGTCCACCGCCGTCTTGCAGCCGGAGTCGCCCTCGAGGATGCAGTCCTCCATCACGCCGCTGAACCCGGCGTCGTTCCCGCCGACCGTGATCGACACCAGGTCGGTGCCCGAACCGAGCGCGGCCACCTGGCTGCTCGTCACGTCACCGGTCTTCGCGCCCGAGCAGGCTCGGAACGACAGCGATGCGCCGGTCTTCTTCTTGTACAGGTACGGGTAGGCGTTGGCACTGCGCTTGCAGCTGCTCGAGTCGAGATAGGACCCGGCGCCGACCCCCGACGAGTAGGAGTCGCCCAGCGCGACGTAGTTGACGGTGGCGGCCTCGGCGGCCGTGGTGAGCCCCAGTGTGGTCAGTGCGGCGACGACGGTGACGGTGAGCGCTCTGAACATCCGTAACCCCATTTCGTGAGTGATCGACCACATAGATCACTACCAGGGTCGGCGCTGACTTAGACCCTCCTGGAGGCGGCGAGTTGGCGACGAAATTCGGAACGTTAGCGGTCACTAACGGGCCGGCGCTAGCATGGGCCGGGTGGTGAGCCCTACTCCGCTGGTGAACGGCGAGAAAGCCAGCCGTCGCGAACAGATCCTGGCGGCGGCCGCCGAGCTGTTTGCCCGGCACGGCTTCCACGGCGTCGGCATCGACGACATAGGTGCGGCGGTCGGCATCTCGGGCCCGGCCCTGTACCGGCATTTCCGCAGCAAGGACGCCATGCTCGGGGAGATGCTGAACTCGATCAGTCACTACCTGCTCGACGGCGGCACCGCCCGCGCGGACGCCACCGAGGACCCCGAGCTGGTGCTCGCCGAGCTGGTCGACTTCCACGTGAACTTCGCACTCACCCAGCCGTCGCTGATCACCGTCCAGGAGCGCGACCTCGCGAACCTCACCGATGTGGACCGCAAACAGGTGCGAGCGTTGCAGCGCCGCTATGTCGAGGTGTGGGTCCGCGCCATCCGCGACGCGGTCCCCGGGGTGAGCGACCAACGGGCCCGGTCGGCGGCGCACGCCGTGTTCGGCTTGATCAACTCCACTCCGTACAACCGCTATTTGGAGGACACGGACTTGGCCGGCCTGCTGCGGCGGCTCGCGTTGGGTGCCCTCCACTCATTGGGGTAGCCCCAAATCCGCGCTCGTGGTGTTGGATGGGACGGGTGAGCGACGAGCAGCGGAACCTCGTGACGAAGGCGCAGCGCGCCCTGGTCGCGATGCGGCTCGGCCGGGATGACGAGGCGCTCGACGAGGTCACTCCGTCGTCGGCGGAGGAGTCGGACCGTACCGCCGAGATGCGCGAGCTGATGTTGCTGCTGTTCGGCGAGTGCAGCGCGATGGTGTCCGTGCTCGGTGACGGGGGCAGTGCGCCGGTCAAGGTCCAGGTGTTCGACGACACCGGCGAGGAGGTCCCGATCGACGAGGCCGACCCGGCGGTGCGCACAGCGGTCCGCACGCTGCTCGCCGAGGTGCACGGCAACACCGAGGCGGCCGAGGAACAGGTCGAGATCGCGCTGGCCAGCGCCGCACCCGACGAGGTCGACAGCCTCGTCCTGCAGGCCCTGCGCTGGACCATCCGACTGTCCGCGGAATGCCTCGACCGGGATCTTCCGGTCACCGACTGGGTCTACGAGGCGCTGGCCGAGTAGCGCCTCGCACCGCCGTATGGTGCGGAAATGATGTCCGTCCGCACCCTCGTCGACCGGGTCGGGCCGACCCTGCTGCAGGCGGTGTCGGTGCCTGAGGACGGCCCGGCGGCGCACCGGATACGTCGACACGCTCTACGAGTGGCTGCGCTTCCCGGGCGATCGGCGCGCGGCGGCGAAGGCGCTGCGAATCCATCCCAACACCTTCCGCTACCGGATGCGGCGCCTGCTCGAACTCGTCCCGATCGATCGCGACGATCCCGACGTGCGGCTGGCGCTCATCACGCAACTGGTCGCGCTTCGCTGGTCCTGCGCCCGGCTAGCATGGGCGGGTGTTCGAAGGTTCGGTGGGAGAGCTGCACCGCTGGCCGGTGAAGTCGCTGCGCGGCGAGCAGGTCGACGCGGCCCGGTTCGACGACCGCGGGATGGCGGGCGACCGCGCGTACGCGCTGATCGACGAGCGCGAGAAGCGCCAGGGCAGGGTGCTGACCGTGCGTCAGAACCCGGGAATGCTGTCCTGGGGCAGCGCATACGGCAGCACCGTCGTCGACTCGCCGGCCCCGCCGATGCTGCGCGCGCCCGACGGGACGCGCTGGTCCTGGACCGATCCGGACCTACCGGGCGCGCTCACCGAGTCGTTCGGGGTGCCACTGCACCTGCGTGCCGCGGACGGCATGCAGGACCGCGGGCCCACGGTGCTGGTGACGATCGAGGCGTCGCGTGCCGCGCTGGAGCAGGAACTGGGCGCGCCGGTCGAGCTGGACCGCTTCCGCACCAACGTGCACCTCACCCTGGACGCGCCCGCCTTCGTGGAACAGGACTGGGGCCTCGGCACGAGGGTGACGATCGGTGACGTCGAGCTGTCCGCCGTCGGCGACCGAACCGGCCCGTGCATCCGCTGTGCGGTGCCGAGCTGGGACCCCGCGGGCCGCGAACGCTGGCCGAAGCTGCAGAAGTGGCTGATCGAGCAGCACGAGAACAAGTTCGGCCTGATCATGCGCGTGACCCGCGCCGGCGTCGCCCACGTCGGCGACGCCGCGTGGGTTCAGCCGACCGGGTAGCTCAGACCCCGTGCCGTGAGCGTCAACGTCCATCACACCACCAGCAGGGTCTTGCCCACTGTGGTCCGCGATTCGATGGCGTGGTGGGCGTCGGCCGCCTGCTCGAGTGGGAAGCGTTGCCCGACAACGGGTTTCACATGCCCGGCGGCGGCCGCCTCGAGCACGCTCTGGGTGAAGCCGCGCAGTTCCTCCGGCGTGCCCAGCGGGCCGCGCCGCACCGTCACCCCGCGTGCCGCGGCGTCCTTTTCGGACACCGATGTCCACGCTCCGCTCGCGAGGCCGTAGCTGAGGAAGCGGCCGCCACCGTCCAGCAGCGAGTACGCCGTAGCGCCGATTTCCCCGCCCACCCCGTCGAAAACGACGTCCACCGCGCCGACGGCGTCCCGCACCCGGTCGGCCCAGTCCGGCGACGAGTTGTCGAAAGCGTGCTGGGCGCCGAGGTCCGCCGCGAGTGCGACCTTCCGCGCACCGCCCGCGACCGCGACCACGTGGGCACCGGCGTTGCGGGCCAACTGCACGAGCAGGCTGCCGACCCCGCCGGCCGCGGCCTCGACGAGCACCCGGTCACCTTCGCGCACCCCGGCGGCATGGATGAGAGCGGTGGCGGTGCGCCCGTCGGCCAGCAGTGCGACCGCCTCGTCCAGCGCGACCGCGTCCGGCACGTCGAACGGCGCGGACGCG
This sequence comes from Amycolatopsis sp., assembly GCA_035248845.1. Taxonomy (GTDB): domain Bacteria; phylum Actinomycetota; class Actinomycetes; order Mycobacteriales; family Pseudonocardiaceae; genus Amycolatopsis_E. The sequence goes on along the minus strand of DATFHB010000067.1, from coordinate 9,213 downwards.
GCGACTGTTACCCGTTCGGCGTAGCCACCGGAGCCGCCCAGGCTGGTCGCGACGCGTGCGCCCACCAGGTCGCCGTCGACGCCCTCCCCGACGGCGAGCACGACCCCGCCGACCCCGTTGCCCGGGATCAGCGGGAGCTGAGGCCGGCCGGGCCCCGGTCCGCCACCGGCACGCATCTGCGTCTCGACGAACGTGATGTTGGCGTATGTCACGGCGATCAGCGCCTCACCAGCCCCGGCGGCCGGATCGGGTGCCTCTCCGGGCAACAGCACTTCCGGTCCACCGAATTCCTTCAACCACACGGCTCTCATGCCGGACAGCCTGCTATCTCCACTTAGCTCGAGGTCAAGTCATCTGTCGCGCAAGAACCAGATGGAAGCGGGATGATTGTGATGAGCGCACGATGACACCGCCATCCGGGTGGTTCACAGTGGTCGTCAGCACGCCTCGACAGCGAGCAGGAGGAAGCCGTGCGTATCGCCGTTCCCAGTGAGATCAAGAGGCACGAGTACCGGGTGGCGCTGACGCCGGCCGGCGTGCACGAGCTGACCCTGCGTGGCCATGAGGTGCTCGTCGAAACGGAGGCGGGCCTCGGTTCGGCCATCGGCGACGACGAGTACATCTCGGCGGGCGCGAAGGTCCTCGCCACCGCGGACGACGTGTGGGCCGAGGGTGAACTGGTGCTCAAGGTCAAGGAGCCGATCGCCGAGGAGTACCCGCGCCTGCGGCGGGACCAGGTGCTGTTCACCTACCTCCACCTCGCGGCCGACCGGGCGCTGACCGAGGCACTCCTGCAGGCCGGCACCACCGCGATCGCCTACGAGACGGTGCAGACGGACGCCGGCGCGTTACCGCTGCTGGCGCCGATGTCGGAGGTCGCGGGCCGGCTGGCTCCGCAGGTCGGCGCCTACGCCCTGATGAAGCCCAGCGGTGGTCGCGGCGTCCTCCCGGGCGGGATCCCCGGCGTTCACCCGGCGCGGGTCGTGGTGATCGGCGGCGGCGTGGCCGGCTTGAACGCGGCCCGCATCGCCCTGGGCATGGGCGCGGACGTCGAAATCCTGGACACGAACGTCGACCGCCTGCGCCAGATCGACACGGAATTCGGCGGCCGCATCCGCACCGTGACTTCGAACGCCTACGCGGTCGACCAAGCGGTCCGAGCAGCCGACCTGGTCATCGGCGCAGTCCTGATTCCCGGCGCCAAGGCCCCGAAACTGGTCAGCACAGACCTGGTGAGCCGCATGCACCCGGGCAGTGTCCTCGTCGACATCGCCATCGACCAGGGCGGCTGCTTCGCCGACTCGCGCCCGACGACCCACGACGACCCGACCTACCAGGTCCACAACTCGATCTTCTACTGCGTCACCAACATGCCCGGCGCCGTCCCCAGAACCAGCACCCACGGCCTGACCAATGTGACCCTCCCCTACGCCACCCAACTAGCCGACATGGGCTGGCAACAAGCAATGAGGCAGGACCCCACCCTGGCAAAAGGCCTGAACACCCACCACGGCCACCTCTTCAACCCCCCAGTAGCCACCGCCCACAACCTCCACCACACCCCCATACCCGACCTACTGGCATAAACACCAGAACACCCACCCACGACACACCCCCACCGCACCACACGCACCCACCGCACCACACGCACCCACCGCACGACGGGCACCCAACGCACCCACCGGGATGGGGGTCCGGGGGCACCCCCCGGGCGGGGTTTGGGGGCCGCGCCCCCAAAAAAGGAAGCGCCGTCGAGCGCCACCAGGGAAGGTGCGAAGCAACAAACAGGGGCGGCCCGCTCGACCAGCCTGGGGGTCACTGGGAGCGGGCCGCCATGGACAAGCTTAGGTGGTAAGTCGGGAGTTCGCTGCATGGGGCCGGTGTTTTGGCGGAAAATACTTCTTCACGGAACGTGCAAGTTACCCGTGGGTTAGTGACAGTGGGTGACGTTCGGCCCGCGGGCCACGTCGGGCGCCCGGATAGGGCAGGATGTCCGCTGCGCAGATCATGACCCAATCGCCGGATCCAGAGGGGGAGCCATGCAGAACGACGGCAGTGGCCGCATTCTCGTGCAGAACCTCAGTAAGACGTTCGGGCCTGTTGCCGCCGTACAGAACTTGAGTTTCGCCGTGGAGCCTGGCTCGGTGACGGGGTTCCTGGGGCCGAACGGCGCGGGCAAGACGACCACGTTGCGTATGGTGCTCGGGCTGGTGACGCCGACGACCGGTGCCGCGACGATCAGCGGCCTGCCCTACCACCAGCTCGGCAGTCCGGCCCGTGTCGTGGGGGCCGTGCTGGAGAACGAGGGCTTCCATCCGAAGCGGACGGCGCGGAACCACTTGCGGGTGTACGCGGCGGCGATCGGGGTGCCGGACCAGCGTGCGGACGAGGTGCTGGGGCTGGTGGGCCTGTCCGCGGCGGCGAACCGGAAGCCGCGCGAGTTCTCGCTGGGTATGCGGCAGCGGCTGGCGCTGGCGACGGCGCTGCTGGGCAATCCGCAGGTGCTGGTCCTCGACGAGCCCGCGAACGGCCTGGACCCCGAGGGCATCATGTGGCTGCGCAACTTCCTGCGCGCCTACGCGCGCGAGGGCCGCACGGTGCTCGTGTCGAGCCACCTGCTGTCGGAGGTCGAGCAGACCATCGACAACGTCGTCATCATCAGCCACGGCTTGACCCGGTACTACGGGTCGCTGGACCAGTTGCGCGCCGGTCAGCAGACGCGCGTCCTCGTGCAGGCCGCCGACCCGAACGCGCTGGTCAAAGCGCTGCAGGAGGGGGGCTACCCGCAGGTCGAGCCGACTCCGGACGGCCGGGTCGCGGTGCTCGGCGCGACCCGGCAGCAGATCGGTGACCTGGTGGCGCAGTCCGGGCTCGCGGTCTATGGCATGGAGGAGGACCGCGCCGACCTCGAGAAGCTGTTCTTCCAGCTCACCAACGGCGCGTACACCGGCGCCCCGCAGTACGCGCAGCAGGCGCAGCCGCCCCCGCCGGGCGGTGGGGGCTGGGGCCCGCCGCCGCCCGGATACGGGCCGCCGCAGCAGCAATATCAGGCACCCCCGGGCTACCAGCAGCCCGGGCCGCAGCAGGGTTGGGGAGGCCAGCGCTGATGGGCAGGTTGATCACCGCGGAGTTCCGCAAGACGCTGACCACCAAGAGCTGGTGGGGCCTGATGATCCCGGCGGTCGTCTTCGCCGTGGGGTTCGCGGTCGGCTGGGGCGCGGTCGCGAACGAGGTCGGCGACGTGCTCAGCAGCGCCGACACCCAGCGGATCGCGGACGCGCTGGGCATCTCGACCGGCAATCTGCCGATGGGCCTGCTGGCGATCGGGCACGGCATCAACATCGGGCTGACGTTCCCGGTCATCTTCGGCGTGTTCGCGCTGGCGGGCGAGTACAGCAAGAAAACGATCACCACGACGTTCCTGACCGCACCGAACCGGGTGTCGGTGCTCAGCGCGAAGATGATCACCTACTCGATCTGGGGCGGGGTGTACGGCCTGGCCGTCGCGGCCGCGTCGAGCCTGGGCATCGTCATGACGGTCGACAGCGCGCGGCTGCCGACGTCCGGCCAGTGGCTGGGCGTCATCGGCGCCGCCGTGCTGGCCGGTGTCCTGGCCACGCTGTTCGGCGTCGGCGTCGGCGCGCTGTGGAACAGTGTCGTCGGCAGTGTCGTCACGCTGACGATCTACCTGCTCGTCGTGGAGAACGTGCTGCTGCTGATGTTCTACGGGCTGTGGCGGATCGACTGGCTGGGCGGCGTCCTGCCGAACGGCACGATGAACGGGATCGTCGGGTCGATCGGGGCGCAGGCGTTCGGCGCGGCCGGGGTGAAGGTGCCGGGCCTGGATCAGGAAGCGCAGTGGACGCTGCAGTACTTCGCGGGCGCGCCGGGCGCGTTCTCGTGGTGGGCGTCGGCGCTGATCTTCCTGGCCTGGACGATGGTCTTCTTCCTGGGTGGCTGGGCCGCGAACCAGCGCCGCGACATCACCTGACGCGCAGCCATGAGGGACCGTCACGGCATAGGTCACGGCGGTTTGTCGTAGGCCCGGCATAGCCTGGGGTATGTGACGACTGCCCCCACCACCTCCGAAGAACCGCATACCGGCTGGATACGCAGACTGGGTGCCGCCTGCTGGCGGCACCCAGTTCTCGTGGTGCTTTCGCTGAGCGCGGCGGTGCTCAGCGTGGGCCTGCAGGCGGTCAGCCCGCTGCTCGCGCGCTCCGCGGTCGACGACGCGGTCGTGGGCAGTACCCAGCGGCTCGGCCTGCTGGCGGGCGGGCTGGTCGCGGTTGAGGTGCTGATGTTCGGCACCGCGTTCCTGCGGCGCTACGTCGGCGGCCGGCTCGCCCTCGACGTGCAGCACGACCTGCGGCAGTCGGTGTTCAACGCCGTGTCACGCCTTGACGGAGGCAAGCAGGACTCGCTGCGCACCGGCCAGGTCGTGTCGCGCGCGATCACCGACCTGCAGCTGGTCGTGTCGTTGCTGATGATGATCCCGCTGTCGGCCGGGTCCGTGTTCTTCGCGCTGTTCTCGCTGGCGGCGATGCTGTGGATGTCCCCGGCCCTGACCCTGATCGCACTCGTCGTCGTCCCCGCGGTCGCGATCATCGCCGGTGCCGCGCGCAAGCGGCTGTTCCCGGCTACGTGGTCGGCCCAGCAGCGCGCCGCGGACCTGGCGCAGCACGTCGAGGAGACGGTGACCGGCGTCCGCGTCGTCAAGGGCTTCGGCCAGGAGACCCGCGAGGTGGCGCGGCTGGGCACGAGCGCGAAGCGGCTGTTCGCGGAGCGGCTGCGGGCGGCCCGGCTGTCCGCGGTGCCGATGGCGACGACGGCCGCACTGCCCGCCGCCGGCCAGGTCGCGGTGCTGGCGTTCGGCGGCATCCTCGCCCTGCGTGGCGAGGTCAGCCTCGGCACGTTCCTCGCGTTCGCCGCTTATGTGTCCGGTCTGATCGGTCCGGCACGGATGCTGTCGTCGATGGTGGTGCAGGCGCAGCTGACCCGCGCGGGCGCGGACCGCGTGTACGAGCTGATCGACGCGCAGCCCGAGGTCCGCGACGCGCCGGACGCGGGTCCGCTGCCGGACGGGCCGCTGGCGATCCGGCTCGACAACGTCAAGTTCGGGTACACGCGCTCGGACCCGGTGTTGGATGGGTTGTCGCTGGAAGCGAGACCGGGCGAAACGCTCGCCCTGGTCGGCACGGCGGGTTCCGGGAAGTCCACGATTTCCTTGCTGCTGCCCCGGTTCTACGACGTACACCAAGGGTCGGTGTCCATCGGCGGCCGCGACGTGCGCGAGGTACGGCTCGCCGACCTGCGGAAGGCGATCGGGGTGGTGTTCGAGGAAGCGTTCCTGTTCTCGACGTCCATTCGCGACAACATCGCCTACGGCCGCCCCGGCGCGAGCGAGGCGGAGGTCGTCGCGGCGGCGAAGGCCGCGGAGGCACACGAGTTCATCTCGGCGCTGTCCCAGGGATACGACACGGAGGTCGGCGAGCGCGGGCTGACGCTCTCGGGCGGCCAGCGGCAGCGGCTCGGCCTCGCGCGGGCGCTGCTGACCGATCCGCGCGTGCTGATCCTCGACGACGCGACCTCCGCGGTCGACACGGTCACCGAGGCCGCGATCTACGACACGCTGCGCTCGGTCACGGCCACCCGCACCACGCTGCTCATCGCGCACCGGCGCTCGACGCTCGCGCTGGCCGACCGGATCGCGGTGCTCGACGCGGGCCGGGTCGTGGACGTGGGCACCGCGGCCGAACTGGAGCAACGGTGCCAGTTGTTCCGCGAACTCGTCGCGGGCCCCGGCGACGGCGTCGAGGAGGTGCACCGCGACTGCGGAACGCGGTCCGAGACCGGTATCACACCCGAGCTGTGGCCGGACGACGTGGAGGAAGTCGTTCCGGCACAACGGAAATCCGATGCGGCGATGGCCGGCCCGCCGAGCGCCGCATCGCTGAACGTACCGCCGACCGAGGAGTTGCTCGAGGGCGTGCGGAAGCTGCCGCCCGCGACGGACGCCCCGGCCGACATGGGCGACGTGACCGCGCCGGATCCGCATTTCCGGCTCGGCCGGTTGCTGCGGCCGGTGCGGACGCTGCTGGGCGGGGTGATCGTGCTGGTCGGGCTCGACGCGGCCGCGTCGATCGCGCTGCCGGGGCTGTACCAGCAGGGCGTGGACCACGGCGTGCGGCCCGGCGTCGAGTCGGTGGTGTGGCTGACCGCGGCCATCGGCGCCGCCGTGATCCTGCTCGACTGGGTGGTGGTCTTCTACCAGACGCGGGTCACGGCGCGGGCCGGCGAGACGGTGCTGTACTCGCTGCGGGTGCGCAGTTACGCGCACCTGCAGCGGCTCGGGCTCGACTACTACGAGCGCGAACTGTCGGGCAAGATCATGACGCGCATGACGACGGACGTCGACGCGCTGTCGACGTTCCTGCAGACCGGCCTGGCGCAGGCGGTGATCAGCGCGCTGACCCTGTTCGGGATCTCGGCCGCGCTGATGTTCACCGACATTTCCCTTGCCCTGTATGCGCTTTCGGTGCTTCCGGTGCTGATCGTCGCTACGGTGATCTTCCGGCGGCTTGCTTCGGCCGCGTACACCGAGGCGCGGGAGCGGGTCAGCGTCGTGAACGCGGACATGCAGGAGAACGTCAGCGGGTTGCGGGTCGCGCAGGCCTACAGCCGCGAGGAGGTCTCGGCGGCGCAGTTCGCTTCACGCAGCGACGCGTACCGGCGTTCGCGGTTGCGGGCACAGCGTTATGTGGCCACCTACTTTCCTTTCGTGACCATGCTTTCCGGGGTCGCCGAAGCGATAGTGCTCGTGGTCGGCTCGACCCGCGTCGCGCAGGGGACGCTCGCGGTCGGGGTGTTGCTGGCGTTCCTGCTGTACCTGAACCTGTTCTTCTCGCCGATCCAGCAGTTGTCGTCTGTGTTCGACGGTTACCAGCAGGCGAAGGTGGGCCTGCAGCGCATCTCGGACCTGCTGCGCACCCCGACGACGGTCCCCCCGGCGACGAATCCCGTCGCGGTACCGGCGAGACTGGCCGGCGAGGTCACGTTCGACGCCGTCGACTTCTCCTACCCCGAGACCGAATCCCTTGCCCTGGCCGATGTTTCGCTGCGGGTCGCGCCGGGTGAGACGGTCGCGCTGGTGGGCGCGACGGGGGCGGGCAAGTCGACCGCGGTCAAGCTCGTGGCGCGCTTCTACGACGCGACGGGCGGCAAGGTCAGCGTCGACGGGATGGACGTCCGCAACTACGACCTGGCCGGGCTGCGACACCGGATGGGCGTCGTGCCGCAGGAAGCGCACCTGTTCTCCGGCACGGTCGCCGACAACGTGCGGTACGGACGACCCGACGCGAGCGACGCCGAAGTCGAGGCGGCGGTACGGGCGGTCGGCGCGCTGGACGGCGTATCCGCGCTGACTGCCGGTTTCCGGCAGCAGGTGGGCGAGCGGGGCCGGTCGCTGTCGGCGGGCCAGCGGCAACTGGTGGCGCTGGCCCGGGCGGAGCTGGTCAACCCGGACATCCTGCTGCTGGACGAGGCGACCGCGGCGCTGGACCCGTCGACGGAGTCGGCGGTGTTGCAGGCGACCGAGAACCTGTCGCGGCGCCGCACCACGTTCGTGGTGGCCCACCGGCTGGCGACCGCGGCTCGCGCGGACCGGATCATGGTGCTGGATCACGGCCGCATCATCGAGCACGGCTCCCACGAGGAACTGTTGGCGGCCGAGGGCCACTACGCGCACCTGTGGCGCACCGGAAACCAGACCGCGGACGCTAGCCAAGCTCCTCCGGCTCCGTGAGCCGCAACAGGTCCAGGCTCAGTTCCCACAGCCGCCGCCCGACCTCCGGATCCCGCGCGCGATCGCTGGGTGTCGCCCGGACCGGCGCCCCGAACGTCACAAACCGCGGCGCGTACAGCGACCCGTTGCGCACCACGGGATCCACGCCCGCTCGAAGGGTCGCCAGCGCGCCTTTGGCGGCCGAGTGGTTCGGCACGGCGAACGGTGCGACGATCGCAATGTTGCGCATCAGGCGACTGGTGTCGGTACGGGCGAGCTTGGTACGCGCGACACCGGGGTCGCTCGCGACGGCGAGTGTCCGATGTCCGGCGGCCTCGAAGCGGCGGGCCAGTTCGACGGTGAAGATCATGTTCGCGAGCTTCGACTGCGCGTACCCGGCATAGCGGTTGGTGACGCTGTTCGGGTTGTCCAGCCGGAGAATGCCCGCCCGGTGCGCGACGCTGGTGACCGTGACGACGCGCGAGTCCTGTGTGGACACCAAAAGCGGCAGCAGGCGCAAGGTCAGCGCCATGTGCCCGAGGTGGTTGACGCCGAAATGCGGCTCGTAGCCGTCCACCGTGGGACGGTGATGCACCATGGCGACGCCCGCATTGTTGATGACGAAGTCCAGGCGCTCATGCCGGGCACGGACCTCGTCGGCGAACTTCGCGATGCTTGCCTGGTCCGCGAGGTCGAGCCGGACGACCTCGGCAGGCAGATCCCCGCGCGCCGACTCCGCTTTGGACACGCTTCGGCACGCCATCACGACCCGTGCGCCGTGCTCGGCGAGCATGCGGGTGGTCTGCAGCCCGAGCCCGGCGTTGGCGCCCGTCACCACGGCGACGCGACCGGTGAGATCGGGAATATCGGACTCGGTCCACGCGCCCATACCGCTCCTCGCTCCCGGTTGGCCAGGTCACTCACAGTGAGACTGCGCTCCTGCTACGTTACCGTTTGGGCCACTGTGGGGATGGCCGTCGCACTCGACAACGACTTCCGGAAACCGCCCGTTCGCACTCGAGTCCCGATCGATCACTGAATCGTTTAAGTGAGCAATCCCAAAGTCTGTTGCAACGCAGATGCACCACATCCATGCCAGCCGTGAACGCCGGGGGGTTAGCCTGGTAGGCGCATTAACCGGCAACAAGATCGAGATGGATTAGAGGCGAGTCCCTGCCGTGTCCAGCAGCAGCCCTGCGTCACAGTTCGGCCCCAACGAGTGGCTCGTCGAGGAGATGTACGACCAGTTCCTCGCCGACCCCTCCTCTGTAGACGCCGCATGGCACGACTTCTTCTCCGACTTCAAGCCAACGCAGGCACCGGACAGCCAGCCCGACGCGGCCGAGACCGCGCCCGCCACCACGGCCGACAACGGCCTGGCCGCCCCCGCGACGCCCGCCCCGGCCCCCGCGAAGCCGCAGCCGCAGGCG
>DATFHB010000066.1:0-30118 GCA_035248845.1 Amycolatopsis sp. | reverse complement strand
CCCGCTGCGGCACAGTCGAGGGCAGCAACGGCTCCAACCGTTGCCATTCCTCATCGGACAGGTCGTGCCGCTTCAGACGTTCCTCATCCACCTCGGCGGTCTACCAAACCCACACACCAAGATCCATGCGACACGCCCTAGACTCAAGTAGGGGCGGCGGATGCCGATCATGGAACGGTGGCTTAGGGTCGGGGGTGCCATGGCTCGTGTAATCCACGTCTTCCGCCAGCCCGATCGGTTCGTCGCAGGGACGGTCGGGGAACCTGGCGACCGCACGTTCTACCTGCAGGCGTCCGAGGACGTCCGCACCATCAGTGTGACCATCGAGAAGCAGCAGGTCGCGGTGCTCGCCGAGCGCCTCGGTTCGCTGCTGGAAGAGGTCGCGAACCGCTTCGGAGCCGATGTGCCCGAGAAGGCGCCGGACGACCTCGTCGACATCGACCCGTTGTCCGTGCCCGTCGAGGAGGAGTTCCGGGTGGGCACGATGGGGCTCGGCTGGGACGCCGAGAGCAAGGCGGTGGTCATCGAACTGCTCGCGGTGACCGAGGGCGAGGTCGACGAGACCGTCGTGCTCGACGACACCGAGGAGGGCCCGGACGCGGTCCGCGTGTTCCTCAGCCCGGTGGCGGCGCGCGCCTTCGCGGAGCGGGCCGACCGCGTCGTCAACGCCGGCCGCAAACCCTGCCCGCTGTGTGGCGAGCCGCTGGACCCGACCGGGCACATCTGCCCGCGGCAGAACGGGTACCGGCGCGAGACCGATCTCACCGAGGACTAGCAGCACGTGGCCGAACCGCTGACCCCCACCGCCCCCGAAGCGAAACACGTCATCGCGCACGGCCGGCTGGAGGTCGAAGGCCGGCTGGTCGACGCCTCGAACGTCACGCTGTTCTGCTCGATCGAGCTGGACGGGCTCAGCGCCAAGGCGGTGTACAAACCGGTGTCGGGGGAGCGCCCGCTGTGGGACTTCCCGGACGGCACGCTCGCCGGCCGCGAGGTCGCCACGTACCTGCTCGCGGACGCGTCGGGCATCGGCAGCATCCCGCCGACCGTGCTGCGCGACGGCCCGTTCGGGCAGGGCATGGTGCAGCTGTGGGTGGAGACGGCCGGCGACGAACTGGTCGACGTGCGCCCACCGGCCGAGGTGCCCGACGGCTGGCGCGTCGTGCTGCACGCGCACGACCGGCTCGGCGAGCCCGCCGTCCTCACACACGCGGACTCTCCGGCCATCCGGGACCTCGCGATCCTCGACATCATCGCCAACAACACCGACCGCAAGGGCGGGCATGTGCTCGCGGGGACCGACGGTGGCGTTTACGGCGTTGATCACGGGATCTGCCTGCACGCCGAGCCGAAGCTGCGCACCGTGTTGTGGGGCTGGATCGGCGAGGCGCTGCCGGAGGAGGCGGCGGGCAAGCTGCGGGCGCTGCCCGAGAAGCTCTACGGCACCCTCGGCGACGAGCTGTCGGAGCACCTGACGGGCCTGGAGATCAGCGCGATCGCGGAGCGGACCGAGGCCCTCGTCGCCGCGGGGGTGTTCCCCGAGCCGGGCGACGACTGGCGCGCGATTCCCTGGCCCCTGTTCTGACGGCGCCGCAGCCGGCTCAGGCGACCTCGCCCTGGTCGCGCGGGCGAGCGCGATCGATCCGCTCTGCTGCTGCACCCAGTCGAGCAGGCGTCGCGTGAAGGTCGCGCGCCATGTTGGTCAGCTACGCGGCGGGAGCAGGCTGGCCCACCTGCACAGCCTCGGCGCGGCCGGGCGGCGCGGCCAGGATCCGGCCCAGCACGCCGGTTTCGTGCTGGACGGCCTCGTCCGGCGTGGCGGCGCGACGCGAGGGTGAACGCGGCGCTACGTTCCACGACCGTGCGTTCCCATTCGTATGACGATGTCCTCGCCGGACCGCGCAAGCGGAAGATTCCGGAGGTTCCGGCTGATCCCGGGCTGGTAGTCGAGGAGCCGGGAAGCGGTTTCTGCGGCGCCGTGGTGCGCCTGGAGTACGGCAACGTCGTGCTCGAGGACCGGCACGGCAAGCACCGCGTGTTCCCGCTCAGCCCGGCGGGTTTCCTCCTCGAGGGCAAGCCCGTGACGCTGGTGCCGCCGAAAACCGCCACGAAACCGGCGCGCACGGTCTCGGCGTCGGGATCCGTGAAGGTGCATGGGCTGCGTGCGCGCACGGCGCGCGACTCGCGGATCTGGGTCGAGGGCAAGCACGACGCGGAACTCGTCGAGCGGGTGTGGGGTCACGACCTGCGCGTCGCGGGCGTGGTCGTGGAGCCGCTGAACGGCGTGGACGTGCTCGCCGAGCGCGTCGAGGAGTTCGGCACCGGTCCCGGGCGGCGGCTCGGCGTGCTCGTCGACCACCTCGTCACAGGCAGCAAGGAGTCCCGGTTGGTCGACGCGGTCCGCGACGACCACGTACTCGTCACCGGTCACCCGTACGTGGACATCTGGCAGGCCGTCAAACCGGCGGCCGTGCGCATCCGGGAATGGCCGACCGTGCCGCGCGGAACACCCTGGAAGGAAGGCGTGTGCGGCGCGCTCGGCTGGGGCGAGCCCTACGAGGGCTGGCAGCGGGTGCTGGGCGCGGTCAGCACGTTCCGTGACCTGGAAACTCCGCTGATCGGAGCCGTGGAGCGCCTGATCGACTTCGTGACCTCAGCGCAGGACTGAACCGAATGTCACGCCAGGGTCACGTCGCAAGGTTCACTGGCTGCAACCGGTCACTATCTGCCACGATATCCGCATGACACCGGCGCTGATCTGGCTGATCGCGGCCATCCTGCTGATAGCCGCCGAAGTGCTCTCGGGCGACTTCGTGCTGCTGATGCTCGGTCTCGGGGCGCTGATCGGTGCCGGCTCGGCGGCGCTCACCGGCAACGCGGTCATCGACGTGCTCGTGTTCGCGGTGGCGTCCGCGGGCCTGATCTGGCTCGCCCGCCCGGCGCTGAAAAAGCGCTTTCTGCACGGGCCGACCATCCACACGGGGATCGAGTCCCTGATCGGCAGCCACGGCGTGGTCCTGTCTACTGTGGACGGCGGGAGTACCGGCCGGGTCAAGCTCGGCGGCGACGTCTGGTCCGCGCGCAGCTTCACCGAGGACCAGTGCATCGAGCCGGGCACGAAGGTGACCGTGGTAGAGATATCGGGCGCCACGGCCGTGGTGTCCCCGGAACCCTGAACAACCAACCTGCACAACGGGAGAGATCTTGGGAACCGCAGCGATCATTGTTGTCGCGGTCATCGTCCTCTTCGTGATCATCACGATCGCGAAGGCGATCATGGTGGTCCCGCAGGCACAGTCGGCCGTGATCGAGCGGCTCGGCAGATTCCGGACGGTCGCCTCGCCGGGCCTGAACTTCCTGGTGCCGTTCCTGGACAAGGTCCGGGCCCGCATCGACCTGCGTGAGCAGGTCGTGTCGTTCCCGCCCCAGCCGGTGATCACCGAGGACAACCTGACAGTCTCGATCGACACGGTCGTGTACTTCCAGGTCACCGACTCGCGGGCCGCCGTGTACGAGATCTCCAACTACATCGTCGGTGTCGAGCAGCTGACCACCACCACGCTGCGGAACGTGGTCGGCGGCATAACGCTGGAGCAGGCGCTGACCTCGCGCGACCAGATCAACAGCCAGCTGCGCGGGGTGCTCGACGAAGCCACCGGCCGGTGGGGCATCCGCGTGGCACGGGTCGAGCTCAAGGCGATCGACCCGCCACCGTCGATCCAGGACTCGATGGAGAAGCAGATGCGCGCCGACCGGGAGAAGCGTGCCATGATCCTCAACGCCGAAGGTCAGCGGGAAGCCGCGATCAAGTCGGCGGAGGGCCAGAAGCAGTCGCAGATCCTGGCCGCGGAAGGCCAGAAGCAGGCCACGATCATGGCCGCCGAGGCGGACCGGCAGTCGCGGATCCTGCGCGCGCAGGGTGAACGGGCCGCTCGGTACCTGCAGGCTCAGGGTCAGGCGAAGGCCATCGAAAAGGTGTTCGCGGCGGTCAAGGCGGGCAAGCCGACTCCGGAGGTGCTCGCCTACCAGTACCTGCAGACGCTGCCGCAGATGGCGCAGGGCGACGCGAACAAGGTGTGGCTCGTGCCCAGCGACTACGGCCGCGCGCTGGAGGGCTTCGCGCGCGCGTTCGGCAAGGCCGACGAGACCGGCACGTTCCGGTACGAACCGTCCACTACGGACGGTGCCGAGCCGCCGACCTTCGACGACGAAGAGGTGGCGAGCTGGTTCGACACCTCCACCGACCCGCGGATCGCGGAGGCGGTGCGCGAGGCGGAGAAGGTCGCGCGCAAGGACGTGCCGAGCCCGCTCGGGGCGCCCGCGGCGCCGCAGGCCCCGATCGCACCGCCGGCACCGGAGCCCGAAGTAGCGGACGAGCCGCCCGCCGAACCGCAGCCGCCCGCGCTGCAGCAGCAGGAGACGCCGACCGTGAAGACGCCGGCACCGCAGCAGTCCCAGGGTGGTTTGCCGACGCGCCAGCCGGGTTCGCACTACGGCACGCCGCAGATGAGCCCGTACCCAACCCAGCAGCCGCCGCCGCAGGGTCCGCCCCCGGGGCAGCAGGGCCCGTCGGGTGGTCCTTTCCCGTCTCGCTGACGGCACCGAACGAGAACGACCGGGCCCGGCATCGCGCCGAGCCCGGTCGTTTTCGTTCGGTGCCGGACACTTCACGCGTAGGTGGCCTCGTCGGCCAGCACCCGGCCCAGTAGCCTGCTGCGGATCGCCAGGTTCGCGTACCGCAGATCCGGTTCGCGCGCGGCGAGTTGCTCGGCGACGCGGTCGGCCCCAACTAGCTTAGGCGCGCCCGGTGCTCTGCGACGTGCACCCTCGTCGAGCAGCGTGTGGAGCAGAACCGGCGCCGACCGTTGCGAGAGGTGTCGACGTAGACGATGTCGCATTCTTCCCGTGCGCATACGCCCATGCGGCCCGGGTCCTCGCACAGCAGGTGCGCCAGGCCGCCCGCGGTGTAGGCCCGGATCCGGCCGAGGGTGCCGGCGCCGGCGTCGGCGTAGTGCAGGTGCGGCGGCTTGCCGTCGTGCCGGGAAATGTAGGGACGGCAGGCGGAATCCGCGAGCAGGACGTTCACGATCCCGGTCTGGGTGTCCACATCGGACTCGGCGAAGACGGCACGAAGGCGGCTGCCCCAGGCCGCCGCGGCGACCGCCTCGTCCTCGGTCAGGTCGCTGATCACCATGCCGGCCTCCCGGGCCGCCGCGGCGATGGCGGCCGCGGGCGCCGGGCCCGAAACGACCAGATTGACCAGGCCGGCGGCCACCTGAGCCGCCAGCCCGCCGTAAGGGTTGAAATGCACTAAAGCATTACAGCACGCTGATCGTATGCCGATCAACCAGTGCCCCCGGTGTGGATGCCCGCTCGCCGAGTTACCGCCGGACTCCACGCACCGCGTGTCCGACGGGCGCGTCGCCTACCGGCGCTGCGTGTGCGGGAAATGGCTGATCGAGGTGAACGGAACCGTCGTGGCGTGCGCTCAGCGGCTGCGTTCGTCCACCACGAGATGATCGGTCATGCCGGTGATCGCCAGCGCCCGGGAGACGTGCCTGTTGCCACCGGTGGCGATCTTCAGCGCGACTCCACGGTGCCGCGCCAGCAGGTTCGCCCGCACGAGCACGGAAATCCCGGCCGCGGCCAGAAAATCTACTTTGGACAGATCGACCACGAGGCTGTGCAGGGTGCCGCGTAGTCGCGCCATTACGACTTCCGAGAGCCGGGGAGCCGTCGATGCGTCCAGTTCGCCGGCGACGGCGAGTACCGCGGTGTCGCGGTCGGGGCGGGTGACGGTCAGGCGGAGGCGGGATGGTGCCTCGACCGGAGCAGGCGCCCCGGGCATCGCGAGCGCCGCACCTGGCCACGAGAACGGTTCGATGGTGGTCATGTGACCTCCTCCCACCGAGGGGTGGCCGACAGGTACCGGCAGAACCGTTGCACTCCGAGTGTAAACGAGATCACACCCGAGCAGGTAGGAAAAGAAACCCACGGCTGCCCGGCCTGCTCCTGCCGGCCAGTGCGATGATCAGGCCATGCCGACCGATCACCGCCGCATGGAACCCGAGCTCAACAGCGGAATCCTGCCCGGGAACGTGCGGCCCGACGACTACGTCATGCTCGCGCTCGCGCTCGTCGCCGTGGGTTTGCCCGGGTACCTGCTGCTGAGCCCGCCTTCGTACGACGCGGGGCTGTGGATCTTCGGCGTGGACTGCGTGCTGAGTGCGATCTTCCTCGGCGACTTCGTGTGGCGCTGGCGGAAACGGGGCTGGAGCAAGCGGTTCCTCGCCCGCAACTGGTACGAGCTGTTCGCCGTGATCCCCATCGCGCACCCGGCGTTGATGGGCCACCGCTTCGTGGTCGTCGTGCTACTGGCCGTCCGGATGGGCCGCGCCGCCGACCGCGCGCTCGGGGAGCAGTTCACCTACCGGCTGGTGGACAAGCTGTCGGAGCAGATCGTGCGCGCAATCAAGAAGCCGGTCACCATCGCGGTGCTCGACGAGGTGGTGAAGGTGCTGGAGACCGGCAACTACCCGGAGAACCTCGCGAAGTCGTTGGACGAGAACAGGGCAGAGCTCCGCGCGATCATCACCGAGAAGGTGTCCAACGACCGGCAGCTGGCCAGGCTCAAGCTGCTGCCCTTCCACGACGAGGTGGTGCGCGGAGTCGTGGACACCTCGTTCCGTGTCCTGCTCGAGGTGCTGCTGGATCCCCGGATCGACGCGTTCTTCTCGTCGGTCGTGCGCGACAACCGGGAGCAGATCCGGCGGGCGGTGCAGCTCGGACTGAACGAGAACGAGAGCGTGGATGGCGAGAACGGCCTGCAGACCCGCACCCAGCGCAATGCCGCCCGCGACTTCGACGCGCACCACCCGCGCGCCTCACGCTGACTCCTCGTCGTCATTCCGTGACGGCATGAGCACGGTGCCGACGAGGTCGACGGCGCTGCGCCCAGGGTCGCGGGCGGCGCTGTTGTAGACGCCCTCGGTGGTGTCGATGCTGGTGTGGCCGACGTCGGCCTGCACGTGTACCAGCTGGGCTCCGGCTTCGACGGCGGCCGTGACGTAGAAGTGCCGCAACGCGTGCGGGTGCAGAGCTTCGGCGACGTCGCGGAGAGGATCGCCGGCGGCGGCGGCCAGCCGGCGCAGCAGCTGCCAGATTGCCTGGCGCTGGTAACGCCGGCCGGTGCGGGTCACCAGCAGCGGCGTTCCCGCGCCGGTGACCGCACCACGCCGGGCGACCGCGGCACCGGCCGGATCGTGCTGGTCGCGGAGGTACAGGTAGTCGCGCAGCGCCTGGTCGGCGAGGGCGTGCAGGTAGACGATGCGGGTCTTGCCGCCCTTGCCGTGCACCCGGAGCGCGCGCCGAGCGCGGGTGACGTGCAGGTCGGGGCGGTCGAGTCCACAGAGTTCGCTGACGCGCAGGCCCAGCGTCAGGAGCGTGACGACGGCGCGGGCGCGAGCGGCGTCGACCGGGCTCGCCCCGCGCCGGGGTGCCACGGCCGCGTCGCAGAGGCGAGTGACCTGCTCTGCCGTGAGGGTGATCGTGGTGCTGGTGCTGCCGGTCGGCGCGACAAGCCCGAGCCGGCGGCGGTTGAGTGCGGCCGGGTTGGCGTCGACGAGCCCTTCGTCGGCGAGGTGGGTGTAGCAGGCTTTCACGGTGGCGAGCAGGCGATCCCGCGTGGCCACGGCGGCCCCGGCGTCGGCGAGGGCATCGAGCCAGGCTTTGACGTGCTGAGATCGCGCGGTCAGCGGGTTCTGGCCGAGCGCTGCGCACCAGCGAAGCCAGTGCAGCGACCGGAACCGCCCCCGCGCCGCCGCGGGTGGCCGATGTCCGCGGGTGCCGTTCGTACCGGCTGACTCGTCAGCGCGGGAGCCGATCCCGAGCGTCGTGGCGTAGTGGGCGAGGGCAGCTTGCCAACCGGATGGGGGCCGGCTGAGGCCGGCCCAGTCACCGAGATCGTGTGCGGTCACCGGGAGGCCGAGCCCTTCGGCGTAGGTGCGGCGCGTCCCGCGGTTGCCGTAGCCGGACAGCCAGTCGGTGATCGCGGCGAGTAGCCGGGAGGGGTCAGGAACCCCTGGCCACACCACGACCTCACCGACGGCGGCGTTTCCGGGCCCCCCAGTCTTCGGAAGGCCGACCCCACTTGTCATTAGATCACTATGTGTCACTGCGCACTCACCATTCGTCACCGATCTTGTCTCAGTTCATCTTAGCTACAAAAGATCATTTCTGTAGCTGACCTCTGTTTTAAGTTATGCATCTAAAACCTATGGTTAGAGTTAATCTATCTATAAGATAGGATCTGGGCGTGCAGAACGAGCAGAAGCGCGGATCAGGGACAACGGCGTTGTGTGGGTTCCGGGGATGTCGGGCGCCATTGCCGCCGCCGGGGCCGCGCGGGGGACGGCCGTTCGAGTTCTGTCCGGATCGGGAGTGGTCGGGCGGCCGGACGTGCAAGCAGCTCGCGGCCGCTGACCAGGCGTTGCGGGACGCGATGGGGGAGTCGCTGTCGACGGCGGAGTTGCGCACCACCGTCGATGAATTCCTGCGTGCGGCCTCGGCGCTCGGCGAACCCCTGCAGACGGTGCGCACCTCGCTCGCCGGGTTCAGCGGGCGCGTGAAGGACGAGGTGGCGGCGACCGCTGCGCGGGCGGAGGAGGCTGAGGCCCGGGCGGTCGAGGCCGACGGGCGTCGTCAGGCTGCGGAAGCACGTGCCGAGCAAGCAGCGGAAGAGATCCAGAGGCATGAGGAAGCGCGCCGGGCGGCAGAGGCTCGCGCCGGCGAAGCTGCCCGGCTGGCGGATGCCCGCGTCGAAGAGGCGCGACGGCAGATCGCCGAGGCCGAGAGTCGCGTCGAGGAGGCCCGCAAACAGGCCGAGGACGCCCGCAAGGAAGCCGAAGTCGTCCAGGCCGGCGCCGAAGCTGGCCGCGTCGCCGCGGAGCGCCAGGCCGAGAACGCGACCAAGGAGGCCCGGCGCGAGCGGGAGCGCGCCGACCGGGTGCAGACCGCGCTCGCCGAGCGCAGCGAGCGGCTTTCGGTCCGCACCACGGAGCGCGATGCCCTCCGCGACGCGCTGGGCAACCTCCGGACCAGCGCAGCCGAAAACGAGCGTCGGCTGCAGGTGCAGTTGGACCAGGAACAGGTCCGCCTCGAGAAGCTCGACGAACACCTACGCAGCGCGCTGCAAGAACATCGCGGGAACCTGGCCGATGCCGCGCGGGAGCTGGGCGAGGCGCGCGACCAGGCGGCCGCGCTCACCGCGAAGCTCGCGGAAGCCGAGCACCGCGAACACGCGTACGCCGATCTTCAGCAGAAGCTGGTCCTGGTCCAGCGCCTGGCGCTCGACCAGGACCAGGACCCCCAGCAGCTCCGCCGTCGCCTGCTCGCCGAACTACTGAGTCTGACCGTCGAAAACGGCCCTTGATGCGGTACCGCTACGCTGTACGACTGAACGTCACGTGGGTGACTCCACTGGGCGAGGACGTGGACTCGACCTGATATTCCTTCTCGATGTCCTCCAACCCGTCCCAGAGGCGGACACCGCGGCCGAGCACGATCGGCACCACGACAACATGCAGGTAGTCGATCAGCCCGGCGGCAAGGAAATCGCGGATCACCGTGGGCCCGCCGCCGATGCGGACATCGCCGCCGTCCGCGGCCTCGCGCGCGGTCTCGAGCGCCTCGGCCGGCGACGTGTCGAGGAAGTGGAAGGTCGTGCCTCCCTCCATCTCGATCGGCGGGCGCGGGTGGTGCGTGAGCACGAACGCCGGGGTGTGAAACGGCGGATTGGGACCCCACCAGCCCTTCCACTCCGGATTCTGCTGCCATCCCGGCGGGCCGAACTTCCCGGCACCCATGATCTCGGCGCCGATCCCCGGCGTGAACTGCTGGGCGAAAGCCTCGTCGACACCGCTGGACCCACCGGACCGGCCGACCATCGCGCCGCCCCAGCGCGTGGCGAACATCCACTCGTGCAGCCGTTGGCCGGCGTGCCCGAACGGCGCGTCAGCACTCTGTCCCTCGCCGGTGGCAAACCCGTCGAGCGAGATGGAGAAGTTGTGGACTCGGGCGATCGACATCGCCGGCACCTCCCTTTCGATAATCAACGCTTCTCATGCAGAGCATGACTAGCTCTTGGACTTCTAGTTCGGCACAGCGCACGCTGGAGCCATGACCAACGCAACCGAACCCGAAGACCTCGCCCGTCTGTTCGTCGAGAGGGCCAACGCCCGGGACGCCAAGGGCCTCGCCGCACTGTACGAACCAGACGCCATCCTGGCCTACCCGCCAGGCTCGCAGACCGTCGGCCGCGACGCGATCCGCGCGGTGTTCGAGCAGATGCTCGCGCACGCACCCAGCTTCCAGGTGGAGGATCCGCTCCCCACCGTCCGGCACGGCGACCTCGCGCTCACCTCGACCCGCCCCGCCGACAACACCGGCGGTCGCGTCCAGCTCGCCCGCCGCCAGCCGGACGGCACCTGGCTGCGCATCATCGACCGTCCCGAGATCCGGAGCTGACGCCGCAACGGATCCGCTGCTCGTGGCCTGGCCCTATCATCGGTCGATGAGCAGCGGCTCGACGGCGGCGGCGACCCGGCCCGGCTGGTTGCCGGTGTGGTCGAAGCCCGCGGCGATGCGTGCCGTGCGCGCGACGATCGTCCTCCCCGGGCTGTTCGCCGTGGGCTACCACGTCCTCGACGATCTGCAGCTCGCGACGTTCGCCGCGTTCGGTGGCTTCGCGACCCTGGTGATGGCGTCGTTCGGCGGTGGCAGGAGGCACCAACTGCAGGCCCATGCGGGGCTGGCGGTCGTCGGGAGCGTGCTGCTCGTCGTCGGCACCGCGGTCAACTCCTCGATCTTGCTGGCCGCGCTGGTGACCATCCCGGTCGCGTTCGCCGTGCTCTTCGCGGGTGTCGCCGGGCCGAATGCCGCGTCGGCGGGAACCGCGGCATTGCTCGCCTACGTGCTGCCGGCCGCCTCACCGGGGACAATGAGCATGGTCCCTTCGCGGCTCGCAGGCTGGTGGCTCGCCTCGGTCGCCGGCACGATCGCGGTGCTCGTGTTCTCTCCGCGACCACCGGGGTTCGCGTTGCGGGGCGCGGCGGCGCAGTGCGCCCGCGCCGTGGCCACCCAGCTGGAGGCCGCCTTGCGTGGGGAGGCCGATCCGCGGTACCGGACGGCGTCGATCACGGCGAAGCACAACCTGCTGGCCACCTTTACCGCGACCCCGTACCGGCCGACCGGCCTGGCCAGGGCGGACCAGGCGCTCGACAGCCTCGTCGGCCTGCTCGAATGGTGCACCTTCGTCGTCACCGACGCCCTGTGCGAGTTCCACGACCTCAGTCGCGTTCCGGACGTTCAGCGTCGCTTGCTCGCCGACACCGCCGTCGTGCTGCGCAACATCGGGAGCCTGCTGGACGGGAACCCAGCGCCCGCCGAGCTGGGCCGACTGGAACAGGACCTGGCGGCCAGCGTCGAATACCTGGCGCAGCAGAACGCCGACGGCGACGGGTACGCCGACGCCGTGCATCTGTCCTTCCACGCCCGCACCACGGCGGTCGCCGCGCACACCGCGATGGCGGACGCGCTGATCGCGGTGGACCGGACCGACCCCGAGATCGTGTCCGACGGGGGGAGGCGCTGGTACGGCCAGCATTTCGAGAGCTCGTCGCTCGGCGAATGGCACCTCGCCCGGCTGACGACGCTCGTGGGCGTCGTGTCGCGGCATGCCAGCCTACGGTCGGTGTGGTTCCTCAACAGCATGCGCGGCGCGCTGGCCCTGGCAGCGGCGATCGCCGTCGCCGACGCGACCGGCGTGCAGCACGAGTTCTGGGTCGTCCTCGGCACCTTGTCGGTGCTGCGTACGAATGCCGCGGGTACCGGTGCGACGGCGATGCGCGCGTTGCTGGGTACCGCGGCCGGCTTCGTGATCGGCGCCGTGCTCCTGCTGGCGATCGGCACGAGCACGACCGCGCTGTGGATCGCGTTGCCGATCGCGGTGCTCGTCGCGGCCTACGCACCCGGGGTGCTGCCGTTCACGGCAGGCCAGGCGGCGTTCACCGTCGTCGTGTCGGTGCTGTTCAACCTCCTCGCGCCCGCGGGCTGGCAGATCGGCGTGGTGCGGATCGAGGACGTAGCGCTCGGCTGCGCGGTCAGCCTCCTGGTCGGGGTGCTTTTCTGGCCGCGCGGCGCGTCATCCGTCGTCGCCGACGACCTCGCCGACGCGTTCCGCACGGGCGGCGCCTACCTGGCCACCGCCGTGGACTGGGCGCTCGGCCTGACTCATTCCCCGCCTCCGGCAGGGAGCGCGATCACCGCCGGGGTCCGGCTCGACGACGCGATCCGGGGGTTCCTGGCCGAGCAGGGCTCGAAACGCGTGCCCAAAACCGACCTCTGGCGACTCGTCTCGGGCACCACACGCACGCGGCTGACCGCGCATTCCCTGGCCGGACTGCCGAACCCCCAGGTTCCGGCCGACCCCGGGCGGCGGATGCTCAGTGAGCAGGCGGGACAGCTGGCGGCGTGGTATGACTACCTCGCGTCGCGCCTCGACCGCGCGGACCACGGCACCGTGCCGGTGCTGTCGCCACCGCGATTCCAGGACCCGCTGCAGGCCGGCGCGAACGTGGTGGACCTGTCGTGTGCGCTGTGGGTCCGCGAGCACCTCAACCACCTGACCCCGCGGCTCGCCGAGCTGGTCGAGCCGGCCACGGCGCTGGCCGCGCTGCGGCACCGGCCGTGGTGGCGCTGATTCACCAGTTGTACCAACGCATCCCGGCACGCGTTCTCGGCGGCTAGTGTTGCCGGCGTGATCGAACCCGCCTACCTCGAACCCACCCGCCACTCCTACGACACCGTCGCCGCCGACTACGCCCGGCTGCTCAAGGACGAACTCGCCGCCAGCCCGTTCGAGCGCGCCATGCTCGGCGCGTTCGCCGAGCACGTCGACGGGCCGGTCGCGGATCTCGGCTGCGGAACCGGCCGCATCACCGGGCACCTGGCCGCACTGGGGCTCGACGTGTTCGGCGTGGACCTGTCGCCGGGCATGATCGCGGTCGCACGGCGGAGCCTTCCCGGGCTGCGCTTCGAGGTGGGCTCGATCCTCGACCTGGACCTGCCCGACGGCGGCCTCGCGGGCGTGGTCGCGTGGTACTCGATCATCCACACGCCACCGGAGTTGCTGCCGCGCGTGTTCGCGGAGTTCCACCGGGTGCTGGCGCCGGGCGGGCATCTCGCGCTGGCGTTTCAGGTGGGGGAGGAGGTCGTGCACCTGCGCGAAGGCTATGGGCACCCAGTCGTCCTCGACGCGTACCGCCTGTCGCCTTCACACATCGAGGAACACCTCGCCGCGGCCGGGTTCGTGATGACAGCGCGGATGCGGCGCGAAGCGGCGCGGTGGGAGCCGACACCCCAGGTGTACTTGTTCGCGCGGCGGCCCGCCGACGTTCCGTAAGCTATGACGATGTGTGGCGGCGACTGCGCGGGGCCGATGCCTGGGTGCTCCGGAAAGCGGCGGCGGACGAGTCTTTCCTGATGACGCGGGTGCTGCCGGCGCTGGGGTACAGCGCGAACTACTCGCGCCTGTGGTGGGGCATCACGGGACTGCTCGCCGCGTCGCGCAACCGGCGGGCCCGGCGTGCCGCGCTGCGGGGCATGATCGCGGTCGGGGCCGCCAGCTTCGGGGCGAACGTGCTCAGCAAGCAGGTCGTGCGCCGGCAGCGCCCACCGGCCGAGCTGATGCCGATCATTCCGCGGCTCCACCGGATACCGGTGACCTCGTCGTTCCCGTCCGGACATGCCGCGTCCGCGGCCGCGTTCGCGACCGGCGTCGCGCTCGAATGGCCCGTCCTGGCCGCGCCGATCGGGCTGCTCGCCGCCGGTGTCGCGGCCTCGCGCGTGGCGACCGGCGTGCACTACCCGTCGGACGTGCTTGCCGGGACCGCGTTGGGGCTGGGTGCGGGGGTGCTGACGCTGTGGTGGTGGCCGCAGGTGTCACCCGCTCCCGCGACATCGGGACGAGCAGTAGCCGTCGCGTCGCCGGCCGGACGCGGGGTCGTGATCGTGGTCAACTCAGCGGCCGGGAGTGCGGGGGAGAAGCTGCTGGCGACCCTGTCGGAGCGGCTACCGGACGCCGAGATCGTGCGGCCGTCTGCGGATACCGACCTTGCGGAGTTGGTGGCCGAGGCCGCGCGACGCGGGGAGGTGCTCGGTGTGGCGGGCGGAGACGGCACGATCAACGTCGCCGCGCGGACCGCGTTCGAGCACGGGGTGCCGCTGCTGGTCATCCCGGCGGGCACGCTGAACCACTTCGCGCGCGACCTGGGTGTCGAGACCGCCGACGAGGCGATCGATGCGCTGCGGGCGGGCACCGCCGTCGGCGTCGACCTCGGCCGCGTCGGCAACGAGGTCTTCGTCAACACGTGCAGCACCGGCCTGTACACCGAGCTGGTGCGCTATCGCGAAAAGTGGGAGCGCCGGGTGGGGAAGTGGCCGGCGATGATCGTCGGGTTCGTGCACGTGCTGCGGCGCACGCAGCCACAGGAGTTGAAGATCGGTGAACGCGACCGTCGCGTGTGGATGGTGTTCGCTGGCAACGGTCGTTACCTGCCAACGGGTTTCGCCCCGGCCCGCCGTCCACGCCTGGACGACGGCGAGCTGGACGTTCGCATCGTCAGCGCGGAGCGGCCGTTCTCCCGGACGCGCGTCGTGGCGGCGATGCTCACCGGAACGTTGCGCTGGTGCGCTCCGTACGAAAGCGCCTTTGTGTCCGAAGTGGACATCAGTGCGGCGGGCGGGGAGCTGCAGCTGACCGTGGACGGCGAGCCCGCGCGCGTCACACCCGCGGTGACCGTGCGCAAGCTGCCGCGCGCGCTCACGGTGTACCGGCCCGAACGTTCGGCGGGCTGAGTTCTTACCGCAGACGCGACCAAGCTGCTCGCCGACCGGTTCCGCGACCTCGACGCCTTACTTAACATAATGCACATTATCGGCACTTGACGGTAGCCGGCTCAAGCTGGGGTAGTGGCCGACAACCAGCAGTCCGCGAGCGTTGATATGCCGAACTGCAGGACACTAGCCGACGTACTCGGCGAGGTGTTCGCCGGTCAAAGTGGACCGATCGGCAACGAGCTGGGCGGGCGTGCCCTCGAAGACGACCCGGCCGCCGTCGTGGCCGGCGCCCGGGCCCAGGTCGATGATCCAGTCCGCGTGCGCCATCACGGCCTGGTGATGCTCGATGACGATCACCGACCTGCCGGAGTCGACGATCCGGTCGAGCAGGCCGAGCAGCTGCTCCACATCGGCCAGGTGCAGGCCGCTGGTCGGCTCGTCCAGCACGTAGACGCCGCCCTTTTCGCCGAGGTGCGTGGCCAGTTTGAGTCGCTGCCGCTCGCCGCCGGACAGCGTGGTCAACGGCTGGCCGACGCGGAGATAACCCAGCCCGACGTCGGCGAGCCGCTCCAGAATCTTGTGCGCGGCCGACACTTTCGCCTCGCCGGAGCCGAAGAACTCCTCCGCCTCGGCGACCGACATCCCGAGCACCTCGCTGATGTCGCGGCCCCCGAACGTGTACTCCAGGACCGACGCCTGGAACCGCTTGCCCTCACACTCTTCACACGTGATGGCCACGCCGGCCATCATCCCGAGGTCGGTGTAGACGACACCGGCGCCGTTGCACGTGGGGCACGCGCCCTCGGAGTTCGCGCTGAACAGGGCCGGCTTCACCCCGTTGGCCTTGGCGAACGCCTTGCGGATCGGCTCGAGCATGCCCGTGTAGGTCGCCGGGTTGCTGCGCCGCGAGCCGCGGATCGCGGTCTGGTCGACCGCCACCACGCCCTCTCCCCCGGACACCGAACCGTGGATCAGCGAGCTCTTGCCCGAGCCTGCCACGCCGGTGACGACGACGAGCACGCCGAGCGGGATGTCGACGTCGACGTCCTGCAGGTTGTGCGTGTTCGCACCGCGCACCTCCAAGGTCCCGGACGCGGCGCGCACGGACGGCTTGAGCGATGCGCGGTCGTCCAGGTGCCGCCCGGTGATGGTGTCGCTCGCGCGCAAGCCGTCGACGGTGCCTTCGAACATGACCTGGCCGCCGTCGGTGCCGGCGTGCGGGCCGAGGTCGACGACGTGGTCGGCGATCGCGATGGCCTCCGGCTTGTGCTCCACGACCAGCACGGTGTTGCCCTTGTTGCGCAGTTGCAGCAGCAGGTCGTTCATGCGCCGGATGTCGTGCGGGTGCAGCCCGATCGTCGGCTCGTCGAACACGTACGTGACGTCGGTGAGCGACGACCCGAGGTGGCGGATCATCTTGGTGCGCTGCGCTTCCCCACCGGACAGCGTGCCCGAAGGCCGGTCGAGGGAGAGATAGCCGAGCCCGATCTCGACGAACGAGTCGAGCGTCTCCCCCAGCGCCGTCAGCAACGGCGCCACCGACGGCTCCTTCAAGCCGCGGGCCCAGCCGGCGAGGTCGCTGATCTGCATCGCGCACGCGTCCGCGATGCTGTTCCCCTTGATCTTCGATGACCGCGCTTCGTTGCTCAGCCGGGTGCCGTCGCATTCGGGGCACGTGCTGAACGTGACGGCGCGCTCGACGAAGGCGCGAATGTGCTGCTGCAGCGAGTCGACGTCCTTGGACAGCATCGACTTCTGGATCCTGGGGATCACGCCTTCGTAGGTCAGGTTGATGCCCTCGACCTTGATCTTGGTCGGCTCCTTGTAGAGCAGGTCGTGCAGCTGCTTCTTGGTGTATTTCTTGATCGGCTTGTCGGGGTCGAAGAACCCGGAACCCTTGAAGATGCGCCCGAACCAGCCGTCCATGCTGTATCCGGGGATCGTGAACGGGTTCTCGTTGAGCGACAGGTTCTCGTCGTAGAGCTGGGTCAGGTCGATGTCGTTGACCGAGCCGCGACCTTCGCACCGCGCGCACATGCCGCCGGTGATGCTGAAGCTGCGCCGCTCCTTCACGGTCTGCTCGCCGCGTTCGACGGTGACCGCACCCGCGCCGCTGATCGACGCGACGTTGAAGGAGAACGCCTGGGGTGAGCCGATGTGCGGCTTGCCGAGGCGGCTGAACAGGATGCGCAGCATCGCGTTCGCGTCGGTGGCGGTGCCCACCGTGGAGCGCGCGTCGGCACCCATCCGTTCCTGGTCCACGATGATCGCGGTGGTGAGCCCGTCCAGGACGTCGACGTCGGGCCGCGCTTGGGTCGGCATGAAGCCCTGAACGAATGCGCTGTACGTCTCGTTGATCAGCCGCTGCGACTCGGCCGCAATGGTGCTGAACACCAGCGAACTCTTGCCTGAGCCGGAGACACCGGTGAACACCGTGAGCCGGCGTTTCGGCAGCTCGATGCTGACGTCCTTGAGGTTGTTCTCGCGTGCGCCGTGCACGCGGATCAGGTCATGGCTGTCGGCAACGTGCGGCGTGTCCGCCGGGGTCGCGGTGCTCATCCGTGTCTCCGTTGGGTGGGTCGTTCGATTCTCAGTGCTGTTCCTGGATGCGGAGCATGTTGCCCGAGGGGTCGCGGAAAGCGCAGTCGCGAACCCCGTAGGGCTGTTCCGTCGGCTCCTGGACGACCTCGGCGTCACCCGACTGCAGCCGTTCGAAGGTGCCGTCGAGGTCCTTCGTCGCCAGCAGCAGGGTGCCGAACGTGCCCTTGGCCATCATCTCGGCGACGGTGCGGCGCTCGTCCTCGGTCAGGCCGGGGCTGGCCTCCGGCGGGTACAGCACGATGTTCGTGCCGGGCTGGTCGGGCGGGCCGACCGTGATCCAGTGCATGCCGTTGTAGCCGACGTCGTTGCGCACCTCGAAGCCGAGAGTGTCGCGGTAGAAGGCGACGGCCTTGTCGCGGTCGTTGTGCGGAAGGAAACTCGAGTGAATGGTGATGTCCATGCCGGTCACGCTAACCGCGTGCCGGGTACCCGCGCTTCTCGATTCCTGACCGGCCGGGTGACCTGTTTGGCGACGCACGGCGGCATCCCCGCGGTCGCGCGTGCGGCGTCGCGCCGGTAGGTGCTGGGCGGCACGCCGACCAGCTCGGCGAAGCGCGTGCTGAAAGTGCCCAGCGACGAGCAGCCGACCTCGAAGCAAACCTCGGTGACGCTCAGGTCGCCACGGCGCAGCAGCGCCATCGCACGCTCGATGCGCCGGGTCATCAGATAGGCGTAGGGCGACTCGCCGTAGGCCTGCCGGAACTGGCGGCTGAGGTGCCCTGCCGACATGTTCACGCCGCGGGCCAGCGCCTCCACGTCCAGCGGCTGCGCGTACTCGCGGTCGATGCGGTCGCGCACACGACGCAGCAACGCGAGGTCACGCAGGTTCTGCTCGCCGGCGGGTCGGGAGGTCACAACGGGAATCCTGCCACAAACGGCGCTCAGCGCAGTCGTTCGAGCTCGCGCGCGGTGTGCGCCAGTTCCTGCGCCATGCGGCGGAGCTCGTCATTCGCCGCGCCGTCCTCGGCGGCCGTGACGACGTCCTCGGCGGCGCACCTGACCTGGAACAAGCGGTCCTGAAGCGCGGTGAGCTCGGCGTCGGACAGGACGACGGCGTCTTCGGGCAACCCGCTGCGCTGGACGGCCGCCCGCCGTTCGTAGGCGCGCTGGCGGCAGGACTGCCCGCAGTACCGGCGCCGCCTCCCCTTCGCGGCAGCCTGTTCGAGTCGCCGCCCGCACCAGCCACAATGCTGCGGCGCGACGTTCCGGGGTATGCCCTCCAAAACGTCACGTGACGGTTTCCCGGTCTCGACCGCTTCGCTCACGCGCACGACCCTAACCGGCCACCGCGCGCTCATGCCGCGGCCACGCCGATGCCGCACACTGGTCGGGTGCCGAACAACCACCCGTACCTGGACGGTTCCCTGCCCCGAGCGTTCGCCCACCGCGGGTGGCATCTGGACGACCTCGACGGCATGGAGAACTCGCTGTCGTCCTTCCGCCGCGCGGTCGCCGAGGGCTATCGGTACCTCGAGACCGATGTGCAGGCCACTTCGGACGGTGTCGTCGTCGTGCACCACGACGCGTCGCTGGATCGCACCACCGACGCGCACGGCCCGATCTCCGCGCAGCTGTGGCGGGACGTGAAGCACGCCAACGTCGGCGGCCGGGAACCGATCGCGCGGCTGGACGACGTGCTCGAGGAGTTGCCCGAGGCGCGCTTCAACATCGACATCAAGTCCGACCGGGCCGTGGTGCCGTTCCTGGAGACGATCGAGCGCATGGGCGCCTTCGAGCGCGTCGCGGCGGCCTCGTTCTCCGACGCCCGGCTCGCCCGGATCCGCAGGCTCGCCGGCCCGAAGCTGCTGACGTCGATGGGCCCGCGCTCGGTCGCCGTGATGTGGGCCAACGGCTGGGCGCCGTGGCTGCGGCTGGGTTTCCTGTGCCGCGGCGCGATGGCCCAGGTGCCGGTCAAGCAGGGCCCGCTGACCGTGGTCGACCGCTCGTTCCTGCGGACGGCGGCCCGCGTCGGCGTCGAGGTGCACACCTGGACGATCGACGACCAGGACGAAATGCGCACCCTGCTCGACCTCGGTGTGCACGGCATCGTCACCGACCGCCCCGACCTGCTGCGCGAGGTCCTCGTCGAGCGGGGCGCCTGGCCGAGCTAGCGGGGTGCCTTGCCGTCCCACGCGGCCTTCCACGTCTTGGGGCCGAGCCGGCCGGAGTCGTTGATCGTGTTGGCGCGCTGCAGATCGAGCACGGCCTGCTGGGTCTTGCCGTAGTAGCAGCCGGTGCCCTCGAAGCTGTAGCCGAACGCGTTCATCCGCAGCTGGAAGGTCTTGAGCGCGGGCGCGCAGTCACCGTAGGCGTAGACGACGCCGGGCCACGGGGTCTTGGCGGGTGACGGCGCGGGCACGGGCACGCTGGGGCCGCCGATGTAGGCGGATTCGGCGTAGCTGGGGACGCGCTTGCTGCGGGCGTCGTTGTCGTTGATCAGGCCGAGCATCCCGCCGCACTCCCAGGGCTGCCACCCGCGCATGCGGTAGAGGTAGAGCGCGCGGTAGTCCTGCTCGGCGGGGCTGGCCTGGTCCGGGCGCCCCGGGCCGCCGACGCTGCGCCACGTCGGCAGGTCGAACTGGTAGGCGCCGTAGTACCCGTTGCCGGTGTTGGTGGTGTAGCGGTTGCTGGACTCGCACATCCGCAGCTTGAGCCACGTTGTCACGCCGGGGTCGGCGCCGGCGCTCGTGCTCGTGACCAGCTGCAATCCCATCGCGATCACCGCGACGACGAGCAGCCGGGCACCCGCGGAAACCACAGGTCTGAGCCGAGTCTGGATCATGCGAGCACAGTAGAAGCGTGAACCATCAACCACAAGTGTCACATTGAACCCAGCAGAATCACACACCACACGCTTCTCCCCCGTCACCGACACGCCGCCAACACGAAAAAGGCCCGGTAACGACGCCGGACCCCGGTCCCCGGTGCATTCCCCTGTCATCGGCAGGTTCGAAGTCGGTCTCCGCTCATTTCACCCGATCAAGGGAGAGGCCGTGGGTGCGCGAACACCCGGTCCGACTTCGTTGAACATGCAACATCATTACGGTTGGAGCCCGGAATCACTACGATGCGTTATCAACTAGCCTCCGGTCGCGAGGTGGAACTTGGCGATCTTGGTCCGGCTGCCGCGCGCCCCGGTGAGGTGCGTCTCGGTTGAACGTCGTTAGCGCCGGTACGAGCGTGCCGCCGGTAGCCCGACTGGGGGATAATCCCAAGAAGAACGGCCAAACCGCGTCACGGAGGGCCTCGTTGCGTATCCCTCTGGAGGAAGCTGTTGCGAAGGGGTGAGCAGTCTCATCCGTGAGTAACGACATGGTCGTCCGGGAATTGCCGGGCAGGCATCATCGTTGCAGAGTGTGAGCATCACCCTGGCTCTCGAACCTCAGAGCCGACTGAAAGGACGTCATCATGGCCGACCGTGTACTCCGTGGAAGCCGGCTGGGAGCGGTCAGCTACGAAACCGACCGCAATCACGATCTCGCGCCGCGCCGCACCGTGCGCTACGCCTGCCCGAAGAACCACGAGTTCGAGGTGCCGTTCTCCGACGACGCCGAGGTGCCCCCGGTGTGGGAGTGCCGCCTGCACGGGAGCGAGTCCGAGATCATCGATGGCGGGCAGCCGGAGCAGAAGAAGGTCAAGCCGCCGCGCACCCACTGGGACATGCTGCTCGAGCGGCGCTCCATCCCGGAGCTCGAGGACCTGCTGAACGAGCGTCTTGCCGAGCTGAAGGGCCGGCGGACGACCCGGTCGGCGTAGCTGCCTTTCCACCACCACGAAACAGAAGACCCCCGCGTCCTCCCGCCGCGGGGGTCTTCGTCTGTCCGAAGCCTACTTGCGGCCGGCGACCAGGCCGCGCAGCTGCTGCCAGCGGTACTTCGCGCCCCAGATGCCCACGCGCAGCATCGCCTCGAAGATGACCGAGCCGCTCATCTTCGACTCGCCCAGCTCGCGTTCGGTGAACGTGATCGGCACCTGGACCACGTCGTAGCCCGCCTGCAGGGTGCGCCAGGCGAGGTCGATCTGGAAGCAGTAGCCGCGCGAGGCGATCTCCCCGAGCGGCAGCTTCTCCAGCACCTCGCGCCGGTACGCGCGGAACCCGGCGGTGTACTCGTTGATCTTCCAGCCGAGCGCCAGCCGCGAATAGACATTGGCTGCGCGGGACAGGACTTCGCGGCGCAGCGGCCAGTTGACCACGCTCCCGCCCGGCACGTACCGCGAGCCGAGCACGAGGTCGGCGTCGGTCAGCGCCTCCAGCATCCGCGGCAGGTCCTCGGGTGCGTGCGAGCCGTCGGCATCCATCTCGACGATCGTCGCGTACTCCCGCTCCAGGCCCCAGCGGAAGCCCGCCACGTAGGCGGCACCCAGGCCCGCCTTCTCCGTGCGGTGCATGACGTGGACACGCTGGTCGTCGGCCGCCAGCTTGTCGGCGAGTTCGCCGGTGCCGTCGGGGCTGCCGTCGTCCACGACGAGTGCGTGGACATGCGGCAGCGCGTCGTGCAGTCTGCGCAGGATGGGCGCGAGGTTCTCGCGCTCGTTGTAGGTCGGGATCACCACCAGAACCGGGTCGATCGGTCGTGCTGCCCGTGGCGCCTGCGCCATCCGTGTCCTCCCTCGGCGGGAGTGGTCATCCCGCCACGGTCTCTCGCGTGTCCTTGACGCTTGCGCGCCGGGTGCGCCCCATCCGCACGAACCCGGCCAGCACCGCCACGAGCGCCGCGCCGACCAGCCCGTACTCCGTCCACGCACCGAGTCGATCCGACAGCGTAGTCGTGTCCCGTAACGGCACGCGCCCGACCAGGGATGCGGCGGTGAATTCGCTGGTCGACTGCAGGATCGTGCCGTCCGGCGCGACGATCGCGCTGACCCCGCTGGTGGCCGACACCACCACGGCGCGGCTGTGCTCGACCGCCCGCAGCCGCGCCATCGCCAGCTGCTGGTAGCTCATCTCGCTCTCGCCGTACCACGCATTGTTGGTCGGCAGCATGATCAGCTGAGCACCGTCGTCGACGGCCTGCCGGGACACGTAGTCGTAGGCGATCTCGTAACAGACGGGGGTCGCGACGCGGACGCCGGCCGCGTCGAGCACCGCCGGCGTCGTGCCGGGTCGCATGTCGTAGGTGTCGCTCACGAAGGGAGTGAACCACTGGGCGATGGCCCGCGCCGGCATGAACTCGCCGAACGGGACGAGCCGTTGTTTCGCGTACTGCTCCCCCGGACCGGTCGCCGGGCCCCACGCGATCTCCGTGTTCTGCGGATGCGGGTTGCTGCCGGTGAACGTGAGCGCGCCGATCAGGGCGGGCGCGCCGATCTGGGCGACGGCCTCGCTGATCGCGGCGTTGTCGCCGGGGACTCGGAACGTGCTTTCCGGCCACACCACCAGATCGGGCCGCGGCACCGCTCCACTGTGGACTTCCTCGGCGAGCCGGGCGGCCTGGACGAGGTGGTTGGAGCGCAGCACGTCGGGCTCGTCCATCAGCTGCATGCCGACGTTCGGCGCGTTGCCCTGCACCGTGGCGACGGTGAGGCTGCCGGTCTGCGCGCCGGTGCCGATCGTCGGCCACAGCGCCAGTCCCGCGACGACCGGGAGGACGACGGCCGTGGCCGGGGCGACCAGCGGTCGCCATGCCCGGTGCCGCAGGCGCACGAGCAGTGCCGCCAGGCTGAACCCGGTCAGCACGACGGCGAACCCGACCAACGGCGCGCCGCCGACCGACGCGAGCGGCAGGAACGCGCCCGCAGGCTGGCTGAACGCGACGCGGCCCCATGGGAACCCGCCGAACGGCCACCAGCTGCGCGGTGTCTCGGTCGCGATGACGATCAGCGCCATCCACACCGGAGCGCCGGGCAGCCGCGCGACGACCGTGCACAAGGCCGCGCCGACGCCGAGATACAGCGCGAGCGCGGCGGAGAGCCCAACCCACGGCGTCGGTCCCAGGTCCGCGCCGAGGAAGTCCTGCAGCCAGGTCAGCAGCGGCAGGTACAGACCGAACCCGAACGCGAAGCCGTAGCCGAGCCCACCCCAGAATCGCCGTCCCCGCAGGGCCAAGCCGAGCCCGGCGAACGCGAGCGGCGCGAGCCACCACAGTGGACGTGGCGCGAAGCTGAGGAAGAGCACGAACCCCGACGCGCCGGCGAGCACGAGCCGGAGCAGCCAGGGACGCCACGCGCGCCGGCGTTTCGAGGTCTTCGTCGCCGTGCTGTCCGGCGCGGTCACTGCCACGGGCTCAACCCTAGGCCGCGGACGTGAACGCATCGTAGAGAACCCGGCCGGCGCGGACCGTGCGCAGGCAGGTCGGCAGGGGGGCGTTCGGATCCAACGGCGGCAGCCCCGGCACGCGGGACCGCGGATCGGTGGACCAGCGTTGTACCCGGGAATCGGAGCCGGTGACGACGAGGTCGGCGGCGTCCCAGATCGCGTAGTGCGCCTGGGCGCCCGGGACGAGGCTGCCCGTGACGCCGTCGTTGATGCCGGCCGCGCGGTGGCCGCCCCGGGTGTGCGCGGTGAACGCGGCGCGCGCCGACAGGCCCGAGCCCGGGGTGCGGTGGTGCACCGCGGCGCGCACGCTCGCCCACGGTTCGAGCGACGTAACGGGACTGTCCGAACCGAACGCGAGCACGATCCCCTTCGCGGCCAGCGTCGAGAACGGGTTCAGCCCGGCGGCGCGGTCACCGAGGCGGGCCGCGTACATCCCGTCCGGGCCGCCCCACAGCGCGTCGAACTGGGGTTGCACCGACGCGGCGACCCCCCAGCCCGCGAGCAGCGCGGCCTGCTCGGCGTCGACCATCTCCAGGTGCTCGACCCGGTGTGTGCGCGACGCGAGCGCGCGCTGGCCGACCACCTTCTCGGCCAGCTGGAAGCCGCGGACGACCGCCGCCGCGGCGGCGTCGCCGATGACGTGGAAACCGGCCTGGAGCCCGGCTTCCGTGCACATGATGAGGTGGTCGCCGATGGCCTCGGCGTCGAGGTAGCGGGTGCCGCTGGCGCCGGACTGGTCGGTGTAGGGCTCGCACAGGGCGGCGGTGCGGGAGCCGAGCGCGCCGTCGACGAACAGGTCGCCGGCCAGGCCGCGCAGGCCGTGGCGCCGCACCAGGTCGACCGCGTCGCGTTCGCCCCAGTAGGCGACCACTTCGGGCCGGTCGGGATCGGCTGCGAGCGCCAACAGGTCGGCCAGATCGTCCTCGCCGGAGATGTCCGGCCCGGCACACTCGTGCACACTGACGATCCCGCGCTCGACGGCCCGGGCGAGGAAGGCCTCCTGGGCCTGGCGGCGCTGCTCGGGCGAGATGGCCGCACGCGCGGCGGCGCGGACCCGGTGGTGGGCCTCGCCGGTGAGCGGTCCGTCCGAGGACCAACCGTCGGTGCCCCCGGCTTCGGCGGCCAGAGCGCTGGAGACGAGCGCGGAGTGCACGTCGACGCGGCTCAGGTAGACGGCGGCGCCGCCGGCGGCCTCGTCGAGTTCGGCGCGGCTGGGCAGGCGAGGGCTGGTCCAGGTGGTCTCGTCCCAGCCGTGCGCGATCAGGACCTCGCCGGGGCGCACGGCGCCGCGGACCGCGTCGAGCAGCCCGGCGGCGTCCCGGACGCCGGTCAGGTCGAGGCCGGTCAGGTGCAGGCCGGTGGCGGTGGCGTGCACGTGGGCGTCGACGAAGGCCGGGGCGACGAACGCGCCGTCGAGGTCGATCACCCTGGCGCCGGGATGCAATGCCCGGCCCGGGCCGTCCTGGCCGACCCAGACCACGGTGTCGCCGGTGACCGCAATCGCGGTCGCGTCGGGTGAGCTCGGCGAGTGGATCCGGCCGCCGAGCAGCAGCGTCGTGTCGTTCACGGTGTCGAGTCTGCACGATCGTCATGCAGCGGCAATATTTACGTCGTATTGTCGAATAGCCAGGAAATTTTCACGTTGATGTGCCGCTGAGGAGCACAGATGACTGCGATCCAGGCAGCTGTCTCGTTCGACCAGCCCTACGTCTACGCGCGGAAGGAGCTGGCCGAACCGGACTGGCGGCGCTTTCCCGGGTGGCGTGAGGTGACCGAGGCCCAGTGGCGCGACGCGCAGTGGCAGCGGGTGCACTGCCTGCGCAACGTGGGCCAGCTGCGGACCGTACTGGGGGATCTGGTCGACGAGCGGTTCTTCCAGGAGCTGGCCGAGGACCAGCGCGAGTTCGCGACGATGTCGATGTTGCTGCCGCCGCAGATGCTCAACACGATGGACGTGAGCTCCACGGAGGCGTTCTTCGCGGATCCGGTCCGCCGCTACATGCTTCCGGTGCGCGGCGACCGGGATCCGGAGTGGCCGAGCCACCCGCACTCGGAGCGGGATTCGTTGCACGAGGCGGAAATGTGGGTCGTGGAGGGCCTGACCCACCGCTACCCCACCAAGGTGCTGGCCGAGTTGCTGTCGACCTGCCCGCAGTACTGTGGGCACTGCACGCGGATGGATCTTGTCGGGAACTCCACCGAACAGGTCGCCAAGCACAAGCTCGCGCTGAAACCGGTCGACCGGCAGGACGCGATGATCGACTACCTGCGCTGCACCCCCGGCGTGCGGGACGTGGTGGTCTCCGGTGGTGACGTGGCGAACGTGCCGTGGCACCAGCTCGAGGCGTTTCTGATGCGGCTGCTGGACATCGAAACCGTGCGGGACATCCGGCTCGCCACGAAGGCGCTCGCGGCGCTGCCGCAGCATTGGCTGCAAGCGAAGGTGGTCGAGGGGCTGGAGCGGGTCGCACACACGGCGCGGCGGCGCGGGGTGAACCTGGCGATCCATACGCATGTCAACCACGCCCGGTCGGTGACACCGCTGGTGGCCGAGGCCGCCCGGACGGCGCTCGACGTCGGCATCCGGGACGTCCGGAACCAGGGCGTGCTGATGCGCGGTGTGAACGCGACGCCGAACGCGCTGCTGGATCTGTGTTTCGTGCTGCAGGGTGAGGCCGGGATCCTGCCGTACTACTTCTACATGTGCGACATGATCCCCAACGCCGAGCACTGGCGGGTCGCGGTATGGGAGGCGCAGGAGCTGCAGCACGCGATCATGGGTTACCTGCCGGGGTATGCGACGCCGCGCCTCGTGTGCGACGTGCCGTACGTCGGGAAGCGGTGGGTGCAGCAGCTCGCCGACTACGACCGGACACGCGGGATCTCCTACTGGACGAAGAACTACCGCACTGGCATCGAGCACGACGACCCGGACGCGCTGGCGCGGCGCTATCCGTACTACGACCCGATCTCGACGCTGCCCGAGGAGGGCATGCTGTGGTGGAAGCGCGAGACGAGCTGATCAGTCGGCCGACTCGGGCAACCACCGCGAGATGCAGGCCAGCAACTCGTCGCCGTCGACGGGTTTGGTGACGTAGTCGCTGGCGCCGGACGCGAGGCTCTTCTCCCGGTCGCCCGCCATCGCCTTCGCCGTGACCATGATGATCGGGAGGGTGTCGAAGCGCGGCATCTCCCGGATCGCGGCAGTGGTCGAGTAGCCGTCCATCTCCGGCATCATCACGTCCATCAGGATCAGGTCCATGTCGGGGCGCTCCTGCAATGCCTCGATGCCCTTGCGGCCGTTGGGCGCGTGCCGGACCACCATCCCGTGCAGCTCCAGGATCCCGGCGATCGCGAGCACGTTGCGCGCGTCGTCGTCGACGAGCAACACCTTGCGGCCACGAAGGTTCGGTTCGCCGCCGCTCTCGCCGCCCGCCGGGACGACCACGTCCGCATGGTCCGGCCGCGGCGGCTCGATCGCCCGGGAATCGCTGACCAGCACCAGAAACCGCTCACGCAGCTCGTCCAGCGACGGCAGCAGGTCGACCCGGTGGGTGCGGGCGTGCGCCTCGAGGAGCCGTTCCTGGGCGGGGCTGATCCGCCGCGTCGGATGCGCCAGCACGGGCACCTCGGTCGCTTCGTCACCTTCGGCGAGTCGCTGCAGGAAGGTCAGCGCGGACGCACCGGGCAGGCTCGCGTCGAGCACGATGCAGCGGTGCTGATGCGCCGCCAGCGCCTCGGTCGCTTCCTCCGGTGAAGTGACGGACGCGACCTGCACGCCGGCGGCCGCGTCGCCCAGGTCGGCCACGAACTCCCGCACCAGCAGCGTGAGTAGCTTGCTCGGCGGGCCCTCCACGACGAGCACGCGCGGGCCACCGTCGGCGTCGAAGCGGGGCCGCGGCTCGCCGGTGCCGGCGTCGAACACCGGCGGCGTGACGGGCAGGCACAGCGTGAACGTGCTGCCCTGGCCGAGTTGGCTGCACGCCTCGATCTCGCCGCCGAGCAGGTTCGCGACCTGCCTGCTGATGGACAGGCCGAGCCCGGTGCCGCCGTAGCGGCGGCTGGTGGTGCCGTCGGCCTGCTGGAACGCGCCGAAGATCGTCTCCAGGTTCTCCTGGGCGATGCCGATCCCGGTGTCCTCGACCGAGAAGGCCACCTGCGGCTCGGCGCCGTCCACTGTGGACACGCGGAGGTCGACGTGGCCCTTCTCGGTGAACTTCACGGCGTTGGACAGCAGGTTGCGCAGCACCTGCCGAAGCCGCTGCTCGTCGGTGGACAGCAACTCGGGCACGTCGGGGTCGACGGTCACCTCGAACGCCAGGCCCTTTTCCGCCGTCAGCGGGCGGAACGTGGCCTGCACGTAGTCCAGCAGCTGCCGCAGTGACACCTGCTCGCAGTGGATGTCCATCTTGCCCGCCTCGACCTTCGACAGGTCGAGGATGTCGTTGATCAGCTGCAGCAGGTCGGTGCCCGCGGACTGGATGACCTTCGCGAACTCGACCTGTTTCGAGCTCAGGTTCTGGGTCGAGTTCTGCGCCAGCACGCCGGCCAGGATCAGCAGGCTGGTCAGCGGGGTGCGCAGTTCGTGCGACATGTTCGCCAGGAACTCCGACTTGTATCTCGAAGCCAGCGCCAGCTGCTGGGCCCGTTCCTCGATCTCCTGGCGGGCCTGCTCGATCTCGAAGTTCTTGATCTCGATGTCGCGGTTCTGCGTGGCCAGCAGTTCCGCCTTCTCTTCCAGCTCCGCATTGGACTGCTGCAGTTTCGCCTGCTGCGCCTGCAGTTCACTGGAGCGGTTCTGCAGCTCACCTGCCAGCCGCTGCGACTCGTCCAGCAGCGCGTCGGTGCGCGCGTTGGCGATGATCGTGTTGACGTTGACGCCGATCGATTCCATCAGCTGCTCGAGGAAGTCGCGCTGCACCGGGCTGAACCGGTTGAACGAGGCTAGCTCGATCACGCCGAGCACCTGGTCCTCGAACACGATCGGCAGCACGATCAGGTTCGCCGGCGGTGCGGTGCCGAGGCTCGAGGTGATGCGCACGTAGCCGGGCGGCGTCTGATCCACCACGATCGGGCGCTTGGTCTGCGCGACCTGGCCGATCAGGGATTGGCCGAGGTCGAACTGTGTCCCGTCCGTCGAGCCGTGCCCGTAGCCGGCGATCAGCCGCAGCACCGGGCGCTCGACCTCCATCAGGAAGAACGTGCCGTGCTGGGCGCCGACCAGCGGGGTCAGCACATTCATGATCAGTTGCGCGACCGCTCGCAGGTCGCGATGTCCTTGGAGCAGACCGGAAATGCGCGCGAGGTTGGTGTTGAGCCAGTCCTGTTCCTCGTTGGCGCGGGTGGTCTCGCGCAGCGAGTGCACCATCGAGTTGATGTTGTCCTTGAGCTCGGCCACCTCGCCCTTGGCCTCGACCGAGATCGACCGGGTCAGGTCGCCGGTCGCCACCGCGCTCGCGACCTCCGCGATCGCACGCACCTGGCGGGTCAAGTTCTCCGCGAGCTCGTTCACGTTCTCGGTCAGCCGCTTCCAGGTGCCCGATACGCCTTCGACCTCGGCCTGGCCGCCGAGGCGGCCCTCCTTGCCGACCTCGCGCGCCACGCGGGTGACCTCCGCGGCGAATGCGGACAGCGTGGCGACCATCGTGTTGATGGTGGTCTTGAGCTCGAGGATCTCGCCGCGCGCGTCGACGTCGATCTTCTGGTTCAGCTCGCCGCGGGCGACGGCCGTGGTGACCTGGGCGATCGAGCGCACCTGGTTGGTCAGGTTGTTCGCCATCGAGTTCACGTTGTCGGTCAGGCTCTTCCAGGTGCCTGCGACGTTGGGCACGCGGGCCTGGCCGCCGAGGATGCCTTCGGTGCCGACCTCGCGCGCGACACGGGTGACCTCGTCGGCGAACGCGGACAGGGTGTCGACCATCGTGTTGATGGTCTGGGCCAGCGCTGCGACCTCGCCCTTGGCCTCGACGGTGATCTTCTGCGACAGGTCGCCCCGGGCCACGGCCGTCGCCACCGACGCGATGGACCGCACCTGGTCGGTGAGGTTATCGGCCATGACGTTCACCGACTCCGTCAGGCCCTTCCAGGTACCCGATACGCCCTTGACGTCCGCCTGGCCGCCGAGCCGGCCTTCGGTACCGACCTCCCGGGCCACCCGGGTGACCTCGTCCGCGAATGCGGACAGCTGCAGGACCATCGTGTTGATCGTGTCCTTGAGCTCGAGGATCTCGCCGCGCGCGTCGACCCGGATCTTTTGCGACAGGTCGCCGCGGGCCACGGCCGTGGTGACCTCGGCGATCGAGCGGACCTGGTCGGTCAGGTTGCTCGCCATGACGTTCACCGACTCGGTGAGGTCCTTCCAGGTGC
>DATFHB010000065.1:0-2158 GCA_035248845.1 Amycolatopsis sp. | reverse complement strand
CCCGGCGACGATGGCGTCCCGGATGGCTTCGTAGGCGCGGTCCCTGAGAAGGGTGCGCGGGACGGGTCGTATGGACTCCACGAACTGAAATGTTAGATGTCAATTGTCCCGGCGGACAAGGGTGTGGCCCGCACCCTCGAAGAAGTGCGGGCCACGCCTGGGGCTCGGGCGGCTCAGGCAGCCCAGGGCCAGTCCGCGTCCCGGGCCGATTCGAGCAGGGGAACCATGCGGAAGGCCGCATCCGACAGGCCCCCGAAGGTGTGCCGGTTCGCCTTGCCCGACGGGCCGTGGCCCGCGCGGTACCCGGCGAGGTTCCAGGTGTACACCGGCACGTTCGCCGGTACCTGCTCGGTCGGATCTCCGTGGCGGCTGTACGTGTACTGCTCGTCGGTGACGATCAGCACCCGGTCCTGCCCGCGGTAGTGCGCGCGGATCGCCGAGGTGGTGTCGGTGCCGCCCAGGTTGCCGAAGCGACCGAGGATCTTCAGCACCGACTCGCCCTCGTCGAACGACAGCCGCCGGCTCGTGGTGCCGAACTCGACGAGGTCGGCGTGCTGCGCCCGCAGCGCGAGAGCCGTGCCGAAGATCGCCGCCGCGTCGGCCCGGTTGAGCTCCGAGCGGTCCGACAGCGGTCCCCACATCGAGCCGGAACGGTCGACGAGTACGAGCGTCCGTCCCCGCAGTGCGGGCACATTGGCCAGCGAGTGGCCGAGCGCCTGCTCGAGCGGGTACGACCAGCGCAGCGAGGGCGCGTGCTGGTACGCGGCGAGGTACCGGAAGGGGAACTGCCGCGAGCGCGCGACCTCGGCCGGGTCGCTGATGCGCGCGGCCACCTGGGCCGCGACCTTGTCGGACACGCCGGCCTGGTCGAAGTTCCGCAGGTTCCTCACCAGCGCCATGACCCCCATGGACGGGATCACGGACTCCCAGGCCGCCTTGTCCATCGGGCCCTGGAGCCATCCGGCCAGCGCCTCCCAGGTCATGCCGGCCGCCGCGAGCCGCTCCGCTCCGCGGCGCGAGGTCACGATTGCGCGCCGCTCGGCCACCGGCAGCGCCATCAGCTCACGGTGCGCGGTCAGCACGCGGTTCGAGGCGGGCGGCACCGCGCTGTCCGGGTTGTGCCGGCGGTCGAGGGCGTACTGGAACAGCTCGCCCTGCCACGGCCTGTCCGGATCGGGCGCGGCGTGCACCAGGTTGAGGATGTCGCCGAAGCGGTAGCCCTTGGACGCGGTGTCGTACTTCAGCAGCGACTTGCCGCTGTAGAGGCGGCGCACGGCGTCGGCGATCCCGCGCTTGACGGGCTTGGGGACGCTGCGGCCGTACGTCGCGGTCCAGTACGCGAGCAGTTCGCCGGGCTCGTCCGGGCGCTGCAGTACGGAGGCGATGACCTGGCGGTTCGACGGGCCGTCGGTGGCGCCCGCATCGAGGCGTGCCTTCACGTACTCGGCGGCACCGACGAGCGAGGCCGTACGGATGTTGCCCTCCCCGCGCAGCCAGCCGAGCAGACCGGCGGTCCAGGTGGGGTCCTCGACCGCCAGCTGCCGGACGAGCCGAGCGAAGCGGTCGTCGCGGTCGGCGCCGGACTCGTAAAAGGTCTGCTGCGACACGAAGTTGGCGACCGCGAGCAGAAAGAGCTCGGAGCGCGCGTCCCGCTCACGGCCGCGGCCGCCCTCGTACGAGCGGAGCACTCGGCCCGTCGAGGTGATGCGCGAAGTGGGCTGCGCCCGCGCCGCCTTGGTGTTGAATCGTGCCATGGTGAATTCCCCCGAATTCGCTTCCGTTTCGGAGGGAGGCGCAGCAGAAGGAAGGTGTCCGAGGTCGAATTCGGCTACGGTGCTTGTCAACTGGCGCGTCTTCCGTTCCGCCACACCGAACCCGGGTCGATGACGGGATTCGAACCCGCATGAGGGCTTTCCCCCACCAGTCCCCTGAAGTATCCGCTGCCTGCGCACCGGGCACCCACCTTGAGCTGCGCCTCCCCGAGATCAAATAGTTCACACCGGGAGGTGCAATGAACTTGTGGTGTCCAGAGTTCAAGGCCGGCGGAACCGACGTAGGTGCTCTAACCCCTGAGCTACACCGGCGCGTTGTACCGGTGGCGGGACTCGAACCCGCGGCCGCCCCATTATCAGTGGAAGTAGGTCCTGCCTTCGCACCT
>DATFHB010000064.1:0-113643 GCA_035248845.1 Amycolatopsis sp. | reverse complement strand
AGCGCGCGCTCACTGGGCGCCGGCAAGGGAACGGGCGCGGGCAACATGGGCAGCGCGGCCGCGGCGGAGGAAGCCGCGGCGAGCCGGAGTGCGGCGCGCGGCGCGAGCGGGGCGCCAATGGGCGCCGCCGGGCAGCGTGGCAAGGGCGCGGACGACGAAGAGCACCAGCGTCCCGACTACCTGATCGAAGCCGATCCCGACTCGATCTTCGGCACGGACGTGCGCGCCACCCCGCCGGTCATCGGCGAGTAACCGATGCCTGTGGTCAGAAGCGACTACCTCTCCCTGCCACTCGAGGCGCTCGCCGGCGCCGTCGAGCAGGAGAACGCGGGCACGCTGCACCTCGTGCTGCGGCCGGAGCCGATCTGGCTGAGCGGCGCCGAGAAACTCGCCGCGAAG
The DNA here is from genome assembly GCA_035248845.1 of Amycolatopsis sp. GTDB lineage: Bacteria > Actinomycetota > Actinomycetes > Mycobacteriales > Pseudonocardiaceae > Amycolatopsis_E. The sequence continues at coordinate 113,244 of DATFHB010000064.1, read as the reverse complement.
GAACGGCTACACGAAGCGCTGCGGAACGCTGGGCTACTCGACCACCGTGGCCGGGTCGACGTCGAGTTCCTCGACTGGCTGCCGTTGCTGACCAACGCCTCCCTCGAGTACTACGGCTGGGCACACGACGGCGAGCACACCTACGGCGTGCTCGCCGCGGCCCGCGGGCTGCAAGGGATCGTCGCGATCCGGGTCGAAGCCGGGGTGGCGCTCAGGCCGGTTCCGCGGGACCGGCTCGCCGACGCGCTCGTGGCCGAGCTGCCCGACGTGCGCCCCGGCGGCGGCCGGCCGCTGATGATCAGGGTCGCGGACCTCGAGCAAGCGAGCCGTGAGGACCGGATCCCCAGCTGGAACGTCCGGGACCTGGTCAACGTGCTGCAGCGCCCGGTGACCGGCACGGGCGAGCTCTACGTCGCCCGCCGCGACGAGCTGAACCGCTACACGCGACTCGAGCAGCCGCTCCACTACGCCGACACGGACTGGGGCCGCTACCTGAACTACACGATCGGCACCGGCCGCGACGCGGAGATCCACCTCGCGCCCGGCGACCCGGCTGCACTGGTGGAGCACCTTTTCCGGCTCGAGAAGACGCTGCCGAGCTAGCGGGCCCGGGAGCGGCGACGGACAACGGCTCGATCCGCTCCCACAGACCATCGATCTCGATCCACGGCTGTTTGGCCCGACACGCCGCACCGTCCCAGTGACCAAGATCAACATCTTAGGCCGACGCGCGAAACCTCAACTCGCGCACACAGAAACCTCAACTCGCGCACACAGAAAGCTCAACTCGCGGGATTTGTTGGGGTGGCTAGGCGAGCAGCGCGTCCAGCTTCGCGCGGACACGGTCCATGTCCTCGGTGTACTTCAGGACCGCGCCCAGCGTCTGGGCCGCAGACTCGGCATCCAGCTCGTCCCGGCTCAGCGCCCGCAGCGCCTGCGCCCAGTCCAGCGACTCCGCCACCCCGGGCGGCTTGAGCAGCTCCAGCTCCCGCAAGCGTCGCACGGCGGTGGCCACCTGTATCGCGAGCCGCTCCCCGACGCCGGGCAGGCGCTTACGCAGGATCGCGACCTCACGCGACAGGTCCGGGTGCTCCAGCCAGTGGTACAGGCACCGCCGCTTCAACGCGTCGTGCACCTCCCGGGTGCGGTTGGACGTCAGGATCACCAGCGGCGGCTGCTCGGCGCGCACCTCGCCGAACTCGGGGATCGTCACGGCGTTCTCGTCCAGCAGTTGCAGCAGGAACGCCTCGAACTCGTCGTCGGCGCGGTCGATCTCGTCGACCAGCAGCACGCACGGCGCCGAGGTCAGCGCCCGCAGCAACGGCCGCGCGAGCAGGAAGCGCTCGGTGTAGAGCGACTGCTCGGCCGCGTCCACGTCGAGCGTCTCGCTGCCCGCCTCCAGCGCGCGCAGATGCAGCAGCTGACGCGGAAAGTCCCATTCGTACAGCGCCTGCGCGGCGTCGATGCCTTCGTGGCACTGCAACCGGATGAGCGGCAACTCCAGCGACTGCGACAACGCGACCGCGAGCGACGTCTTCCCGGTGCCGGGCTCGCCCTCGCAGAACAACGGCCGCTGCATGCGCAGCGCCAGGAACGCGGCCGTCGCCACGCCGTCGTCGGCGAGGTAGCCGACGCGCTCCAATGTCTTCGCGAGCTCTTCCGGGGAATCGACCATCACGCTTCCCACCCTAAGGCTTCAGGTCCGCGGGCGTGTCGACGTCGTCGCCGCTGCCGAGGTCCGCGCACTCGACCAGCCGCAGATCCTGCCTGGTCGCCAGCCAGTCCCTGGCCCCGCGGTCACCCCGCGCGCTCGCGGCGATCTCGCCCCACCAACGGTTCCCGAACAGCACGGGATGGCCCGGCACCCCGTCGTAGGCCGCGCGCGCGACGACGTCCGGCGCTGCGAGCGCGCACAGTCGCGACACGACCCGCGAGTCCACCCGAGGCAGATCGACGAGATGCACCAGCACGGCGTCCGCCTCCGGCAGGGCTTCGAGCCCGGCGCGCAGCGAGGCCCCCATTCCGCTGGACCAGTCCGGCGCATAGACCGAAAGGGACGGATCGGGCAGCAGTGCCCGTGCGTCCTGCGCCTGCGCGCCGAGCACCACACGGATCGGACCGCAGCCCCCGTCTTCCAGTACCCGCAACGCCCGCCGCAGCAACGGCTCACCATCCAGCTCGACCAGTGCTTTCGGACGGCCGAACCGGCGGCCCGCGCCCGCGGCGAGCAGGAGCCCCGCACATTTCGCCGAAGTGCTCTTTCCAGCCATTCAACTCAGTCCACGGCGAGTCTGCGCGGGCGCGACGGCCAGGTCGGCTTCGATACGTTGCGCTGCGGCGAGCAGGGGCGGCACCATCTCCTGCAGCACACCCTCGCGAGTCGTGCGGCTCGCGTGCGTGGACACGTTGATCGCCGCGACCACGGTGCCGCTGCGGTCCCGGATCGGCGCCGCGACCGAACGCAGGCCCTCCTCCAGCTCCTGGTCCACCAGCGCCCAGCCCTGCTCGCGCACCTTCGCCAGTTCGGCGCGCAGCGCGGTGGCCGAGGTCAGCGTGTGCGCGGTGAGCCGCTCCAGCCGCGCCTGCTCCAGGTACCGGGCGAGCGCGTCGGCGTCGAGCCCTGCCAGCAGCACGTGTCCCATCGACGTGGCGTGCGCCGGGAACCGGGTGCCGACGTTGATGGTCACGGTCATGATCCGCGAGACCGCGACGCGCGCGACATACACGATGTCGCCGCTTTCGAGCACCGACACCGAACTGGACTCGTGCACCTCGGCCGAGAGCCGCTCCAGGTGCGGCTGCGCGACTTCGGGCAGCGTCATGCTGGACAGGAACGCGTAGCCGAGTTCGAGCACCCGCGGCGTGAGCGAGAAGTACTTGCCGTCCGTGCGGACGTATCCGAGGTCCACGAGCGTGAGCAGGAAACGGCGCGCGGCGGCTCTGGTCAGCCCGGTTACCCTGGCCACTTCGGACAGTGTCGGCTCCGGCGTGCCCGCGCCGAACGCCCTGATCACCGCGAGGCCGCGTTCGAGCGACTGCACGTGATGCGCGCCGCGTTCTTCCATCGCTCGACCTACATTTCCGACAGCGCCTGCTGGGCGATGGCGAACGCCGCGTTGGCGGCGGGCACACCCGCGTAGACCCCGGTGTGCAGCAGGACTTCGCCGATCTCGTCGGGCGTGACGCCGTTGCGGATCGCGCCGCGCACGTGCAGCGCGATCTCGTTCTCCCGGCCCAGCGCCGCGAGCACGGCCAGGGTAAGGCAGCTGCGCGTCTTGCGGTCCAGGCCCTCGCGGGTCCACACCGACCCCCATGCGGCGCGCGTGATGTAGTCCTGGAACTTCTCGGTGAACTCGGTGGTGTTCGCCAGGGCGCGGTCGACATGCTCGTCGCCGAGCACGTCGCGCCGGACCCGCATGCCCGCCTCGTACGCCTCGTCGTTCACGCAGCCTCCAGGTGTTCCAGCAGCAACTCGTTGAACGGGTCCGGCTGTTCGTAGTTGCCGAGGTGTGCCGTGGGAAGGACCTCGAACCGAGCGCCGGTGATGTTGCCGGCGATCAGCCTGCCGTGCTCGGGCGGCAGCGAGGGGTCTTCCGACCCCGAGACGACCAGCGTCGGGGCGGTGATCTTCGCGAGGTCGGGCACGAGGTCCAGCCGGGCCAGCACTTCGCAGCACCCGATGTAGCCCTCGGCCGGGACCGACGCGACCATCTCCCGCACGCCCTTGGCGAGTGCCGGGTTCGCCTCGACCCAGGGCCGGGTGAACCAGCGGCCGAGGCTGCCGTCCGCGATCGCGCCCATGCCCTGCGCGCGGACCTGCACGATCCGGTCGCCCCACTGCTGCCTGTTACCGGGCCGGGCGGAGGTGAAGGTCGCCGCGAGGCTACGGATGCGGTCGGGCACATGTTGCGCCAGCCAGATCCCGGTCATCCCGCCCAGCGACAGGCCGACGAAATGCGCCGAGGGCACGTCGAGGTGGTCGAGCAGGGCGATCACATCGCCGCCGAGGTCTTCGATCCGGTAAGGCGAGGGTGGCACCGGAGACCGGCCGTGGCCGCGCGTGTCGTAGCGGAGCACGCGGAACCCGTTGTCCGTCAACGGTTTCACCTGCGGATCCCACATTCGGGCATCGCTGCCGATGGAGTTGGACAGCACCACGACCGGGCCGCCGGCCGGGCCGTCGACCTCGTAATGCACCCTCACTGCCTCTCCTCTCGCTGGGCCAATGCGCGCGTGACGAACACCCCGGCGCTGCCGAGATAGTCGGCCGGGTCGAGCAGCTTCGCGATCCGATCCCGGGAAAGGTGCTGACCTACCAAGGGATCCTGCGCGAGCAGGTCCACGAGCGGCCCCTCCCCCGCGAGCGCCCGTTTCGTGCACACGGTGACCGCGTCGTGCGCGGCCAGCCGCCCGATGGCGGGCGCGATTTCGGTGGTGACCCGCTCGGACAGCACCGCGCCGCCGGTCAGGTCGAGGTTCGCCCGCATCCGGTCGGCGTCCACCCGCAGCCGGTCCAGGCTCGTGCGCAGCCAGTGGACCGCGGACCCGGTGCTGCGGAACAACTCCGTGAGCGGCCGCCACTCGGCGTGCCAGGCCCCCGCGGCGCGCTGGTGTTCCTGTGTCATCGCGGCGAGCAGCGTGGCGACGAGGCCGGGCGCCTGCTGTGCGGCGGCCTGGGCGGCGATGGCCGCGACGGGATTCCGCTTGTGCGGCATGGTGGACGAGCCGCCACTCCCCTCCGCGACCTCCGTCACCTCCCCGACCTCGGTCTGCGCGAGCAGCGTGATCGTGCGGGCGATCCCGCCGACCACACCGCACAGCTCGCCCAGCGCGCCGGCCAGCTCACCGATCCGGCTGCGCTCGGTGTGCCACGGCAGAGCGGGTTCCGCCAGCTCCAGCCTGCGACTGAACGCGGCCAGCACCCCTGGGCCATGCTCTCCCAATGACGCGAGTGTGCCGCTTGCGCCACCCAGCTGCGCGGCAAACCGTTGCGCACGAAGACGTTCCGCCGCACGGTCCAAACCGGACAGCCAGCCCGCGGCGGTGAGGCCGAACGTGACGGGCAGCGCCTGCTGTAGCAGCGTCCGTCCGGATTGGACAGTTGACACGTGCTCGCGCGCCAGTGCGGCGGCACGGTCCGCGGCCGCGTCGAGGTCTTCCAGCAGCGCCTCCCGCGCGCGCGTAGCGAGCAGCATCGCCGCGGTGTCCATGACGTCCTGGCTGGTCGCGCCGAAGTGCACACACCGTGCCGCGTCGCCGCCGACCTTCGCGGTCAGCTCACGCACGAGCGGCGCGGCGGGGTTGCCGACGCCGACAGCCTTCGCGCCGATCTCGGCGATGTCGAAGTAGCCCTCCCTGCACACTTCGGCAACCCGGTCCGCGTGCTCGCGCGGGACCAGCCCGGCGTCGGCCTCGGCGCCCGCGAGCGCCGCTTCCACGTCGAGCAGCGCGCGCAACCAGGCCGCGTCGCTCACCTCGTCGCGGACGGCGCCCGCGGCGAGGACGGCGTCAAAGAGTTCAGACATCGAAGAACACTGTCTCGCCGTCGCCTTGCAGCCGCACGTCGAAGCGGTAGCCGTCGCCGGTCTTCTCCGCGATCAGCGTGTGTCTCCGATCCGCGGGCACCGAGTTCAGCACCTCGTCGGCGGCGTTGGCCTCGCTGTTGTCCGGGAAGTAGATCCGGGTGACCAGGCGGTCGAGCAGCCCGCGCGCGAACACCGAGACATCGATGTGCGGCGCCTGGCCCTGCACCGCGCCCGGCAGCAAAGTCAGGATCCGGAACGTGCCTTGCGGGTCCGTCGGGCAGCGACCGAACCCGCGAAAACCCGGCACGCGGCCGCGCGGGTCGTCGGGATGGTCGAACCGGCCGTCCGGGTCGGCCTGCCACGTCTCGATCAGCGCGTCCGGCACCGGATCCTGCGCGCCGTCGTGGACGCAGCCGGTGATCACGACCGCGCCCGGCGTGCCCTCGGGGACGACGGTCGGGCCGTCTTCCCACGGCAGGCCGATCGCCAGGTACGGACCGACGGTCTGCGACGGCGTGGTCATTCGTCCTCCTCGAACACCGACTGCTCCCGGCCCCGCACGACGATGTCGAACTCGAAGCCGAGCGCCCAGTGGTCGGTGGTGCGGCTGTGGTCGTACCGCGAGACCATCCGCTGCCGCGCCTTCTCGTCGGGCACCGAGTTGAAGATCGGGTCCTGGAAGAACAGCGGATCGTCGGGGAAGTACATCTGCGTGACAAGGCGCTGCGGGAACGCCGTCCCGAACACCGAGAAGTGGATGTGCGCCGGGCGCCACGCGTTGTCGTGGTTGCGCCAGGGGTACGCGCCGGGCTTGATCGTGGTGAACTCATAGCGGCCTTCCGCGTCGGTGAGCGCGCGGCCCGCCCCGGTGAAGTTCGGGTCGAGCGGCCCGGGCCAGTTGTCGCCGGCGTGGCGGTAGCGGCCGGCAGCGTTGGCCTGCCAGATCTCGACGAGCGAGTCCGGGATCGGCCTACCGTCGCCGTCGAGCAGCCGGCCGTGCACGATGATCCGCTGCCCGAGCGGCTCACCGTCGTGGTGTCTGGTCAGGTCGTTGTCGTGCTCGCCCAGCCGGCCGGGGCCCAGCAGCGGACCGGTGACCTCGGTGAGGTTCTGCGGCAGCAGAACGAGCGGCTGCTTCGGGTGGCGCAGCGCCGTCGAGCGGTATTCCGGCGAGTCGAGGGGCGGATGCGTGCCCGCCGGGTCCCGCCGGTAGTGCGGCAAGGTCACGGCCGTTCTCCTTACGCTGCCTTGAGTTCGCGTAACGCCTGCAACTCGGCCTCGGTCGGCGGCTTGCTCGTCGAAAGGCCGGGCGAAACCTTCAGGTCCCATCCGGTTGCCTCGCGCACCTGCTCGACAGTCACGCCCTCGTGCACCTCGGTCAACACCAGTTCCGACGTCCCGGGGTCGGGCCGGAACACGCCGAGGTCGGTGATGACCAGCGTCGGACCCGCCCCGGGCAGGCCGAGTTTCTCGCGGTCCCCCTTGCCGCGACCGTGCCCGAACGACGTCACGAAGTCGACCTGCTCCACGAAGCTGCGCCGGCTCTGGCGCACCACGACGTACACCTCCCGGCAGGACGCGGCGATCTCGGGTGCGCCTCCCGCGCCCGGGAGCCGGACCTTCGGGTTGGCGTAGTCGGCACCGATGACGGTGGTGTTGATGTTGCCGAACCTGTCCAGCTGCGCGGCGCCGAGGAACCCGACGTCGATCCGCCCGGGCTGCAGCCAGTAGTTGAACACCTCGGGCACGCTGATCACCGCGTCCGCGGTCTCGGCGAGGATGCCGTCACCGATCGAAGCGGGCAGCCGGCCCGGCTTCGCCCCGAGCGCCCCCGATTCGTAGATCAGCACCAGATCCGGCGCGTGCGTGCGGCGCGCCAGGTTCGCGGCCGTCGACGGCAGGCCGATCCCGACGAAGCACCGCTGCCCACCGCTGTGGCGAATTCCGCCTCCGCCGGGAGGCGTACGTCGGGGGCCGAGGGCGCGGGCCGCGGCTATCGACATCATCTCGTCGGACGTGTACGTCACTGGACCACCTCGCTCAACCATTCTTCGAACGATTCCCGGTTCCGGCCAATGGAGTCCCAGTACTGGTAATACTCGTTGTCACGCTCGTAGTAGCCCTGTGCGTAGGACGGATGCGCGCCGTGCGGCACCTCGGCGACCGCGGTGACCACCCAGCTCGGCAGGATCACCTGGCCGGGCACGGGCTCGAGCTCATCCACGATCTCCTCGACCGTGACGAGGCTGCGCTCGGCCGCGAGCACGGCTTCCTTCTGCACCCCGGCCAGACCCCAGATCTGCACGTTGCCGGCGCGATCGGCACGCTGCGCGTGGATGATCGCGACGTCCGGGTTGAGCGCCGGAACCGCGGTGAGCTGTTCCCCGGTGAACGGGCAGGTGATCGGCTTGATCGTGTCCGTGTGCGCGGGCAGGTCGGTGCCGGTGTAGCCGCGCAGCACCGCGAACGGCAGCCCCGACGCGCCCGCGACATAGCGGTTGGCCATGCCCGCGTGGCTGTGTTCCTCGATCTCCAGCGGCACGGGCCAGGAGTTCTGCACGGCGTCGCGAAGCCGGTGCAGCGAACCGACACCCGGATTGCCGCCCCACGAAAAGATCAGCTTGCGCGCGCAGCCCGCGCCGATGAGCTGGTCGTACACGATGTCGGGCGTCATCCGCACCAGCGTGAGGTCCCGGCGTCGCTGTCGGATGATCTCCTGCCCGGCTGCGTGCGGGATGAGGTGCGTGAACCCCTCGAGAGCAACGGTGTCGCCGTCGTGCACCAGCCGCTCGACGGCGTCCCGAAGTGTCAGTATCTCGGCCATAGGCGTCCCGTTCACCCTTGTTCGTAATGCGCACACACGTTCTCTATAAGAACGTAGTTGGTGGTCCGCCGCGGCGCAAGGGAAGGTGTGCCCATGCGGATCGTGGTGACTCGACGGATTCCCGAGGCCGCCCTGGCGGTGCTGCGCACGGCGGGCGAGGTGTGGGTGGCTCCCGCGGACCGGGCGCTCGAGCCCGATGAGCTGCGCGAAGCCGTCGCGGGCGCGACCGCCGTGGTGTGCATGCTGCACGACCGCATCGACCGCGGCGTCGCGGACGCGGCGGGCCCGGCACTGCGGATCGTGGCGAATGTCGCGGTCGGCTACGACAACATCGACGTCGCCGCGCTGGCCGAGCGGAACGTGCTGGTGACCAACACGCCCGGGGTGCTCACCGACGCGACCGCGGACCTCACTCTCGGACTACTGCTCGCGCTGACCCGGCGGATCGGCGAGGGCGACCGGCTGTTGCGCGCCGAGCGGCCGTGGTCGTTCCACCTCGGGTTCATGCTCGGTTCCGGGTTGCAGGGCAAGACGCTGGGCATCGTCGGGCTCGGCGCGATCGGCCAGGCCGTGGCGCGGCGGGCGCGGTCCTTCGGCATGAACCTTGTCTACAGTGGACGGTCCCGGTCGCCGGCCGCGGCCGAACTGGAGGCCCGGTTCGTGACCCGGGAGGAACTGCTGACCACGTCGGATGTCGTGTCCCTGCACTGCCCGCTCACGCCCCAGACCCGCCACCTGATCGATGCCGAGGCCCTGGGTGCGATGAAGCCGAACGCGTATCTCATCAACACGACGCGGGGACCGGTCGTCGACGAAGCGGCGCTGGCGACGGCGTTGCGGCGCGGCGAGATCGCGGGCGCCGCGCTGGACGTGTTCGAGAAGGAGCCCGAGGTCGAGCGACGGTTGCTGGATCTGGACAACGTTGTGCTCACTCCTCACCTCGGATCGGCGACCGTCGAGACACGCACGGAGATGGCCCTGCTCGCGGCCCGCAACGTCGCGTCCGTGCTCGCCGGCGAGGGGCCGTTGAATCTGGTGCACGGCTGACTGCTACGCCAGCACAGTTCTTCGCGTGCGGCGCGCGAGGCAGGGATGAACGCCGTGCTCATCCCGAACGAGAACACGTGGGCGCTGAACATCTAGCCCGTGCCGTGAGGGACCCCCTCATGACGTCTGCGCCACGAGGGGGTCCCTCACGGCATCAAGGCACAATCCTCACGCGGTCGGCTGCTGGTCGCCCGGCTGCGGCATCACCGCGAAGTTCAGCTGCCCCTGGTCGTCCTGCTGGACGTCGAGGACCTTGTCGTCGAGGAACTCGGCGGCCTGCGGTTCCAGGAAGACCCTGGCCCCGGCGTCGCTGCCCAGCACCTGGTCACCGGCCTCGGGCTGCTCCGCCACGGACAGCGCGAGCTGCGCGCCCTGGTCCTGCTGGGACTGCACTGCGAAGCGCAACCCACCGGTCTCCTGCTTGCCCTCCTGGGCGGTCAGCGCGCTGATCGCCTGAGCGGCGGCATCGGTCATCGCGAGCATGGTTGTTCATCCCTTCGGTCACGTGCGCTCGTACCCCGACCGTAGGGGGCCCGCCGTTCCGGCGCCGGGTTGCGTCCACCCGGCCGCCCTGTCCGAGCGGTTTCACCAGGTGACCGGCGCCGTGAGCGAGATCACCCGTGCTCGCCCGTCAGACAGGTCCCGAGAGGAACGTCACCAACTTGTATGAGGCAAGCGATTGCTGAGGGCAGGTAAGTTTTGACCATGACCACCACTGCGGAGTGGATCGAGCGCCGGCCGACGCGCCGGCCCGTGGTCGCGCATCCCGTAGTCTGGTACGTCATCGCCGGCGTGGTCACCACCGGCCTCCAGGAACTGATCTTCCTCGCTACCCGGTTACTGATCGGTTCGGTAGTCGGCAACATCGTGGCCATCGCCATCACCACCGTGCTCAACACCGAGTTCCAGCGGCGGGTCACCTTCGCCGGCATGCACACGTCCCCGCTCCGCCTGCACCTGCAGTCAGCAGGCACTTTCGCCTTCTACGCCGGCTACGGCTCCCTCGTACTGCTGTCGCTTCAGGCCATCACGCCGTCCCCTTCGGCGACAGTGGAAGCCATTGTTCTCGCCGCCGCGAGCATGATTGGCGGAATTCTACGATTTGCAGTCCTTCGTTGGTGGGTCTTTACCACCCGATAGTGGGACAGAGTCATAAGCAGCGAAAACACGTCTCGCTGGCCCAGCATCACCCGATTCTGGGCGCAACAACCACTCCGAGTACCACTTTTTCGCCCCTATTGCTGCAAACGGGGTATCTCTAGTTGAATTCTGGACTGAAGAGGTGCTACCGCTTACGATTACGCTCAGTCGCATCGGTGGCGGGTTGGCAGGGACGCAATGGGAGTGTCCGCTCACCGAGGGTGACTAAACCTGGGCCCCCGACGGCGACCGGTCGAAGGGTCGCCATTGTCGTTGGGGAGCCGACCATGAAGACCAGTGTCCCGCCCGCTGTTGCCGTGTCCGCACCGCCTACGGAGCCGGGTTTCACCACTCCGCAGAACTTTCCTCGTGGCGCTTCGTCGCGCCTGACCAAAGAAGAACTCGACCCCTTCGTCCGCGACGCCGCCACGGGCGAGCCGGCCGCGGTCGCGCGCCTGATCACCATGATCACCCCGGTTGCCGTGCGTTATTGCCGCGCCCGGCTGGGCGGCCGGGACCTTTCCTACCTGTCCGCGGACGACGTGGCGCAGGAAGTGTGCCTGGCGGTGCTGCACGCGCTGCCGAACTACCAGGACCGCGGCGGGTCCTTTCTGTACCTGGTGCACGCGATCGCGTCCAACAAGGTCGCCGACGCGTACCGGCTGGTGTCGAGGGACCGCTCGGACCCGGTTGCCGAACTGCCGGAGCGCCCACTGGCCGACAACGAGCCGGAGAAACGGGTCTTGGACACCGATCTCGGAGCGCGGCTGTCCAAACTGGTCGCGACACTTCCCCCGCTACAGCAGGAGATCCTCACGCTGCGGCTCATCGTCGGCCTCTCGGCCGGCGAGACGGCCGAGGCGCTGGGGATCTCGCCCGGCAACGTGCGAGTCACCCAGCACCGCGCCCTCACCAAGCTCCGCGCCATGATCACTCGCGACGGCGACCTGGTCGACTGAAGCGCGCCACCAGAGCGAGCCGAACGGTCCGTTCGGCTCGCTCACCCGTCGGGCGCGATCAGGGTGTAGCCGGCACGCACTCCTTCTCCTTGCGGCCGGTTCCGAGCAGGTGCTTGCGCCGGAGGATCGCGGTACGCCGCTCGGCCTCGTCCAGCCCACCCCAGACGCCGAAGGGCTCTTCGGCGGTGAGTGCGTGGTGGCGGCATTGCACGATCACGGGGCAGGACATGCAGATCCGCTTCGCGCGGGCGACGCGGTCCGCCCGTGCGAATCCCCGTTCGCCGTCGGGGTGGAAGAAGACCGAGCTGTCAAGGTTCCGGCAATTGCCGTGACGCTGCCACTCCCAGGTCTCCGCGACAGGGTTGGGCAGCCGGGACGTGTCCGCCATCTTGGCCTCCTCCGCGACATATCGGTGCGGAGGAAGTACCCACGTTCACTCGCCGCTACACCTGCGATTTCGGCTCCCGTGACATACTCCCGATATGGAGCAGCGTCGCTACGACGTCGTGCTGTTCGGCGCGACCGGATTCACCGGCGGGCTGACCGCGGAGTACCTCGCGCGGCACGCGCCGGCCGGCTGCCGGTGGGCGCTGGCTGGCCGCAACCAGCGCAAACTCGAGACCATCCGCGCCCGCCTTGCCGCAATCAACCCCGCGTGCGCCGAGGCGGACCTGCTGCGCGCCGACGTGGGCGACGCCGCGTCGCTGCGTGAGATGGCCGAGTCGGCGAAGGTCGTGGTCACCACCGTCGGCCCGTACGCTCTCTACGGCGAGCCGCTCGTCGCCGCGTGCGCCGAGGCGGGCGCCGGCTATCTCGACCTGTGCGGGGAACCCGAGTTCGTGGACGAGACCTTTGTGCGCCACCACGAACGCGCCCGGCAGACGGGTGCGCGGCTGATCCACGCCGCCGGGTTCGATTCGATCCCCTACGACCTCGGCGTGTTCTACACCCTCAAGCACCTGCCGCCGGACGTGCCGATCTCGATCAGTGGCCAGGTGCGCAGCAACGCGATGTTCTCCGGCGGCACCTACGCGTCCGCGCTGACGGCGGCCTCGCGCCTGGGCTCGACGGTCCGCGCGGCACGCGCCCGGGCCCGTGCCGAAGAGCGCCCGGCGGGCCGGAAGGTGCGCGCGGTGGTCGGGAAGCCGCACCGCGATCCGCGGTCCGGGCGCTGGCTCGTACCGATGACGACGATCGACCCGCAGATCGTGGCGCGGTCCGCCGCGCTGCTGCCCGCATACGGGCCCGACTTCACCTACCGCCACTACGCGTCGTTCAAACGGCTGCCGACAGTCGCGGTGACCGCGGCCGCGCTCGCCGCCGTGGTGCTGCTCGCGCAGATCCCGCCCGCGCGGAAAGCCTTGTCCAGCCTGCAAAAACCCGGCGAGGGCCCGAGCGAGGAGCGGCGCGCGCGGTCGTGGTTCCGGGTGCGGTTCACCGCCGAGGGCGGGGGCCGCCGCGTCGAGACCGAGGTGTCCGGCGGCGATCCCGGCTACGGCGAGACGGCGAAGATGCTGGCCGAATCGGCACTGTGCCTCGCGTTCGACGACCTGCCCGACACCGCGGGCCAGGTGACGACGGCCGCCGCGATGGGCGACGCACTCCTGGCCCGGCTCGTCGACGCCGGCCTGGTGTTCCGGGTGGCTGCTTAGCGCGGTACGGCGTGGAGGCGGACGTCGCGTACTCGGCCTTCGGCGACGCGTGCGGTGAGGTAGGTGTATTCGGGCTGTCCGCGGCGGTCCGTGGGCGAGCCCGGGTTCAGCAGCCGCAGGCCGGTGCCGGCGACGGTGTCCCACGGGATGTGGCTGTGCCCGAACACGAGCACGTCGCTGTGCGGGAACGCGGCGGCGCAGCGCCGCTCGCGGCCCTTCGCCGCGCCGGTCTCGTGCACCACGGACAGCCGCAGACCCGCCACGTCGGCATGCGCGATCTCGGGCAGCCGCGCCCGCAGGTCCGGGCCGTCGTTGTTGCCGTACACCCCGATCAGCCTGGCGGTTCGCGCCTCGAGTTCGTCCAGGAGCGCGACATCGACCCAGTCTCCCGCGTGCACGACGGCGTCCGCGGCCTCAGCCTCGCGCCACAGCAGGTCCGGCAGCGCGCGGGCGCGTTTCGGCACGTGGGTGTCGGCGATGATGAGCAGCCGCATTCCCCAGGTCTACCACCCGGAAACCGGACCGCCACCGCCCGCCCGTACCCTTCATCCCTGTTGTCCGGATCCCGACGCAGGAGGTTGTGCCGTGCCGCAGGAGCCAGCGTGGCCCACTGCCGACGACGAGCGGACCGAGATCCTGGCCCCGGTCACCGAGGTGATCGCGCCGGTCCAACCACGCCGCGGCCAGGCCACCCTCAAGCGCGCCGGGATCGTCGCCGCGGCTGTCCTCGGGGTGTTCACGGCCGCGTACGCGATCGACCTCCTGGTCAGCCAGGGCGCCGTCCCGCGCGGGGTCACGGTCGCGGGTGTCGACGTCGGCGGGCTCAAGCGGGCCGAGGCCGAGCGGCGGCTGCGCTCCGAGCTCGAGCCGCGGCTGGTGAAACCAGTCGCGGTGCAGGCCGGTGACGTGCCGGCCACGATCGAGCCCGCACGGGCCGGACTGAGCCTCGACTGGGCGTCCACTTTGGACCAAGCGGGCGAGCAGCCGCTCAACCCGTTCACCCGGATCGGCTCCTTCTTCACCGACCGCGAGGTCGGCGTGGTCACCGGCGCGGACCGGCCGCAGCTGGTCAACACGCTCGCGAACCTGACCAGCCGGACCGACCGCGATCCCGTCGAGGGCACCATCCGGTTCGAGGGCGCAACACCGATCGCGGTCGACCCGAAGCCGGGCCAGCACCTGGACGTCGAGCACGCGGCGGACGCGGTCGTCGCGGGCTGGGCGTCCGGCCGGGTCGTCGACCTGCCGGTGGCCGGCACACCGGTGACCGTGTCGGCCGAGAACGTGCGGAAGGCACTGCACGAACTGGCCCAGCCCGCCGTGTCGGCACCGGTCACGATCCGCGGCGAAGGCGCCGACGCCACCGTCGCCCCGGCGGCGATCGCGGCCGCGCTGCACTTCGAGCCGGACAACGGCACGCTCGCCATGAAGGTCGACGACAACAAGATCATCGAGGCCGCGGGCCCGCAGCTGAAGTCGACCGAGAAGCAGGGCAAGGACGCGCAGATCGTGTTCACCGGCGGCCGGCCGACGGTCGAGGAATCGGTCGACGGCAAGGGGGTCGACTGGAACCCCACGCTCGAACCGCTGCCGACGCTGCTGACCGGTACGGGCCGGCGTGAGCTGGTCGCGAAATACGTCGACACGCCCGCGAAGGTCACCACCGACCAGGCCAACGGGCTGGGCATCAGCGAGGTGATCGGCGAGTTCACCACAGGCGGCTTCGCGGGCGACTCCGGCGTCAACATCCGCACGGTGGCCCAGAAGGTCGACGGCGCGATCGTCCAACCCGGCGAAACGTTCTCGCTGAACGGGTTCACCGGCCCGCGCGGCGCTCCACAGGGCTACGTCGAAGCCGGGGTGATCGAGAACGGCGCCCCGGCACGCGAGGTCGGCGGCGGCATCTCCCAGTTCGCGACCACGCTGTACAACGCCTCGTACTTCGCCGGCATGAAGGACGCCGGGCACCGGGAACACAGCTACTACATCAGCCGCTACCCGGCCGCGCGCGAGGCGACGGTGTTCCAGAATCCGGATGGGTCCAGCGTGATCGACCTGAAGTTCACCAACGACACGCCCACGGGCGTGGCGATCCAGACGATCTGGACCCCGTCGTCGATCACGGTGAAACTATGGGGCACCAAGCGCTACACCGTGGAGTCGATCCCCGGCCAGCGCACCAACCCCACCGACCCGCCGACGAAACCGGGCCTCGCGCAGAACTGTCACGCGTCCAACGGCGCCCCCGGTTTCACCACGACCGACACCCGCGTGCTGCGCGATGCCTCCTCCGGCGCCGAGGTCCGCCGCGAAACGCGGACCGTGCACTACAACCCCCAGCCGAAGATCACCTGCGACCCGCCGCCGGGGCCGTAGGGTCAGCCGGCTTCGGCCTTCAGCTCTTCCAGACGGACCGCCAGGCCGTCCAGGCAGCGCTCGATCGCGTAGGCGAACGAGTCCGTGAAGTAGTTCGCCGCACGGACCGGGTCGCCGGCCACCTCGCGGATCGACGCGCTCATCGCCGCCAGGCCGGGCCACTCGGTCTCGTCGCGGTCCTTGCACCACGCGGCCGTGGTGCTCGCGATCAGGTCCGGCTGCCTGCCCAGCTCGTCCTCGACCGAGATGAACTGGCATGCGACCGCCGACAGGAACCGGTACACGTCCCCGCTCTCGCGGCCGAAACCGGCCGCCAGCAGGACCCGCATGCCGCGGTCCACGGTGGGCGTCGCGGCGTACACGGTGGGGCCGTTGACCGCCAGGCGGCGCGCGACGCCGGGATAGCGGGTCAGCACGGCACGCAACTCGGTGAACAGGCGGCGGAACCACGCGCGCCACTCGAGGTCTTCCGGCGGCAGCGGATACACGCCCAGCACCCGGTCCACCACCGCGGTCACGACCGCCTCCCGGTCGCCGACGTGGTGGTAGATCACCGCGGGGTAGGCGTCCACGGCCGCCGCGAGCTGGCGCAGCGTCCAGCTGTCCAGGCCGTGTTGCGCGGTCAGCTCCAGCGCGGCGGCAATGATCCGCTCGGGGGTCACCGCGGGCAGCCCTGCCGCGTCGCGGGAACGCGGGCGGCCGGGCACTGCAGCTGAGTTCGCCATGGTCGTAACCCTAACTGTCCGAGGGCCAATTACTTGCAGCACGCCAGCATCACGTGTCACCGGGACAGGAAAGCCCAGGTCGAGGTGCCGTTGCCGAATGGGCTCGCCAAGCCGGGCACGGGCGTGCGAGGCTGAGATCCGCACACCACGGAGGTCCGCATGTCCCAATCCTCGTCCGCGTCCGGCGATCCCGCCTCCGACGATCCCGAGGACGACATCAAACGCAAGTTCCGCGAGGCACTCGAGCGCAAGCAAGCGCACGCCCGCAACGGCTCGCAACACGAGAACGGGGGCGGCAAGAACCAGCACGCCCACGGTCCCGCTGCCAGCAAGCGCACCTTCCGCCGCAAGTCCGGCTAGGGATGCCGTGAGGGACCCCCTGATGGCGTAGAGCGCCGTGAGGGGGTCCCTCACGGCATTCACGGGGTCAGGATCGTGCGGAGGCGGCCGACCTCCGAGATGCGCCGCTCCGCCAGCCGGTCGGCGGCCGTGGCCGGCGGCACGCCCTCGGCCTCGGCCAGCGTGAACACCGCCTTCGTCGTGTCGAAGATGCCGCGGGCCTTGCGCTGGGCCCGCGCGAAGTCGAACCCGTGCAGCTCATCGCTGACCTGGATCACCCCGCCCGAGTTGACCAGGTAGTCCGGGGCGTAGAGGATCCCGCGGTCCTCCAGTACCTTGTCGACGCCCGCGTGCGCGAGCTGGTTGTTGGCCGCACCGCACACGATCTCCGCGCGCAGCCGCGGCACCGTCTCGTCGTCGAGGGCACCGCCGAGCGCACACGGCGCGTAGATGTCCAGCGGTTCGTCGACGAGCGAGGCCGACACCTCGACCTGCGGATGCGCCGCCCGCACGCGGTCGATCGCCGCGAGCGAAACGTCGCTGATGACCACGCGTACCCCGGCTTCGGTCAGGTGCTCGACGAGGTAGTGGCCGACCTTCCCGACGCCTTGCACGCCGACCCGCCGCCCGGCCAGCTCCGCGCTCCCCCAGCGGTGCTCCGCGCTGGCCCGCATCCCTTGGAAGACACCGAAAGCGGTGAGCACGGACGAGTCCCCCGCCCCGCCGTCGTCGGCGGAGCGGCCCGTGACGAAGCGGGTCTCCCTGGCCACGACGTCCATGTCCGGGACGTAGGTGCCGACGTCGCACGCCGTGATGTAGCGGCCGCCGAGCGACTGCACGAAGCGGCCGTACGCGCGCAGCAGCGCCTCGGTCTTGACGATCGTGGGATCTCCGATGATGACGGCCTTGCCGCCGCCGAGGTCGAGCCCGGCGAGCGAGTTCTTGTAGGCCATGCCCTTGGACAGCGCCAGCACGTCTTCCAGCGCGTCACTTTCGGAGGCGTAGGGGTAGCACCGCGTCCCGCCGAGCGCGGGCCCCAGCGCGGTCGAGTAGATGGCGATGATCGCCTTCAGGCCGGACGCCTGGTCCTGGCAGAACACGACCTGTTCGTGGCCGCTTTCGCGGCCGAATACACCGTCGGTCACGGTGACTCCCTGTCTGTCCGCGGCCGGCCGCTTGTGGCGTCCGCGCCGTGCTCGGTTGTCGTCGGTACGACAAGGCTAGATCCCATGACAAGATCAGAGCATGCACACACGGCGAGGCGGTGAGGGCGAGGCGACCGTCCTGCTCCTGCACGGGCTGGGCGCGACGGGCGAGGTGTGGCGCGGGCTGACCGACCGGCTCGACGCCGCCTGGATCGCCCCTGACCTGCCCGGACACGGCCGGTCGGAGACCCTCGGGCGCTACTCGTTCGGTCGCGTCGCGGCGGAGCTGGCCGAGCTGGTGCCCGAGGACCGGCCCGTCGTCGTCCTCGGCCATTCATTCGGTGGGGTGCTCGCGCTCACACTGGCCAGCGGCTGGTTCCGTGCGCCCGTCGCGGCCGTGTGCGGGCTGGGCATCAAGGTCCGCTGGTCCGACGACGACCTGGCCCGCGCACGCGATCAGGCGAAACGCCCGCCGCGCAGGTTCGCTACCCGCGAGGAGGCCGCGGAGCGCTGGCTGAAGGTGTCCGGCCTGCACGGCCTGTGGCCGGTGCGTGACGTCGGCGCGGGGGTGGCCGAGACGCCGGAGGGCTGGCGGGTCGCGCTGGACCAGGCCGCCTTCGGCGTCGGGGCGCCGGACATGCCGGGCCTGCTCGCCGCGTGCCGCGCCCCGGTCACGCTCGCCGCCGGGGAGCACGACCCGATGTGCCCCGCCGAGCACCTGCGCGACCTCGTCGCCGAGCCGGTGGTCCTGCCCGGCCTCGGCCACAACGCCCACGTCGAGGACCCGGACGCCGTCGTGCGCCTGTTACAGCTCGGCGCGAACAGCCCACAGATCGGGGAAGACGGGGTGGGACAGGGTGGAGCTCAGGTAGGCGGCGCCTGACGACCCGCCGGTGCCGGGCTTGTCGCCGATGGTGCGCTCGACCATCTTCGAGTGCCGGTACCGCCATTCCTGCAGGCCCTCGTCGAGATCGACGAGGTGCTCGGCGACCACTGCCGGCCCAGCGTCGTCGCGATATACCCGCAGCAGCAACCCGCGCGTGTCCCCGCTCGTGTCGTAACCCTGCCCCGCCAGATAGTCCACAAAGGACTCGAATAGCGCCGGCCTGGTCATCGCGGCGGCGATGCGCTCGCGCGCCGGGCTGCCCGGCGGGTAGTGCTCGACCGCGCTCGCGTCGCGCCGCCCGAGCACGGCCTCCAGCTCCCGGAACTGCGCGGACTGGAATCCGCTAGCCGCCTCCAGGCGGGAGCGGAAGCTGGTGAACTGGCTGGGCGTCATCGTCTCCAGCACGTCGATCTGCGCGACGACCACCTTGAGGATCGTGAGGATCCGCCGCAGCGTGCGGATCGCGTGCGCGGTGTCGCCCGCGGCCAGCCGCTGCTGCAGGAACGCCAGCTCGTGCAGCAGCTGCTTGAACCACAGCTCGTACACCTGGTGGATGACGATGAACAGCATCTCGTCGTGCTCGGCCGACCGCGGCCGCTGTGCGCCGAGCACCTCGTCGAGCGCCAGGTATGACGTGTAGGTGACAGACGCGTGCCGGTCGCTCATCGCTCAGCCCACCAGCACGGCGGCGCCCGTGACGCGCCCGCCGGCGAGGTCGGCCAGCGCGGCGTCGGCGTGGTCCATCGCGTACGGCGCGGTGGTCACGTGCAGCTTGTGCCCGGTGCAGAAGTCGAGGAAAGCGCGGCCGTCCTCGCGCGTGTTCGCCGTGACGCTGCGGATCTCGCGTTCGTAGAACAGGTGCCGCTGGTAGTTCAGCACCGGCAGGTCCGACAGATGAATCCCCGCCACCGCGAGGATTCCGCCGCGGTCCAGCGCCTCGAGCGCGAGCGGCACGAGGTCGCCGGAGGGCGCGAACAGCAGGGCGGAGTCCAACGAGCCCGGCTCGACGTCCTCGGCGGGCCGGGCCGAAGCCGCGCCGAGTTCCAGCGCGAGCGCACGGGCCTTCGCGCTGCGCGTGGCCACCTGGACCTCGGTGCCTTCGGCGAGCGCGACCTGTGCGGCGAGGTGCGCGCTGGCGCCGAAACCGTAGATGCCGAGCCGCCCGCCCTTCGGGACACGGCGAAGCGCCCGGTAGCCGATGATGCCCGCGCACAGCAGCGGCGCCAGTTCCACATCGACATAGCCCGCCGGCATGCGGTAGGCGTACGCGGCAGGCACAACCGCGTAGTCCGCGTACCCGCCGTCGGCGTCCCAGCCGGTGTAGCGCGAGTGCGGGCACAGGTTCTCCGCGCCACGCAGGCAGTACCGGCAGGTGCCGCACGTGTGCCGCAGCCACGCGATGCCGACCCGGTCCCCCGCCGCGAACTCGCCCGCGGCCGCAACCACCTCGCCCACCACCTCGTGCCCCGGCACCACGCCGCGCCGGTGCACCGGCAGGTCGCCTTCCGCGACGTGCAGGTCCGTGCGGCACACGCCGCACGCGAGCACCTTGACCAGCAGTTCACCGGGCCCGGGTTCGGGGACGAGCACCTCGCTCGGGCGCACCGGCCGGTCCCCGATCGGCCCCGGCCGCTCGACCCGCCAGGCGTGCATCACACCGTCTGCGGCACGGTGGCCAGCGCCTCGGCGAGCGTCGCGTCGGCGAGTTCGTTGTCGACCATCTGGCCGGACAGGTACGCCGCGTAGGCGGGCAGGTCGAGGTGCGCGTGCCCGCACAGCGCCGTCAGTATCACCTTGTTCTCGCCGGTTTCCTTGCAGTGCAACGCTTCCCGGATGCAGGCGGCGAGCGCGTGGGTGGGCTCGGGCGCCGGGATGATGCCCTCGGTGCGCGCGAAGCGCACCCCGGCGGCGAAGCATTCCTGCTGGCCGATCGCGAGCGCGTCGATGAGGCCGAGCTCGTAGATGTGTGACAGCAGCGGCGACATGCCGTGATAGCGCAGGCCGCCCGCATGGATCGGGTCAGGGATGAAGTCGTGGCCCAGCGTGTGCATCTTCAGCAGCGGGGTGAGCCCGGCCGTGTCGCCGAAGTCGTAGGCGTAGCGGCCCCGGGTCAGCGACGGGCAGGCCGCCGGTTCGACCGCGCGGATCTCCGGCGACATCCGGCCGGCGAGCTTCTCCCGCAGGAACGGGAACGCCAGCCCGCCGAAGTTCGAGCCGCCACCGGTGCAGCCGACCAGCACGTCGGGCTGGTCGCCGGCCAGCTCGAACTGCTTCAGCGCCTCCTCGCCGATGATCGTCTGGTGCAGCAGCACGTGGTTGAGCACGCTGCCCAGCGCGTAGCGGGCGTCGGGGTCGGCGGCAGCCTTCTCGACCGCCTCGCTGATCGCGATACCCAGGCTGCCGGGCGAGTCCGGGCTGGCCGCGAGGACCCGCCGGCCCGACTCGGTCTCGGTCGACGGGCTCGGGTGCACCGTCGCGCCGAACGTCTCCATCATGATCTTGCGGTAGGGCTTTTGGTCATAGGAGGCGCGGACCTGCCACACCTCGCAGTCGAGCCCGAACGTCGCGGCCGCGAACGCCAGCGCGCTGCCCCACTGACCGGCGCCGGTCTCCGTGGTCAGCCGCCGGACGCCCTCGGCGGCGTTGTAGAACGCCTGCGGCACCGCGGTGTTCGGCTTGTGCGAGCCGACCGGGCTGACGCCCTCGTACTTGTAGTAGATGCGGGCCGGCGTGCCGAGCGCCTGCTCGAACCGGCGAGCGCGGTAGAGCGGGGACGGCCGCCAGAGCCGGTAGACGTCGAGCACCTCCGGCGGAATGTCGATATAGCGCTCCCGGCTGACCTCCTGGGCGATGAGCGCCTGCGGGAACAGCGGGGCGAGGTCCGCCGGGCCGACCGGCTCGCCGGTGCCCGGGTGCAGCGGCGGCGGAGGGGGCTCCGGCAGGTCGGCAACGATGTTGTACCAGCGGGTCGGCATGTCCGCTTCGTCGAGGACGTACTTGGTCTTCATCGTGCACCTCCTGGGGACGGCCCTGTCCACGCTAGTCCGCCGGATGTTCAATGGTCACGTGCGCAGAACCATCGACTGGGAGTCCGGCGCGGTCGTCATCATCGACCAGTGCGCGCTGCCCGGCACCTTCGCGACGGTGCGGCTGCGCACCGCCGATGAACTGATCGACGCCATCCGGCGGCTCGCCGTGCGCGGTGCGCCCGCGCTGGGCGCCGCCGGGGCGCTCGGCACCGCGCTGGCCGCGTTCCAGCACGGTGACGACGCCGAAGCGGTGCGCGCCGACGCCAAACGGCTCGCCGAGGCGCGGCCGACCGCGGTCAACCTGAGCTGGGGCGTGCACCGGGCGCTGTCGAAGCTGGGCGATGGTGTCGAGGCCGTTCTCGCCGAGGCGAAAGAGGTCCTGGACGAGGACGAGCAGGCCAACCACACCGCGTCCCGGCTCGCGGCCGAACTGATCCTGGACCGGTGCGGGCGCCGGCCCCTCCGGCTGCTGACGCACTGCAACGCGGGCCGGCTCGCGACCGTCGGCTGGGGCACGGCACTGGGTGTCGTATGGCACCTGCACGCGGCCGGGCAGGTCGACTACGTGCTGGCCGACGAGACCCGCCCGCTGCTGCAGGGCGCCCGGCTGACCGCGTGGGAGCTGGCCCAGGCCGGGGTGCCCTATCGCGTGCTGCCCGACTCCGCGGCCGCCACCGCGATGGCCCGGGGCATGGTCGACTGCGTCGTGGTCGGTGCGGACCGGATCGCCGCGAACGGCGACGTGGCCAACAAGATCGGCACCTACCCGCTCGCGCTCGCCGCGTCGCGGCACGGGCTGCCGTTCGTCGTCGTCGCACCTCGGTCTACTGTGGACTTCGGCCTGGCCACCGGGCAGGAGATCGTGATCGAGGAGCGGGCAGCCGACGAGGTCACCGGGATCGGGCAGCACCGGATGGCGCCCGCGGGCGCTGGAGTGTTCAATCCGGCTTTCGACGTCACACCCGCTGAGTTGATCACCGCCGTGGTGACCGAAGCCGGGAATTTTCCCTTTGCGTGATTTGTCGCTTTTCCGACGAAGTGCGGGAACCGGACTTTTCCGTGTTTATCCGGTTTTTCCTTCCCCTGAGTGGCTTTCGGATCTAATCTCTGCGCAGTTCCGCCTGACTCACGAGGGGAAGTCCCGGTGCGAAGAACTCTGACCCTGTTGGTTTCGCTCGCCGTCGCGGGCGGCATGACCGCCGCGGTGCCGAGCACGGCCACGGCGCAGGGCCGCGCGGTGATCCCGCTGTCCCATCCCCGCTGGGCCACGCCGCAGGCCAAGGTCGCGGACTCGTCGCCGTCCTCCCAGCTCAGCTTCCGTGTGTACCTCGCGATGAAGGACCAGGCAGGCGCGGAGAACGCGGCACGGTCGGTGAGCGACCCGGCGAGCAAGTCCTACCGGCAGTACCTGACGCCGGATCAGGTCCGCGAGTCCTTCGCCGCGGCCGACGACACCGTGAGCTCGGTGCGGGATTGGCTTTCCAGCAGCGGTTTTTCGATCGGCGACGCGCCGTCGAACAAGGCGTACGTCGAGGCCACCGGCACCACCGGCCAGGTCGAGCAAGCGTTCGGGGTCGACCTCGCCAAGTACAAGGTAGCGGGACAGGTGCTGCGCGCCGCCGACAAGGAACTGACGGTGCCCGCCGCGCTGGCCAGTTCGGTGCTCGGCGTCGTCGGCGTCGACCAGGCCACGCAGCTGCTCAAGCCGGATCACACGGACGGCACGCCCTCGGATGTCGCGCCCCCGGGCGGTTTCCGCAACGCGCCGCCGTGCAGCTCCTACTACGGCGAGAAGACCGACACCACCGATCCGGCGTACAACGGCAAGAACCTGCCGTACGCGCCGTGCGGCTACACCCCCTCGCAGCTGCGCTCCGCGTACGGCATCGACAAGGTGCACGCCAACGGCAGCGGCGCCACAGTGGCCGTTGTGGACGCTTTCGCGTCGCCGACGCTGTACGCCGACGCGGCCGAGTACGCGCGGCGCAACGACCCGGGCAACCAGCTGAAGAAGTCACAGTTCTCGGAGAAGATCTTCCCGGCCAACACCAGCCAGGAGCCGCCCGACCAGTGCGACGCCGCGGGCTGGTACGGCGAGCAGACGCTCGACGTCGAGGCCGTGCACGCGATGGCGCCGGGCGCGAACATCCTCTACGTGGGTGGCTCGGACTGCCAGGACGCGTCACTGGACGAGGCACTGAACTGGGTCGTCGCGGGGCACACGGCCGACATCGTGTCCAACTCCTACGGCGACGCGGGCGAGGACATCCCGGCGTCGGAGGTGCGCGTCTGGAACCAGATCGAGACGCAGGCGGCGATGGAGGGCATCGGCGTCTACTTCTCCTCGGGCGACAGCGGTGACGAGGCCGCGCGGCTGGGCACGCCGTCGGCGGACTTCCCCGCCACCGGCACCTGGGTGACCGCGGTGGGCGGCACGAGCCTCGCCGTCGGCAAGGACGGCAAGAAGATCTTCGAAACCGGTTGGGAGACCGGCAAGAGCACACTGACCGGCGGCACCTACACCCCGGCCGCGCCGGGTGCGTACACCTCCGGTTCCGGTGGCGGCACGTCGACGATCTACGACCAGCCTTTCTACCAGCAGGGCGTGGTGCCCGACTACCTGTCGACGCAGAACCAGCACGGCAAGGCCAAGGGCCGCGTGGTGCCGGACATCTCCGCGGTCGGCGACCCCAACACCGGGTTCCTGATCGGACAGACGCAGACCTTCCCCGAGGGTGTGCACTACGACCAGTACCGCATCGGCGGCACCAGCCTGGCCTCGCCGATCCTCGCCGGGATCGTCGCCGTGTCGGACAGCCTGGCCGGCTACGCGCACGGGTTCGTCAACCCGTTGGCGTACGCGCAGTACGGTTCGTCCGCGATCACCGATGTGGCGCATGTGGACGGTGCCGTGGAACGGGTGGACTACGTCAACTCGGTCAACGCCGACGACGGCCTGGTGGTCAGCGCCCGCTCGCTGGACTACCCCAAGCTGACGATCCACACCACGGGCGGCTACGACAACGTCACCGGCCTGGGCTCGCCGAACGGCCTGTCCTTCCTGCTGGCACCGTAAGTTCAGAGCAGGGAACAGACAGCGGTGCGGGAGGCGGCCGGGCGGCTGCTACGCGCCTACGAGACGGGCGGGCCGGTCGGGTTGCATCGCCTGGGAGGCCAGGTAGCAGACCGACCCCACTGTCCGAAGTGGACGTACGTAAGGCGTTCTGCGCACTGCAGGTCGGCGACGTGACGGACACGGGCCCACTCGGTATCGACCTGGAACCGGGGCACGTGATCATGCCAGGCTCGATGACCCGCGCGTACCCGGTCAAACCCGGCGATACGGTCTTCGCGGGCATGGGCAAGCTGGGCGGCGTGACGGCGGTGTTCGGGAACTAGCGCCCGGAACCTCAACTCGCCGGACGGGAAACCTCAACTCGCGCGGTATCACGACCGGTAGCGCACCCCGCCCGTCCGGAGGCGAGACATACCGCACAATCTCCCGGGTTTCCGCGGCCTGTCGGGTTTTAATCGAGACAAGCTGGATAAGGACATGTGTGAGATGAGCACCGATGACGCCGAACTGAACCATCGCCAGCGGGCCACCCTGCGCGCGGTGGCCGCGGGCAGGGCCGAGCTGACCTGCAGCTGCGAACCCGACCTGTTCATCGACGGTCTGCCGGTGTGCGACCAGCCGGGCACGCGCCGCCTCGCGAGCCTCGGCCTGATCGCCACCGCGCGCGACGGGCAGCCCGAGGAACGGGTGCCCGCGGTGGTCACGAAGGCCGGCGAAGCGGCGCTCCAGCCCACCCGGGCCGTTCCCGCGACAGCCGCGTGACGCCCGTCATTCGGTAACACCTCGGTTACTGCCTTCGGTTGCGGTGAATCGATCACGGCACGCGGTGAAAGTTGGGTTTGGCCTGGTCAGCACCCCGCGCCGGGGGCACAACGACGAATGGGCCGGAGTCAACGCCCACGTGGCATTCCCCACGAGCGGCACGTGGCGTATATCGATAACGGCGAATTCACACTAGTGTCATAAGACCCGGACAACCCCGGGAGTCATCAGCGTGCCGCGGGAACCACCACCAGCTGGGGGTTGCTGCGCGCCAAACAGCCGGACGGAACAACTGAACAACTCGGCCACCCAGTGACGTGTGGCCTGGCGGTGCCGCGTGCCTTGAAGCAGGCGCCCGCCAAAACCCTCTCGACTGACCATCGCGGTCCGGGACAACTGCGTTAGCCAGGTCGGCCTGACTTGGCACGAACGGGTGACTCCTGCGACCGCCTACGCCTGAGGAGGCGGCCAGCCGTGACCCGCCACAGCCCGAGTGAGCCCAAGGGCCTGTATGACGCCGCGCATGAGCACGACGCGTGCGGCGTTGCCTTCGTTGCCGACCTGGCCGGACGCAGAGATCACGAGATCGTCCGCAAGGCCCTCGTCGCGCTGCGCAATCTCGAGCACCGGGGGGCACGGGGCGCCGAACCCGAAACGGGCGACGGCGCCGGCATCCTGATCCAGGTTCCGGACGCGTTCTACCGCGACGTGGTGGGCTTCGCGCTGCCCGAGGCCGGCGCCTATGCCGTCGGCACGGCGTTCCTGCCGACCGACGAGACCGAGCGCGGCCGCGCCATGAGCGCGATCGAAGGCATCGCGGCCGAGGAGGGCATGCACGTCCTCGGCTGGCGTGACCTGCCGGTCGACCGCACGCACGTCGGGCCGACGGCGGCCACCACGATGCCGCATTTCGCCCAGCTGTTCCTGGCCCCCCGCGAGGTCGGCGTCACCGGGCTCGCCCTGGAGCGCGCCGCGTTCTGCGTGCGCAAGCGCGCCGAGCACGCGCTGGAGCCCGAGGGCGTGTACTTCCCCAGCCTGTCGTCGCGCACCATCGTCTACAAAGGAATGCTCACCGAGCCCCAGGTCGAGAAGTTCTTCGCCGACCTGACCGACCCGCGGGTGACGAGCGCGATCGGCCTGGTGCACTCACGCTTCTCCACCAACACGTTCCCGTCGTGGCCGCTCGCGCACCCGTACCGGTACGTCGCGCACAACGGTGAGATCAACACCCTGCGCGGCAACCGGAACTGGATGGACGCGCGCGAGTCGATGCTCGCCACCGACCTCGTCCCCGGTGACCTCAAGCGGATCTACCCGATCATCACGCGCGGCGCGAGCGACTCGGCGAGCTTCGACGAGGTGCTCGAGCTGCTGCACCTCGGCGGGCGCAGCCTGCCGCACGCGGTGCTGATGATGATCCCCGAGGCGTGGGAGAACCACGAGGAGATGGACCCGGCACGCCGGGCGTTCTACGAGTTCCACTCCACGCTGATGGAGCCGTGGGACGGGCCGGCGCTGGTGTCGTTCACCGACGGCACGCAGATCGGCGCGGTGCTCGACCGCAACGGCCTGCGCCCGGCCCGCTACTGGGTCACCGAGGACGGGCTCGTCGTGCTGGCCAGCGAGGTCGGCGTGCTCGAGCTGGACCAGTCGACCATCGTACGCAAGGGCCGGCTCGAGCCGGGGCGGATGTTCCTGGTCGACACCGCACAGGGCCGGATCATCGACGACGAGGAGATCAAGGGCCAGCTGGCCACTCAGCACCCGTACGACGAGTGGGTCGACGCGGGCCTGGTGCGGCTGGAGGAGCTGCCCGAGCGCGAGCGCGAGGTGCCGACGCACGCGTCGCTGGTGCGGCGTCAGCAGGCGTTCGGGTACACGCAGGAGGAGCTCGAGACTCTCCTCGAGCCGATGGCCCGCACCGGCGCGGAGCCGATCGGGTCCATGGGCAACGACTCGCCGCTGGCCCCACTGTCTAGCAGGCCGCGGCAGATCTTCGACTACTTCAGCCAGCTGTTCGCGCAGGTCACCAACCCGCCGCTGGACGCGATCCGCGAGGAGCTGGTGACATCGCTGGGCACCCAGCTCGGTGCGGAGCCGAACCTGCTGGAGGCCGGGCCGGAGCACGCCCGCAAGATCGTGCTGCCGTTCCCGGTGCTGGACAACGACGAGCTGGCGAAACTCGTGCACATCAACGACGACGGCGACCTGCCCGAGTTCCAGGCGGTGACCGTGCGTGGTCTCTACGATGTGAACGGTGGCGGCGAGTCGCTCGTGCGTCGGCTGGACGAGATCTGCGCCGAGGTGTCGGAGGCGATCGACGACGGTGCACGGCTGATCGTGCTGTCCGACCGGGGCGTCGACGACGAGCACGCCGCGATCCCGTCGCTACTGCTCACCGGTGCCGTGCACCACTACCTGGTGCGGCAGAAGACCCGCACGCAGGTCGGTCTGGTCGTGGAGGCCGCCGATGCCCGCGAGGTGCACCACATCGCGCTGCTGATCGGTTACGGCGTGGCCGCGGTCAACCCGTACCTGGCGATGGCGACCGTCGAGGAGCTGGCCGAGCAGGGCAAGATCCCGGGCGTCACGCCGAACCAGGCCACCCGCAACCTGATCAAGGCACTGGGCAAGGGCGTCCGCAAGACGATGTCCAAGATGGGCGTGTCCACAGTGGCCTCCTACACCGGCGCCCAGATCTTCGAGGCGATCGGGCTCGGCGAAGACGTCGTCGACACCTGCTTCCGCGGCACCACGTCGCGGCTGGGTGGCGTCGGCTTCGGCACGCTGGCCGACGAGGTCGGGCAGCGGCACCGGCGCGCCTTCCCGCAGGACGGGATGCGGCCGACGCACCGCGAGCTGGAGACCGGAGCGGACTACCAGTGGCGGCGCGAGGGTGAGCCCCACCTGTTCAACCCGCAGACCGTGTTCAAGCTGCAGCACTCGACGCGCACCGGCAAGTACGACATCTTCAAGGAGTACACTCGCTCGGTCGACGAGCAGTCCGAGAAGCTGATGACGCTGCGCGGGCTGTTCGAGTTCAAGGCAGACGAGTGCCGACCCGTACCCATTGAAGAGGTCGAGCCGGTCTCCGAGATCGTCAAGCGGTTCGCCACCGGCGCCATCTCCTACGGCTCGATCTCGATGGAGATGCACCAGACGCTGGCGATCGCGATGAACCGGCTGGGCGGCAAGTCCAATACCGGTGAGGGCGGCGAGGACCCCGAGCGGCTGTACGACCCCGAGCGCCGCTCCGCGGTCAAGCAGGTCGCAAGTGGACGGTTCGGTGTCACCAGCGAATACCTGGTCAACGCCGACGACATCCAAATCAAGATGGCGCAGGGCGCCAAGCCCGGCGAGGGTGGGCAGCTGCCCGGCGCGAAGGTGTACCCGTGGATCGCGAAGACGCGGTTCTCCACGCCGGGTGTCGGGCTGATCTCCCCGCCGCCGCACCACGACATCTACTCGATCGAAGACCTGGCGCAGCTGATCCACGACCTCAAGAACGCCAACCCGGCCGCCCGCATCCACGTGAAGCTGGTGTCCGAGGTCGGCGTCGGCACGGTCGCGGCAGGTGTTTCCAAGGCGCACGCCGACGTGGTGCTGATCTCCGGGCACGACGGCGGCACCGGCGCCTCGCCGCTCTCGTCGATCAAGCACGCGGGCGGGCCGTGGGAGCTGGGCCTGGCCGAGACGCAGCAGACGCTGCTGGCCAACCGGCTGCGCGACCGGATCGTGGTACAGACCGACGGTCAGCTCAAGACCGGCCGGGACGTGGTGATCGCGGCGCTGCTGGGCGCCGAGGAGTTCGGTTTCGCGACCGCGCCGCTGGTGGTGTCGGGCTGCATCATGATGCGGGTCTGTCACCTCGACACGTGTCCCGTCGGTGTGGCGACGCAGAACCCGAAGCTGCGCGAGAAGTTCAGCGGCAAGGCCGAGTACGTGGTGAACTTCTTCGAGTTCATCGCCCAGGAAGTCCGGGAGTACCTGGCGGAGCTCGGTTTCCGGTCGATCGCCGAGGCGGTCGGGCACGCCGAGATGCTGGACAAGCGGCGCGCGGTCGAGCACTGGAAGGCGGCCGGGCTGGACCTGTCGCCGATCT
Source organism: Amycolatopsis sp. (assembly GCA_035248845.1). GTDB lineage: Bacteria > Actinomycetota > Actinomycetes > Mycobacteriales > Pseudonocardiaceae > Amycolatopsis_E. The sequence continues at coordinate 83,657 of DATFHB010000064.1, read as the reverse complement.
TCCACGTGCCGGACCTGGCGCCGCGCGCGGCCCGGCACCAGGTCGTCGCGCAGGACCACGGCCTGGACCGGGCGCTGGACAACACGCTGATCCAGCTCGCCGAGGGCGCACTGTCCTCCGGCGACAAGGTGCGGCTGGAACTGCCGGTGCGCAACGTGAACCGGACCGTCGGCACGATGCTCGGCTCGGAGCTGTCCAAGCGCTGGGGCGGCGAGGGTCTGCCCGACGACACCATCGACGTGACCTTCACCGGCACGGCGGGGCAGTCGTTCGGCGCGTTCATCCCGAAGGGGATCACGCTGCGGCTGGTCGGCGACGCCAACGACTACGTCGGCAAGGGCCTGTCCGGCGGGCGGATCACCGTGCGGCCCCCGCGGGAGGCGCGGTTCGCCGCGGAGGAACACATCATCGCCGGGAACGTGATCTGCTACGGCGCGACGAGCGGCGAGATCTTCCTGCGCGGCAAGGTCGGCGAGCGGTTCGCTGTGCGCAACTCCGGTGCGATCGCGGTCGTCGAGGGTGTCGGCGACCACGGGTGCGAGTACATGACCGGCGGGCGCGTCGTCGTGCTCGGCGGCACCGGGCGGAACTTCGCGGCCGGCATGTCCGGCGGCGTCGCCTACGTGCTCGACCTGTCGCCGATGCGCGTCAACCGCGAGATGGTGGACCTCGACCCGCTGGACGACGAGGACACCGAGTTCCTCCGTGACGTGGTCGAAAAGCATTACGTGGAAACGGAATCCGCGGTGGCGCACGCGCTGCTGGCGGACTGGGACGTGGCCGTCGAGCGGTTCGGCAAGGTCATGCCGAAGGACTACAAGCGGGTTTTGCAGGCCCAGGCCGCGGCCGAGCGCGATGGCAGGGACGTGAACGAGGCGATCATGGAGGCCGCACATGGCTGATAATCGCGAAGCCGGCCATGAGCGCCGACCGGGTGCGTGGCCCGGGCGCGGGTGTCCCGCATCAGAACTGTCGCAGATTGGAGAGGCCGCACATGGCTGACCCCAAGGGTTTTCTCACCACCGAGCGGGAGACCCCGACGAGCCGGCCGGTGGATATCCGGATCATGGACTGGCGTGAGGTCTACGAGGGCTTCCCGTCGGCCAAGCTGGAGAAGCAGGCCGGCCGCTGTATGGACTGCGGCATCCCGTTCTGTCACCAGGGCTGCCCGCTCGGGAACCTGATCCCGGAGTGGAACAGCCTGGTGTGGCAGCAGGACTGGCTGGACGCGATCGAGCGGCTGCACGCGACCAACAACTTCCCGGAGTTCACCGGCACGCTGTGCCCGGCGCCGTGCGAGACCGCGTGCGTGCTCGGCATCAACGACGATCCGGTGACCATCAAGCGCGTCGAGATCTCGATCATCGACCGCGCCTGGGACGAGGGCTGGGTCAAGCCGGAAATCCCCGGGACCCGCACCGGTCGCAAGGTCGCCGTGGTGGGCTCGGGCCCGGCCGGGCTGGCCGCCGCGCAGCAGCTCACCCGCGCCGGGCACGACGTGGTCGTGTTCGAGCGGGCGGACGCGATCGGCGGGCTGCTCCGGTACGGCATCCCGGAGTTCAAGATGGAGAAGTGGCGGCTTGACCGCCGCCTGGACCAGATGCGCGCCGAGGGCACCGAGTTCCGCGCGAACGTGAACGTCGGTGTGGACGTGACCGTCGACCAGCTCAAGGCCGACTACGACGCGGTGGTGCTGGCCGGCGGCGCGACGGCGTGGCGGGACCTGCCGATCACCGGCCGCGACGCCACCGGCGTGTACCAGGCGATGGAGTACCTGCCGCCGGCCAACCGCGTCGCGGCGGGCACGCTCGACAAGACGCCGATCAGCGCAGAGGGCAAGCATGTCGTCGTGATCGGCGGCGGTGACACCGGCGCCGACTGTGTCGGCACCGCGCACCGTCAGGGCGCCGCTTCGGTGACGCAGCTGGAGATCATGCCGCGGCCGCCGGAGTCGCGGTCCGGGGCGCACCCCTGGCCGACGTACCCGATGATCTACCGCGTGACGTCCGCGCACCAGGAAGGCGGCGAGCGGCTCTACTCGGTCAACACGCAGGAGTTCCTCGCCGACGACGCAGGGAACCTGCGGGCGCTCAAGCTGGTCGAGGTGCGCAGCGAGAACGGCAAGTTCGTCCCCGTCGAGGGCAGCGAGCGGGAACTGCCCGCGCAGCTGGTCTTGCTGGCGATGGGTTTCGTGGGCCCGCAGCACGAGGGTCTCCTCGACGACCTGGGCGTGGAGAAGGACCAGCGCGGGAATGTCGCGCGGGACAAGGACTTCAAGACGTCGGTGGACAACGTGTTCGTCGCGGGTGACATGGGCCGCGGCCAGTCGCTCATCGTGTGGGCGATCGCCGAGGGCCGCTCGGCGGCGGCCGCCGTCGACACGCACCTGATGTCGCGCGAGCTGCTGCCCGCGCCCATCGCCCCGACGGACCGCCCGCTCACCTAAAGGATCGGCAGGCCGGCCGGTGCGCCTCGGCGGATGACGTTCAGGAGTGCCTCGGTGTCGAGGTGCTCCACAATGGACTCGGCGAGCCGGTCCAGCATCGACTCGCGCAGTGCGGCGAAACCCGGGGCATCCGGGGCCGGGGTCCACGCGACCCCGGCCTGGGCCGCCGCCTCGGTCAGCCAGGCGCGGCGGAACGCGTCGTTGTCGAACGCGCCGTGCCACATCGTTCCCCACACCGCACCGGCCTGCCAGCCGTCCAGGAACGGCTCGGCACCGCCCTCCGCCGACACGATGCCGTGGTGGATCTCGTACGCCCGCACGTCGTGGCCGCGCCAGCTGCCCGCGGGCCGCGCGAGCACCTTCTCCGCCGCGAACCGTACGGTCGTGGGGAGCAGCCCGAGGCCGGTGACGACGCCTTCACCCGACTCGACGTCGTCGCAGATCTCCCGGGCCAGCATCTGGTAGCCGCCGCAGATGCCGACGACCGGTTTGCCGGCCACGACCCGTGCGGTCAACGCGCCGTCCAGGCCGCGGGAGCGCAGCCAGCGCAGATCGTCCACCGTCGCGCGCGTGCCGGGCAGCACCACGACGTCGCTGGTGCGCACGACATCGGGTTCGGCGGTGAGGCTGACGGTCACACCGGGTTCGGCGGCGAGAGCGTCCACATCGGTCGCATTCGAGGCGCGCGGGAACCGCACGACGGCGACCTTCAGCGGGCCGGCTTGCTGCTCCCGTGTCCAGCCGGCGGCGGCGAGCGCGTCCTCGGAGTCGATCCACACGCCGTGCAGCCAGGGCAGCACGCCGAACACGGGACGGCCGGTCAGCTCGGCGATGCGGTCGAGCCCGGGGCGCAGCAGGCCGAGGTCGCCGCGGAACTTGTTGACGATCCAGCCCGCGATGTGCGCCTGGTCGTCGGCGTCCAGCAGCGCCTGCGTGCCGTACATCGCGGCGAGCACTCCGCCGCGGTCGATGTCGCCGACGACGACAACCGGCAGCCCGAACCGCCGCGCCAGCCCCATGTTCGTGTAGTCGCCCGCGCGGAGGTTGATCTCCGCGGGGCTGCCGGCGCCCTCGCACACGACGACGTCGAAGCGGCTCCGGAGGTCGTCGTAGGCGTCGAAGGCGAGCCGCGCGAGCGCAGTGCGACCGGTCGCGTACTCCCCGGCCTCGAGCGTGCCGAACGGCTTGCCGAGCGCGACGATGTGGCTGCGATGATCGCTGCCGGGCTTGAGCAGCACCGGGTTCATCGCGGCCTCGGGTTCGACGCGCGCGGCGCGGGCCTGCAGCCATTGCGCGCGGCCGATCTCGGCCCCGTCCGCGCACACCATGGAGTTGTTGGACATGTTCTGTGCCTTGAACGGTGCTACCCGGTAGCCCTGGCGCGCGAGCCAGCGGCAGATCCCGGCGGTGACCAGGCTCTTGCCCGCGTCGGAGGTCGTGCCGGCGACCAGCAGGCCTCTCATCGGAGCACCGCCACGGCCAGCGCGGCGACTCCCACGGCCCGGGACAACCGCACCGAACGGCGCAGATCCGCCGGCCCGGGCGACGACCCGTCACCCAGCGTGCCGCGGTCCTCGATGCGCGTGCCGTAGGTGTTGACACCGCCCAGCCGCACGTCCAGCGCGCCGGCGAACGCGGCCTCCACCGGCCCGGCGTTGGGGCTGGGGTGCTGGTGCGCGTCCCGTCGCCACACGCGCCAGGCACGGCGCGGGTCACCCCCGACGAGCGGCGCGCAGGCCACGGCGGCAAGCGCGCCGAGGCGGGCGGGCACCAGGTTCGCCACGTCGTCGGCACGGGCCGAGGCCCAGCCGAAGCGTTCGTAACGGGGCGAACGGTGCCCGACCATCGCGTCGAGCGTGTTGAGCGCGCGGTAGCCGAGCAGGCCCGGAATGCCCGCGACGGCGCCCCAGACCAGGGGCGCGACGACGGCGTCGGAGGTGTTCTCCGCGATCGACTCGGTCGCCGCACGAGCTAGCTCTTTCGTGCCCAGATCGGTGGCCTCACGGCTGCACAGGTGCGACAGCCGGCGGCGCGCGGCGGGCAGGTCGTCCGCGTCGAGCAGCCGCGCCATCGTCTCGCCTTCGGTCGCGAGACCGCGGCCGCCGAGCACGATCCAGGTCGCGAGTGCCGTCGCCGCGAACCGCGCGACCGGACTGCGCGCGGTGGCCCGCTGCACGGCCACTCCGAGCCCCGTGGCGGCTCCGGCGCACATCGCCGCGTACGCCGCGCCACGGCCGCGAGAGTCGGCCCAGACACGCCGTTCAAGGGCTCCGGCCAGGCGCCCGAACAGCGCGACCGGGTGCCCGCGCCGGGGATCACCAGCGACGGCGTCCAGCGCGAAACCAGCGGCCAGACCCCATGTGTTCGACGATCTCGGATACACCACGCACGGCACGGTAGCGCTTGCACGAGAATGCCGGGTATGACCAAGCTGACCCAGCTGCTCGCCGGCTCGCTCGAGGACGCCGCCCGGCTGCTCCGCCGGTGGGGGCCCGGCGAGGGCAAGGTGCTGATCCTGGGCGGGGTACGCTCGGGTAAGTCGCGCCACGCCGAGCGGCTGATGAACCCATATCCGGAGGTCGTCTACGTGGCTCCGGGGCTGCCCGCGAGCGACGACGATCCGGAATGGGCGCTCCGGGTGAAACAACATCAGGCTCGCCGGCCGGCGAACTGGCGCACCGTGGAGACCACCGATCTCGCCATCACGCTGCGCCGCGCGTCGCGCCCGCTGCTCATCGACTGCCTCGGTACGTGGGTGAGCCGCGTGCTGGGCGAGGTCGGCGCGTGGGAGCAGCGGGACGGTTGGGAGCTGCGGCTGGACGAGCGGATGGAGGACTTCCTCGCCGCGTGGCGCGAGGCGCACGTCCCGGTCGTCGCCGTCAGCAACGAGACCGGCATGGGTGTGGTACCCGCGACGTTCTCCGGGCGCCTCTTTCGTGATGTGCTGGGCGCACTGAACGACCGGGTCGCCGCCGAGTCGGACAGCGTCCAGCTCATCGTGGCCGGGCGCGTCATCCGCTTGACCGAAAGGGCACTGTTGTGATCGAGATTCCCGTCCCCGACCCCCAGGCGCGCGCCGCGGCGCTGGAGCGGCTCGACGCGCTGGTCAAACCGCTCGGTGCGCTGGGCAGGCTCGAGGAGCTGGCGGCGTGGCTGTGTGCCGCGCACGGCCAGGTCCCGCCGAAGCCGCTGGAGAACGTGCGGGTGGTCGTGTTCGCCGGGGATCACGGGGTGTCGAACGTGTCCGCGTACCCGCGCGAGGTCACCGCCGCGATGGTGCAGGTGTTCCTGGCGGGCAAGAGCGGGGTCAACGTCCTCGCGCGGCAGGTCGGCGCGCACGTGCGGGTGGTCGACATCGCGGTCGACGCGGACCTGCCCGACGTGCCGGCGGAGGTCACGGCGCACAAGATCCGCCGCGGTTCGGGCTCGATCGACATCGCCGACGCGCTCGCGCCGGGCGAGGCTCAGGCGGCCTTCGAGGCGGGCCGGGCGATCGCCGACGCGGAGATCGCGGCCGGTGCGGACCTGCTGATCCCGGGCGACATGGGCATCGGCAACACGACGATCGCGGCGGCGCTGGTCGCGGCGACATTGGGTCTGCCGGCGGAGGACGTCGTCGGCAGCGGCACCGGGGTGGATGAGGCTGGTCGGGAACGGAAGGCCACGGTCGTCACGCAAGCGCTTTCGCGCCCGCGTGGGTCGGGCCCGTTCGACGTGCTGACGGCGCTGGGCAGCGCCTGTGCGGCCGCGACGGCGGGTTTCCTGGTGCAGGGCGCGGCGCGGGGTGTGCCGGTGCTGCTGGACGGCGTGTTCTCGGGCGCCGCCGCGGTGGTGGCGCGGGAGATCGCGCCGGACGCCGTACAGTGGTGGCTGGCCGGGCACCGGTCGACCGAGCCGTCACAGGCATACGCGCTCAAGGCGCTCGGCCTCACCCCGATCCTCGACCTCGGCCTGCGCCTCGGCGAAGGCAGCGGCGCCGTCCAGGCCGTCCCCACCCTCCGCGCGGCCCGCGCCATCATCACCGACATGGGCCTCCTGTCCGACCTCTCTCCCGCGAGTTGAGGTTTCCACGCGCGCGAGTTGAGGTTTCCGTGCCGGCGAGTCCAGGTTTCCGTGCGGGCGAGTTGTGCGTTCCCGTCGTGCCAGTCCAAGCTTGCACGCCCGGGTCCCACGTTCCCGCAACGCGCAACTCGGGCTACCGCAACGCGAGACTCGCGGGTTCCTGCCGTCCGGAACGCGAGACTCGGGCGCACGGAAACCTCAACTCGCGGGTTTGGGGGTAGGTGATGGTGGGGCGGATGCTTGATTCGCTGCGGATGGCGGTCGGCACGCTGACCGCGCTGCCGGTCCCCGCGCCGCGCGTGATCGACCGGCGGGTCGCGGCCGGGGCGATGCTGCTCGCCCCGATCGCGGCCCTCCCGCTGGCGGCGCTGGCCGGGCTGATCATGTGGAGCGGGAAGTGTGTGGGGCTGCCGGGCCTGGCGAGTGCGGGTATCGCCGTCGGGGCAGTCGCGCTGGGCAGCCGGGGCTTGCATCTCGACGGGCTGGCCGACACGGCCGACGGTCTCGGCGCGTCGTACGACCGCGACCGGGCGCTGGAGATCATGCGGCGCGGGGATTCCGGCCCGACCGGGGTGGCCGCGCTGGTCCTCGTGCTGATCATCCAATGTGGAGCGTTGGCAGGGGCGGGCGCGGTGTCCGTCGTGGTGGCCGTGCTCGCGGGGCGATGCGTGCTGCCGCTGTGCTGCGCACGCGGGGTGCCGTCGGCACGGCCGGAGGGCCTGGGCGCGGCGGTGGCCGGCGCGGTCCCGGTCTCAGCAGCCGTAGCGGTTTTCGTTGCGGCAGCGGGATTGTCGTCGCTGGCGCCGGGCTACGACTGGTGGCGCGGCCCCGTCGCGGTCGCAGCCGCGTACGTCGTGGCGGGGCTGCTGTTGTGGCGCTGCATCAAACGTCTCGGCGGCATCACGGGCGACGTTCTCGGCGCGTGTGTCGAGGCCGCGACGGCGGCCGCGCTGGTCGCGCTAGCGTAGAAGCGGCCGCAGCGCCCGCAGGAAACCGTTCGTGACCGTCTCCTCGCGGACGGCCAGGCGGAGGTAGTCGCGGTCGAGGCCGGGAAACGTGTCGCCCCGGCGAACCGCATACCCGGCGTCGCGCAGCCGTTCCCGGATCCGGTCCGCGCCGGGGATCCGCACCAGCACGAACGGCGCCCGAGGGGCGCCGACGACTTCGACGCCGAGCGTTCGCAAACCGGCCACCAGGCGCTCGCGGTCCCGTTCGGCGGCGACGGCCAGTTTGTCCGCCTCATCCAGCGCCGCCGGCCGGCAACACCCCACGACTGCACGCGCGGCCAGGCTCGACACCGACCACGGCGGCTGCACCGCGCGCAAAAGTTCGATGATCTCCGGTCCGGCCACGACATATCCGGCGCGCAGGCCCGCGATGCCCCATGTCTTCGTCAGGCTCCGCACCACCACGACGCCCGGAAGCGCTTCCGTCGCAAGGGATTCCGGCTCGCCGGGCACCGCGTCCAGGAACGCCTCGTCGACCACCAGCACCCGACCCGGCCGCACCAGCGCGCGCAGGCTCGCCGCCGGGTGCAGCACCGACGTCGGGTTCGTCGGGTTGCCCACGAAAACCAGGTCGGCGTCCTCCGGCACGAGCGCGGGATCGAGGACGAACCGGGGCAGCACGACCCGCCGGACTCGTGCGCCCGCGGCCCGCAGCGCGGCCTCGGGCTCGGTGAACTGCGGGTGCACGACGACGGCGTTGCGGCCCGAGAAAGCCCGCGCCAGCAACGTGAACGCCTCCGCCGCGCCCGCCGTGACGAGCACTTCCGACGCGGACCGCCGGTGCCGCGCGGCGACAGCTTCGGCGGCGGCGCCCGGATTCGGGTAGGCGGCCAGCTCGTCCAGCGCCTCGGCGAGTTCATGGCGCAGCCACGCCGGCGGCTTCGGCAGGCGCACGTTCACCGCGAGATCGATCAGCCCGGGCCCGACCTCGGAGTCCCCGTGATGGTGCAGGTCGTAGTCATTCATGTGCGTGCACCGCCGCGGCGAACCGCGCCGCCAACCGCGGCTGACCGGCCCAGTGGACATGCAGGTACGACGCGTGCAGCGTCGGCGACGCGAACCCCTCCGGCTCGCCGTCCCATTCCCACGCCGCCGTCGTGCCGTGGCGCGGTTCGACCCGGGTGCGGTGGAACTCGTGGCCGGTCACAGTCTCCCCAGCATCGGTCAGCAAGGTGGCCGTGGGAGAAAGCGCTTTCCGATAGCCGAGAGCGCCGCGTTTCGTCATGTGCGCCACCGCATCGAGCGCACCGACCATCGGCAGACCGTCGAGTTCCCGGCACAAGTACAGCAGACCCGCGCATTCCGCGACCACCGGCATTCCGCTGTGGACGGCAGCGCCGATCTCCTCGCGCAGCGGTGTGTTCGCCGACAGCTCTTCGACGTGCACCTCGGGGAACCCGCCACCGAAGTACAGCCCGGCGCAGCCGTCCGGCAAGGTCTTGTCCCGCAGCGGATCCAGGTCGACGACGTCGATACCGTGCGCGGCCAGGATTTCCGCGGTCTCGGTGTAGCGGAAGGTGAACGCCTCCCCGGCCGCGGCCGCGATCACGCGCCGCGGACCGGTCCACTGTGTACCCGGCGACCACGGCTCGCCGCCGAGCGATGGCGCGCCGCGGGCCACGCGCACGATCGACTCGACGTCGACGTCCTGGCTGATCCATTCGGCGAGTTTCGGCAGCAGCCGCTGGGATTCGGCCGCACGCTCACCGACCGGGACCAGGCCCAGGTGCCGGCTCGGCGCGTGGATGTCGTCGCTGCGGCGCAGCGCCCCGAGCACCGGGATACCGGTCGGCGCGATCGCGGCGCGGATCTCGTCCTCGTGCCGCTGCGAGCCGAGCTTGTTGAGGATCACGCCGGCAAGTTCGATCCGCGGGTCGTAGTGCGCGAACCCGAGCACCGTCGCGGCGACACTGCGGCTCGCGGCGCTCGCGTCGACCACCAGCACCACCGGCGCGCACAGCAGCCGCGCTACGTGCGCGGTCGACGCGTAGCCTTCGGTGCCGAGCGCACCGTCGAACAGGCCCATCACACCCTCGAGCACCGCGATCTCGCCCGCGCCGTGCAGCAGCAGCGGGACCAGCAGATCCTCGCTCTGCAGGAACGGATCGAGGTTGCGCGGCGGCCGGCCGGTGGCCAGCGCGTGGTAGCTGGGGTCGATGAAATCCGGCCCCACCTTGTGTCCGGACACCGCGTGCCCGCGCGCCCGCAGCGCCGCCATCAGGCCGGTCGCGATCGTGGTCTTGCCGTGCCCCGACCCCGGCGCCGCGATGACGACGCGCGCTACCACTCGATGCCTCGCTGGCCCTTTTGCCCCGCATCCATCGGATGTTTGACCTTCGTCATCTCCACTACGAGATCCGCGACCTCGATCAGCGCGGGCGGCGCGGTGCGGCCGGTGATCACGACGTGCTGGCGGCCGGTCCGGCTCGCGATGGTCTTCGCGACGTCGTCGACATCGATCCAACCCCACTTGAGCGGGTAGGTGAACTCATCGAGCACATAGAAGTCGTGGCGCTCCTCGGCGAGGCGGCGCTTGATCTCCTCCCAGCCCTCGCGCGCGTTTGCGGCATGGTCCTCATCGGACCCGGCTTTGCGCGACCAGCTCCAGCCCTCGCCCATCTTGTGCCATTCGACGGGGCCGCCCTGACCGGTCTGCTCGTGCAGGTCACCGAGCGCCCGGAAAGCGCTTTCTTCGCCCACCCGCCACTTCGCGGACTTGACGAACTGGAACACCCCGACCGACCAGCCCTGGTTCCACGCGCGCAGCGCCATGCCGAACGCGGCCGTGGACTTGCCCTTCATCTCGCCGGTGTGGATCGCGAAGATCGGCCGGTTGCGGCGCTGCCGCGTGCTGAGACCGTCCTCCGGGACGACGTCCGGTTTCCCCTGTGGCATCAGGCAACCCTCCGGTGTCTTGCGGGACACCCGCACCCGGTCGGGCGTCCTGAGTCCAGCTTCGCGATTATCACTCAGGCCACCCTCCCCAGCCGTGATTTCACGGCACCGGCCAGTGTGTCCGCCGCGACCTCGCCCAGCGGCACGTGTTCGGCATCCAGGTGCTGCGCCAGTTCCGCGGCCAGCCCCAGGCGCATCCGCCCGGTCTCGCAGTCCATCACCACTGCGGTGGTCCCGGCGAGCAACCCGGCCGCCGCCTGCGCGCGCCGCACCGCGTCGGCGCCGCTCGTGGCGCGCCCGTCGGTGACGACGACGAGCAGCGGCCGGCGTCGCGGATCGCGCACCGACTCGACCCGCAAAACCCTTGCCGCTTCGAGCAATCCCTCGGCGAGCGGCGTGCGGCCGCCGGTCGGCAGTGCATCCAGGCGCGCCGCGGCTGCCTCCACGCTGATCGTCGGCGGCAGCGCCAGATCCGCGCTCCCGGCGCGGAACGTGATGAGCCCGACCTTGTCGCGCCGCTGGTAGGCGTCCAGCAGCAGCGACAACACTGCGGCCTTCACCTCGCGCATCCGGGCGCGAGCGCCCATCGAGCCGGACGCGTCGACGCAGAAGAGCACGAGGTTGCCCTCCGTGCCCTCGCGCAGCGCGTACCGCAGATCTTCCTTGCGCAGCAGCAATCCCGCGCCGGACCGGCCACGGGACCGCTGGTGCGGTGCGGCCGCGCGCACCGTGGCGACCAGGTGCGGCCGGCCCTCGCGCACACTCGGCGGCCGCACGCCGACGGTCCGCCCGCCGTCGGTCACCGCACGGGACCGCCGCCCGCGCTCGCCCTCACCGACCCCGGCGACCTGGAACAACCGTGCCCGGTACGGCTTGCCCGCGCCGGTCGTCTGCTGCTGATTGCCTTGCGCACCATCGGTTTCGGGCTGCCCCCCTTCGCCCTGCGGAGGCCCCTCGTCGGCCGGCGACGGCGCGTCCGACCCGGAGCCGGGACCGTCGTCGTCGGGGCTGGGGTCCTCGGGCGGTTCGGCGTCCTGCAACGCCTGGTCGAGCTGTTCCTCGTCGATTCCCGGCGCGTCGAAGGGATTACGGCGGCGCCGGTGCGGCAGCGAAAGCCGCGCCGCGACTCGGATGTCCTCGCCGGTCACCTTGTCGCGTCCACACCAGGCGGCGTGCGCGACGGCGGTGCGGGCGGTGACGATGTCCGCGCGCATCCCGTCCACCTCGAACGACGCACAGACCTGCGCGATCTGCCGCAACGCGTCGTCGCTCAACGCGACCGACGGCAGGAGTTCTTGTGCCGCCTGGATTTCCCGGGCCAGCGCAGCGTCGTCGTCGGAGTACCTGCCGGCGAAGGAATCGGGGTCGGCCTCATAGGAGAGCCGGCGGCGGATGACTTCCGCGCGCTCCTGCGGATCCCGGCTGGACGACACTTCGACGGTCAGCCCGAACCGGTCGAGCAGCTGCGGCCGCAGCTCGCCCTCCTCCGGGTTCATCGTGCCGATCAGCACGAACCGCGCCGCGTGCGACACGGACACGCCTTCCCGCTCGACCGTCGCACGGCCCATCGCCGCAGCGTCGAGCAGCGTGTCGACCAGATGGTCGTGCAGCAGGTTGACCTCGTCGACGTAGAGCAGCCCGCGGTGCGCGGCCGCGAGCAGGCCCGGCTGGTAGTCGGTCACGCCCTCGGCCAGCGCACGCTCCAGGTTCAGCGAACCGACGACGCGGTCCTCCGCCGCGCCGACCGGCAGTTCCACCAGCCGCGCCGGCCGTCGGCTCGCGGCCCCTTCGTGCGGGCTGTCCGGGCATCCGGGGTCGGGCCGCGCGGGCTCACACGAGAAGCGGCACCCGTCGACCACGTCCACCGGCGGCAGCAGCCCGGCCAGGGCGCGGACCATCGTGGACTTCGCGGTGCCCTTCTCGCCGCGCACGAGCACACCGCCGATGGCGGGCGAGATCGCGGACAGGATGAGCGCCAGCCGCAGCTCCTGCATGCCCACGACGGCGCTGAAGGGATACGGCCGCATGCGACTCCTCGGGATCGAGCGGGTGTCCGCGCCCGCTAGCACTCACCACGCGACGGCCGCCGAAGCTCTGGCTGCCGGTCTCGGGGACCGGTCACAGTGGCGGGACCGCCCCGGATTCACACCGGGTTCCGCGAACGACCGTCCCCGGCATCATGACATACCGTCTGCTTCCGTGACGATTGTTGTGGTGGGGATTCCAGCGGAGGGCTGGGTCGGGCTCGCCGAGTCGGCCAAGGCCGAGATCCGCGGCTGTGACGTGCTGTTCGGCGCGCCGCGTCAGCTCGATCTCGTGCCGCTCGACGTGCGGAAGAAGGCGTGGCCGAGCCCGCTGCTGCCTGCGCTCGACGACCTGCTCGGCGGGCACGCGGACCGCACGCTCGGCGTGCTGGCCAGCGGCGACCCGTTGCTGTCGGGGATCGGCACCACGCTGCTGCGGCGGTTCGGCGACGTGCGGATCGTCCCCGGGGTGTCGTCGGTCACGCTGGCGCGGGCGCGGCTGGGCTGGCCGGCGGAGGAGACCGAGGTGGTCAGCGTCGTCGGCCGCAACGTGCATCGCGTCGCCCGGGTGCTCACCCCTGGTGCGCGGCTGCTGGTGCTCAGCTCCGACGCGTCGAGTCCCGCGCAGATCGCGTCCCTGCTGGTGGAGCACCGTTTCGGCGACAGCGCGATGACGGTGCTGGCGCAGCTCGGCGGCCCCGGCGAACAGATCGTGCGCGGCACGGCGCGGAACTGGTCGGCCGAGGTCGATCCGCTGAACATCGTCGCCGTCGAGTGCGCGGGCGGGCCGGGCTTGCCGACGCTGCCGGGTCTGCCGGACGACGCGTTCGAGCACGACGGTCAGCTCACCAAACGGGACCTGCGGGCGGTCGCGCTCGCCCGGCTCGCGCCGCTGCCCGGTGAGCTGCTGTGGGATGTCGGCGCGGGCGCGGGCAGCGTCGCGATCGAGTGGTCGCGCGCGCATCCGTCGAACCGCGCGATCGCCGTGGAGCGGTCCCTCGCCCGCGTTGCCCGCATCGGCCGCAACGCCGATCGGCTCGGTGTGCCTGAGCTGCGGGTCGTCGAGGGCTCGGCGCCCGACGCCCTGGACGGGCTGCCTGTCCCGGACGCCGTGTTCCTCGGTGGTGGTGTCGCGTCGTGGCCGGTCTGCTGGGCCGCTTTACGGGACGGCGGGCGGCTCGTCGCGCACGCCGTCACCCTCGAGTCGGAGCAGACGCTCGCCCAGGCATACGCGGCACGCGGCGGGGAACTGGTCCGGATCGCCGTCGAGCACGCCGCGCCGCTGGGCGGATTCACCGGGTGGGCGCCCGCGCGCACCGTGACACAGTGGAGCATCAGGAAATGACCGTGCATTTCATCGGCGCCGGCCCCGGTGCCGCCGATCTGATCACCGTGCGCGGCCGGGACGTACTCGCCCGCTGCCAGGTGTGCCTGTATCCGGGCAGCCTCACCCCGCCGGACCTGCTGGCGCACTGCCCGCCGGATGCGCGGCAGATCGACACGGCGAACCTGACACTGGACGAGATCACCGCCGAGCTGGTGGCTTCGCACGAGGCCGGGCACGACGTGGCGCGGTTGTGCTCGGGAGACCCGTCGATCTACAGCGCGATGGCCGAGCAGATGCGGCGGCTGGACGCGGCCCACGTGCCGTACGAGGTGGTGCCCGGGGTGCCCGCGTTCGCCGCCGCGGCCGCGACGCTGGGGCGGGAGCTGACCGTGCCGACGGTCGGGCAGAGCCTCGTCATCACGCGCGTGCAGGCTCGTTCGACGGCGATGCCGCCCGGGGAGAACCTCGCCACGTTCGCCGCGAGCGGGGCGACGCTGGCGCTGCACCTGGCGGTCGGGCGGATCGAGCAGGTCGTCGCGGAACTGGTGCCGCACTACGGCGAAGACTGCCCGGTCGCGGTGGTGGCGCGGGCGAGCCAGCCGGAGGAAGCGGTGCTGCGCGGCACGCTCGGCACCATCGCCGCCCTGGTGCACGCCGCCGGGATCGGCCGCGCGGCGGTGATCTTCGTCGGGCGTGTCCTGGCGGCGCGGGAGTTCCCGGACAGCTTCTTGTACTCGGCGACGAGGGAACGCACGTCGAAGGGGCTGACGCGGTAGCCCCAGGTGCTACCCACCGGGATTGCCCTCGGCGAGCGGACCCGGGCGCCGGCAACTCGCGACCTAGGCCCGCCCCACGATAGAGCCGCCGCGGTCGATCACCACGACATCCACCGCCACCGGCGCCGCACCCAGCACCTCCACCGCCGTCGTCCGCGCGCGGGCGGCGACGAGGTCCCCGATCGGGACGCCGGCTGCCTGGCTGATCTCCAGCGCGTGCAGTGCCGTGTTGGCGGCCAGGATCTCCGGCGCCAGCCGCGAAGGCACCAGCGACGCGAGCAACCGAAGGTCCACTTGGGACCGTTTCGAGTGCAGATCCAGGTGCCCGGCAGCGAGTTTCGTGAACTTCGCGAATCCGCCGGCCAGGGTGAGCCGCGGAACCGGGTGGCGCGCCAGGTATTTCAGCACCGCACCCGCGAAGTCACCCATGTCCAGCAGCGCGCTCTCCGGCAGCCCGTACAACTCGGCCACGACCCGCTCCGACGTACTGCCCGTCGCGCCCGCCACATGCTCCAGCCCCAGGGCCCGCGCGACGTCCACGCCGCGGCGGATGCTGTCGATCCACGCAGAGCACGAGTAGGGCACCACGACACCCGTGGTGCCCAGGATGGACAGTCCGCCCAGGATCCCCAGCCGCGGGTTCCACGTCTTACGCGCCAGTTCTTCGCCGTCCGGCACCGAGATCTCGACCACGACGTCACCGGGGGCCCCGTGCTCGAGAGCCACCCGCTCGATCGCCTCGGTCATCAGCCGCCGGGGCACGGGGTTGATGGCGGGCTCGCCCACCGCGAGTGGCAGACCGGGCTTCGTCACCGTTCCGACCCCGTGGCCCGCACGGAAAACCACCCCGGTACCGGGCTCCCCCAACGACACGGTCGACACGATCAGCGCGCCATGCGTGACATCCGGATCGTCCCCGGCGTCCTTGATGACACCCGCGCTCGCCGAACCGGACCGCAGCCGCTCGGTGGCCAGCGCGAACGACGGCCGCTTGCCCTTCGGCAGCAGCACCTCGACCGGATCGGGGAAGGCTCCGGTGAGCAGCGCGGTGTACGCGGCGGTCGTCGCCGCCGTCGCGCAGGCCCCCGTGGTCCATCCGTACCGCACAAACAGGGAGTATGGCTCGTGTGAAGACAGTGCTCGTGCTCGGAGGCACCGGCGAGGCCCGCGCGCTCACCACCGCCCTGGTCGGTCGGGGTATCCACGTGGTGTCGTCGCTGGCCGGACGCGTCGCGAACCCGAAGCTGCCGGACGGCGAGGTGCGCGTCGGCGGGTTCGGCGGCCCTGAGGGACTCGCGCGGTGGCTTGCCGACAACGACGCGCTCGCCGTGGTCGACGCCACCCACCCGTTCGCCGAACGCATCGGCGCCTCCGCCGTCGCCGGCGCGCGGGCCGCGCACGTGCCACTGCTGCGCCTGCAGCGTCCCGGCTGGCGGGAACGGCCCGGCGACGACTGGCACTGGGCCGGCTCGCTCGACGAGGCCGCCCGCCTCGTCGAGGACCTCGGCGAACGGATCTTCCTCACCAGCGGCAGGCAGGGGCTGTCCGCGTTCGCGCGCTGCACCGGGCAGTGGTTCCTGGCGCGCTGCGTCGACCCGCCGGAACCGCCGCTGCCGCCGAAGATCGAGATCCTCCTGGACCGTGGCCCGTATAACGTCGCGGGCGAGACGGCGCTGCTGCGCGAGCACCGGATCGACGTGCTCGTCACCAAGGACAGCGGTGGCGAGATGACCGCCGCGAAACTGGTCGCCGCGCGCGCACAGGGCATTCCGGTCGTCGTCGTGCGGCGCCCGGAACGTCCGGATGCGCACACCGTTGCCGACGTGCCCGCCGCGCTGGAATGGGTGTCAGCGATGCTGGAGGCATGACCGAAGCGTTCTACGACGTGGTGTTGCGGCGGCGGGATGTCCGGGCCGAGTTCACCGGTGAACCGATCCCCGAAGACGTCCTGACCAGGATCCTGGAGGCCGCGCACGCGGCGCCCAGCGTCGGGCTGAGCCAGCCGTGGGACTTCGTGCTGGTGTCGAGCGACGAGACCCGCGCCGCCTTCCGTGAGCACGTTCTCGCCGAACGTGAGGTGTTTGCGCAGTTCCTCCCCGATGACCGGAACGAGACCTTCGCCAAGATCAAGATCGAGGGCATTCTCGAGTCCAGCCTCGGCATCGTGGTGACCTACGACCCGCATCGCGGCGCGCCGGACGTGCTGGGCAGGCACGCGATCGCGGACGCCGGCCTGTACTCGGTGTGCCTGGCCATCCAGAACCTGTGGCTGGCCGCCACGGCGGAGGGCCTCGGCGTGGGCTGGGTGAGCTTCTACCGCGAGGATTTCCTGCGCGACCTGGTGGGTATCCCGGCCGGGATCAGGCCGGTCGCCTGGCTCTGCGTCGGCGGGGTCGAGCGGTTGCACGAAACGCCCGATCTGGAACGGTTTGGCTGGCGCCACCGGCGTCCGCTGGCCGCGGCAACCCATCTCGAACGATTCGGCGGTCAGGCCACCGTGCATAATCCCTGACCGAGAACAGGCAGCACCCCAGAAACATTCGACACAGTAGGGCGATAGCGTTCGTTCAATGTGGATGGCCAGCAGGACGCCGACAGTCACCGCAGATGAGGTGACAGACCCCGATCAGGCGCACCCGGAGACTCCACCGGCTGCGAGACCTCGCACGCTCCTGTGGCGGTGGCTGGCGATCATCCTCGGCGTCTTCGCCGCGGCGTGTGCGCTGGCCTACCCGTTGCTGCCGGTGGTGCAGGACACGGCGCAGATCAACTGGCCGGCGGGCAGCGACACGCGCCCGGTCAACGCCCCGCTGACCGGCTACTGGGCGCAGGACATGCGCGTCGACGTGCCGTGCGCCACGATCCAGTCCGTCAACGCCCGCGGGCCCGGGGGCCTGTTGTTCTCCACGGTCCCCACCGAGCGGACCAGCAACGGCGCCGGCGTGCAGCTGCGGGTCGACGGCGGTGTGCTCACCGCCACCAACCGCGGCCAGCAGGTCGCGCGCCAGCCCCTGCCCGCGAGCGGCTGCGACGTCCAGTTCACGTCGACTGCCACCGACACCACGCTCGAGGTCGCGGGCACCCCGGTCTACGACTCGGGCGGCGACGTCCGGCCGCGGGTGATCGGCATCTACACCGACATCACGTCGGCGAAGGACCCGATCGCGGGCCTGTCCGTCACGATCACGCCGGACACGCGCTACCAGTCGTCGCCGACGGGCCTGAAGGTCGGCATCGGCGTGTTCGGCGTGCTGTCGCTGATCGGCTGCCTGATCGCGGTGAACCGGCTCGACCGGGGCGGTGCGCGCCGCGCCCCCCGCTGGGCGCCGGTCGGCTGGTGGAAGCTCACCAAACGCGACGTCACGGTGTTCGGCGTGCTCGGCGCGTGGGTGATCATCGGGCCGGTGACCTCGGACGACGGCTACATCCTGACCATGGCCAGAGTCGCCGGCCAGACCGGCTACCTGACGAACTACCACCGCTGGTTCGGCGTCGCGGAGGCACCGTTCGGCTGGAACGACCACATCTACGAGCTGATGGCGACCGTGTCGACGGTGCCGCCGTGGATCCGGCTGCCGTCGTTCCTGATCGGTGTCATCTGCTGGCTGCTGATCAGCCGCGAGGTCATGCCGCGGCTGGGCACCCAGGTCCGCAACAGCACCGCCGCGCACTGGGCGGCCGCGATGGTGTTCCTGGTGTGGTGGCTGCCGTTCAACAACGGGGTGCGCCCCGAGCCGTGGGCCGCGCTGGGCTCGCTGATCGCGCTGTGCGCGGTCGAGCGCACGCTGGTCACGCGCCGGCTGCTGCCGCTGTGCCTCGGCCTGATGGGCGCGGCGTTCGCACTGGCCGCGACCCCGACGGCGCTGGTCGCGGTCGCGCCGTTCCTGGTGGCCGCGCGCCCGCTGTTCCAGATGCTGCGCGCCCGGGCCCGGGACGGCGGCTGGCTGGCGGTGCTCGCGCCGATCGCCGCGGCCGGGTTCATCGTGCTGGTCGTGGTGTTCGTCGACCAGACGTTCGCGACCGTCGCCGAGGCGACCCGCCTGCGCGGCGTCGTCGGCCCGAACGAGCCGTGGTACGACGAGCTGTCCCGCTACGAACTGCTGTTCGCCAACAGCGCCGACGGGTCGATGACGCGCCGGTTCCCGGTGCTGCTGCTGATGCTGTGCACCGGCGCGTGCCTGGTCGTACTGCTGCGCCGCGGGCGCATCCAGGGCGCCGCGCTCGGGCCAGCACGGCGGCTCATCGGCACCACCGCGCTGTTCTTCCTGCTGCTGGCGCTGACCCCGACCAAGTGGACGCACCACTTCGGCGCGTTCGCCGCCGTGGGCTCGGCGATGGCGGCGCTGACGGCCCTCGCGACGAGTTCGACGGTACTGCGGTCACGGCGCAACCGGGCGGCGTTCCTCGCCGGCCTGCTGGCCGTCGCCGCGCTCGCGGCGACCGGGCCGAACGCGTACTGGTTCGTGTCGCAGCTGGGCGTGCCGTGGTTCGACAAGGCACCCTCGATCCACGGCTACCATCTCTCGACGCTGCTGCTGCTCGCGTCGGCCGTCACGGCGGTCTTCGCGTTCGTGGAGAACGTGCGCATGCAGCGGCCCGGTGCGCCGCCGCCCATCGAGGAACGGCGGAGCCGCGCGCTCAAGCTCGGCTCGCTGGGGCTGGTCGTGGTCTGCGGCGTGGTGGTGGCGTTCGAGTTCGCCAGCATGGGCAAGGCGATCCAGAAGCAGTCGCACAGCTACAGCCTCGGCGCGGCCAACGTGGCACACCTGTTCGGCAAGAGCTGCAACCTGTCCGACCACGTGATGGTGGAGCAGGACCCGGTGTCAAGCGTGCTCAAGCCCGTCTCGCTGCCGACCGTGCCGGTCAAGCAGGAGCAGCAGGCCAACGCCGCGCTGCCGCCGGTGGACCAGGACAACGGCAAGACCGAAACCGGGTTCCACAGCGACGTCGAGGGCGACGGCGACCCGCTGGGCGGCCCGCCGCACGGCTTCACCACGAGCACGGTGCCGATGTGGAGCAGCTATCACGCCAACCGCGACGCCAGCCCGACGGGCAAGCTGCGCACGGACTGGTTCTCGTTGCCCGCGCAGAAGGCCGGCGCGCAGGTCGCGGTCGCCGTCGACACGCCGAACGGCAAGGCGACGAGCGTGGCGCTGGAGTTCGGCACGGAGACGCCGCAGGGCGTGCAGGTCGAGAAGTCGCAGACGGTGGTCGCCACCGGCGCCGGGACGGTGTCCGGCAGCGACAGCACCAAGCAGAAGTGGGCCGACGAGCGGGTCCAGATCGGCGACCTGCCCCCGAACGTCACGGTCGTGCGGGTCGTGGCGCGGGACGACGACGTGACCGATGACGGCTGGGTCGCGGTGAGCGCGCCGCGCGTGCCCACGTTCACCACGCTGACCCAGCGAGTCGGCAACGCGCCGGTGTACATGGACTGGCCGGCGGCGTTCGTCTACCCGTGCATGAACCCGGTGGTGTCGCACGACGGGATCTCGGAGGTGCCCGCCTACCGGATCACGGCCGGTGACCTGGCGCCGGAGGCGGACTGGGCGAACAACGTGGGCGGCGGCCCGAACGGCTGGATCGAGGAGATCGCGGACCAGCCCGAGGTGCCGAGCTATCTCGAGGGCGACCCCGGGCAGAGCTGGGGCCAGCTGTTCCAGGTCGAGCCCTACGCCGCCGACGCCGTCGCGCCCCAGGTCACGCACGGTGACAAGACGGTGTGGGGCTGGTGGTCGCCAGGGCCCGGTCCGCAGCAGCCGAACGGGTCCACGCCGACGCGCTGAACCCTGTTCACATTCCGTTCGCGCCCCCTTGGGGGAATAGACGTGAAAGGGAGTTTGGATCCTCTAGTCCGATTTGTGTGAACTGACCAGAGGAGGTTCGTCTTGGCATCGTCACTGTCGCGACGGGATGCGCTCCGAGCCGGTGCGCTCGGCATCGTCGTCGCGGGTGCCGTGGACGCGCTCGCCGCTCCCACCGCCGTCGCTGCCCAGGGTCGCCGCTTGACCGGATACGGCGACCTCGTGAAGGACCCCCAGGGCCTGCTGTCGCTGCCGAAAGGGTTCTCCTACCAGGTGGTGGCGCAGGCCGGGGTGACGACGCTGGAAAGCGGTCACCCCACGCCCAGCGACGCCGACGGCACCGCGTGCTTCCGCGACCGGCAGGGCTTCGTCCTGGTGAACAACCACGAGATCGGCGGTGGTGAGCCCTACGGCGTGCCCGCGCTGCCCGGTCTCACCTACGACGCCGGCGCGGCCGGCGGCACGACGAACATCATCGTGGACGGCAGCGGGAAGCGGGTCAGCGAGTACGTGAGCCTCGCCGGCACGCACAACAACTGCGCCGGCGGCCCGACGCCGTGGAACACGTGGATGACGTGCGAGGAGACCGAGCAGCGGGCCGGTGGCGCGTTCCAGAAGGACCACGGCTACGTCTTCGACGTCGACCCGCTCGACCGCGACGCCAACAACAACCCGGTGCCGCTGAAGTTTCTCGGCCGCTACGCGCACGAGGCCGTCGCGGTCGACCCGGACAACTCGACGATCTACCTGACCGAGGACGCCGGCGGCCCGAACGGCCTGTTCTTCCGGTGGACCCCGCCGAAGGGCTTCCGTGGCTGCAAGGGCGCGCTGCGCGAGCTGGCGCTGAGCAAGGGCGGCGACACGGCGGGCTCGCTGCAGGCGATGACCTGCTTCAAGGGCTCGACGCACATCACGGACATGGCGCAGGCGACCCAGGTGGGCACGAAGTACCGGGTCAAATGGGTCGACGTGGCCGACCGGGATGCCCGCACGGTGTCGGTGCGCAAGCAGTTCACCGATACCGACATCACCCGGAGTCGCAAGTTCGAGGGCATCTACTGGGGCGACGGCGGCGCGTATGTCGTGGCGAGCTTCGCGCGGCTCAGCGACGGCAGCGTCAACGAGCACGACGGTCAGGTGTGGTTCTACGACGCGCAGTCGGAGACGATCGAGCTGAAGACGATCTTCGGTGTGAACCCCGACCCCAGCGTCGACGCGAACAACTACGACGGGCCGGACAACATCACGGTGTCCCCGTACGGCGGTCTGATCCTGGCCGAGGACGGCGAGGGCGTGTCACACCTGGTGGGTGTGACGAAGTCGGGCGCCGCGTACTCCATGGCGCGCAACGAACTCAACGACAGCGAGTTCACCGGTCCGACGTTCAGCCAGGGCGGCAAGTTCCTGTTCGCGAACATCCAGAGCCCGGGCTACGTGTTCTCGATCACCGGCCCCTGGCGCTGAGCCCACACGGGAACCCCCAACTCGGCCACCCGGAAACCTCAACTCGCGCCCATCCCGCGAGTTGAGGTTTCCGGGCCCGCGAGTTGAGGTTTCCGGGTGGGTCAGTAGGTGCGGGGGGTCCAGACTTGGCCGTGGGTGACGCGGGTTCGGCTGCTGCCGACGATGAGCAGGCACCGCATGTCCACAGTGGACGGGTCCAGGTCCCCGAGGCTGGTGACACGGACGTGCTCCTCCGGGCCGCCGACGTCGCGGGCGACGACCACCGGTGTCTCCGGGGCGCGGTGCCGCAGCAGCACCTCGCGCGCCTGGCCCAGCTGCGTCGTCCGGGTACGGGACGCCGGGTTGTAGATCGCGATCACGAGATCCGCCGCACCGGCCGCGTCGAGCCGCCGTTCGATGATCTCCCACGGCTTCAACCGGTCCGAAAGGGACAGTACGCAATAGTCGTGCCCCAGCGGCGCCCCGACCCGCGCCGCCGCCGCCTGCGCGGCCGTCACACCGGGCACGACCCGCACCGAAACCGGGAACTCGACCGACGCCGCCTGCTCCAGAACCGCCGACGCCATCGCGAAAACACCCGGGTCACCCGAGGAAACCACCGCGACACGGCCGCCGCCACGGGCCAGTTGTAGAGCCTCCAGCGCCCGCTCCGCCTCGACCCGGTTGCCTGACGCGTGCCGCTGCTGACCGGCCCGCTGCGGGACCTTCGCCACGTACGGCCCGTATCCGACGATGTGCTCGGCCTCCTCCAGCGCCGCGGCCGCCTCCGGCGTCAGCCACTCCGGCCCGGCCGGCCCGAGCCCGACGACGACCACCTCCGCCGCAGTCGGAGCCGCAGCCGCGGGCTCGTCGGCCACTCCGGATTTCCTTGCCGCGTAAGCAGGGCTGGGCACCAGCGCCAGCGAAAAGTACGGCACGGACGACGGGTCGACGTCCGCGAACGGTTCCACCCGCTGGTTGGGCCACGTCGCCCGCTCGACGTAGTACGCCTCCTCCAGCCGCCCGGATTCGGCCAGCGCCTCGCGCACCGAGTCGAACGTGCGGCCCAGCTTCATCACCGCCGCCGCCTCGGTGTCCGCGAGGCGCCGGGCGAGTTCCGGCGCGGGCAACGTGCCCGGCAGCACCGTGAACACCTCGTCGCGCTGCACCAGTGGCCGCCCGAGCACCGACGACGCCGCGCTCACCGACGTCACCCCCGGCACCGCCTCCGCCTCGTACCGCCCGCACAACCGCTCGTGCATGTACATATAGGACCCGTAGAAGAACGGATCCCCTTCGCACAGAACAACAACGTCACGCCGGGCATCCAGATGCTCGGCGAGCCGCTTCGCGCTCAGCTCGTAGAACTCGGCTATCGCGCCCTCGTACCCGCCGGGATGGTCGGTGCCCTCGGTGGTCACCGGGTACATCAGCCGTTCCTCAATCTGCCCCTCGCGCAGATACGGCTCCGCGACCGACCGCGCGATGCTGCGGCCGTGCCGCGCGCAGTGGTAGGCGATCACCTCCGCGTCGCCGATCAGCCGCGCGGCCTTGACCGTCATCAACTCTGGGTCGCCCGGCCCGAGCCCGACACCCCACAGCTTGCCCGTCTTCATTCGACCTCACTTGCCAGCGCGTTGATGGCGGCGACGGCCATCGCGCTGCCGCCCCGGCGCCCGTGCACCACCAGATACGGCGCGGGAGCCCGCTTCACCAGTTCCACTTTGGACTCCGCAGCGCCGACGAAACCCACCGGCACACCGATGATCGCGGCCGGCGTCCCGGCGCCCTCCTCCAGCATCTCCAGCAGGCGGAACAGCGCGGTGGGCGCGTTGCCGATCGCGACGACCGACCCGGCGAGCTTGTCACGCCACAGCTCCAGCGCGGCCGCCGACCGCGTCGTGCCCATCCGCTCGGCGAGCCCGGGCACCCGCGGGTCGGACAGCGTGCACAGCACTTCGTTGTCCGCGGGCAGGCGGCGCCGCGTGACACCGCTGGCGATCATGTTCGCGTCACACAGCACGGGAGCGCCGCCGCGCAACGCCTCGCGCGCCGACTCCACCACCTCGAGCGAGTACGCCAGATCACCGACGAGATCGACCATCCCGCACGTGTGGATCATCCGCACCGCGACCGGTTCCAGGTCCTCCGGCAGGATCGCCAGGTCCGCCTCGTCGCGGATGGTGGCGAACGAATGGCGGTAGATCTCCGCCCCGTCGCGAATGTAGTCGATCAAAGCGATCCCTTCTCCAACAACACATCCACCGGCACAAGGACACCTTCCACGAGGTAACCGCCCTCGGCCGCGACCACATCGACCGTGTCACGCGGTTTGCCACACCGCCGGGCACACCCCGAAAAATGGGCGTGCCCGGACATCTGCCGCGCGTCCGCCCGCACGTCAGCGAGCGACTTCGCGCACCCCGGCCGCCCGATACACGCGCTCACCCGGCTGTCCGACGACAACGCGAGCAACTCCGGCCGGTACTCCGGCACGACGATGCTCCGCCACGGCGTGACCACCACGTCCGTACCCAGCAGTCGCAGGTCCGCGGCCGTCAGCACCCCGAACAGCGGGGTGAGCACCATCCCGCCGTCGAACCCGCGAGGCGGTTCGGGCCGTGGCAGCGGCGGGACGTCCGCGAACTCCGGCAGCTCCCGGATCCGCCACGCCGTGCCGCGCACCTCGAGGAACCGCAACGCCTCCCCGACCAGCGCCTCGACCGCATCCCCACAAGGCACGCGCCGGCCGGGCCGTCCCGCCAGCAGCACCACGCCCGACGACTCGTCGACCGCCTGCCAGCACACGTCGGGCTCCTCGGCGGCGACGTCGCCGCGCCCGTCGTCGAGGGCGAACAGGAACCGCCCCGGTAGGTCCGCTAGCTCGGGCCGCGCGCACACGGCCGCGTCGAGGCGCGCGACGAGCGGCCGCACGTCGACCAGTCCCCCGGCGAGCCCGGACAGCGGCGAGGCGAGGAAGTTGCGCACCCGCTCGTGCGACGGGGCCGGCAGCAGGCCCGCGTCGGACAGCCGGCCGACCAGCTCACCCGTGTCGCCCCCGAGGCCCCGCAGCTGCACGTTCCCCCGCGAGGTCAGGTGCGCCGAGCCGTCGCCGAGGTCCTCGGCACACCCGGCCAGCACCTCGAGCTGCGCCGCGGTGACCCAGCCGCCGGGCAGGCGCACCCGCGCGAGGGCGCCGTCGGCGGCGTCGTGCGTCGCGAACACGCCCGGGCACGCATCGGGCCTGGCGCGCGCGGGGATCGACATGGACATCACTGTAAACGCCGCACTCGAAGACCTGCGACAGTCCCGAGTAGGGCGCTGGGGTCGGTCCACCCGGTCAGAGCAACACCTGAGGACGCGGTCCTCGACGTGCGTGACCTGCGGATGCGCTACGGCAGCACCGACGTGCTCAAGGGGGTGAGCTTCGCCGCCGAAACTGCTGTGGGTGCTGGTCCCGGGACTGATTGCGACGATGCCGTTGGGCGGTGTCCGGCGTGTTCTACCCGATCACCAGCATGCCGTGGTCGCTGCAGAGCGTCGGCCAGGTCTTCCCGTCTACTGGGTCGGCCTCGGCATGCGCTCGGCGCTGCTACCGGACACGATGTCCGCCGCGGAGATCGGCGGGTCGCGACGGCACCTGGAGACGCGGCTGGCCGACTCGCGGGGGGTGCACTACCAGACCATCGGTTACCTCGAGTGGGGCGAGTACAGCCCCAGCCTCTACCTCGCGTTGAAGATCGCGCAGTACTTCGAGGTGGGCGTGGAGGTGATTTTCTCCACTGAGCCGTTCCCGCGGCTGAGTGAGCGGTCGGCCTGACGGACCCTAGAGTGATGGGTGACCCAAGGAGGCCACCCGTGATCCTGCTACTGTCCACTTCGGACACCGACCTGCTCAGTGCCCGCGCCGGTGACGCCGGGTACCGGCTGGCCAACCCAGCCCGGCTCGACCTCGGCGAGCTGCCGGCGCTGCTGGAGGGCGCACGGATCGTCGTGGTCCGCATCCTGGGATCGGCGCGGACGTGGCAGCAGGGCCTGGACACGGTCCTGGCGAGCGGTGCGCACGTCGTCGTGCTCGGCGGGGAACAGGCGCCCGACGCGGAGTTGATGGAGCTGTCCACGGTTCCGGCGGGTATCGCCACCGAGGCACACGCGTACCTCGCGCAAGGCGGGCCGGCCAACCTCATCCAGCTGCACCGGTTCCTGTCCGACACGCTGCTGCTGACCGGCGACGGTTTCGAGCCGCCGGCGGCGCAGCCCACGTGGGGCGTGCTCGAGCGCACGCCTCGCCGCACCGACGGCCCGGTGATCGGGATCCTGTACTACCGGGCGCACCACCTGTCCGGCAACACGGCGTTCGTCGAGGCGCTGTCGGACGCGCTCGAGGACGCGGGGGCGCAGGCACTGCCGATTCACTGCGCGTCGCTGCGCTCGCGTGAGCCGGAGATGATGGCCGAGCTGCGCCGGTGTGACGCGCTGCTGGTCACGGTGCTCGCGGCGGGCGGCACCCGCCCGTCCGAGGTGGGCGCCGGTGGCGACGACGAGGCGTGGGACGTCGCGGAGATGGCGGCGCTGGACGTACCGATCCTGCAGGCGCTGTGCCTGACGAGCGACCGGGACACCTGGGCGGGCAACGACGAAGGACTGTCCCCTTTGGATGCCGGGAACCAGATGGCGGTGCCCGAGTTCGACGGCCGGCTCATCACGGTTCCGTTCTCCTTCAAGGAGATCGATGATGACGGGCTGCCTCGCTACGTGCCGGACGCGGAGCGCGCGTCGCGGGTCGCGCGGATCGCGGTGGCGCACGCCCGGTTGCGACACACCCCGCCGCCCGAGCGGCGCATCGCGCTGGTGCTGTCCGCCTACCCCACCAAGCATTCGCGCGTCGGCAACGCGGTCGGGCTGGACACACCTGCGTCGGCGGTCCTCCTGCTGCGGCGGATGATCGAACAGGGTTACGACCTCGGGCCGGAACCGTTCCCCGGCATCGAATCCGGTGCCGGCGACGAGCTGATCCACGCGCTGATCGCGGCCGGCGGGCAGGATCCCGAATGGCTGACCGAAGAACAACTCGCCGGCAACCCGATCCGGGTGCCCGCGGCGCGTTACCGCGAGTGGTTCGAGGTGCTGCCCGAGGACCTGCGCGCGGAGATGGAGCAGCACTGGGGCCCGCCCCCCGGCGAACTGTATGTGGACAACGGGGACATCGTGCTGGCGTCGCTGCAGGCGGGCAACGTCGTGCTGATGATCCAGCCGCCACGGGGTTTCGGCGAGAACCCGGTCGCGATCTACCACAACCCGGACCTCCCGCCCTCGCACCATTACCTGGCCGCGTACCGGTGGCTCGAGGAGGAGTTCGGCGCGCACGCCGTGGTGCACCTGGGCAAGCACGGGTCACTGGAATGGCTGCCGGGCAAGACGGCGGGACTGTCCGCGTCCTGCGCGCCGGACGCGGTGCTGGGCAACCTGCCGCTGATCTACCCGTTCCTCATCAACGACCCGGGCGAAGGCGCGCAGGCGAAACGGCGCGCGCACGCGACGATCGTCGATCACCTCATCCCGCCGATGGCACGTGCCGAGAGCTACGGCGACCTCGCGCGCCTGGAGCAACTGCTCGACGAGCACGCGAACATCGCGGCGATGGACCCGGCGAAGCTGCCCGCGATCCGGGCGCAGATCTGGACGCTGATCCAGGCCGCGAAGCTCGACCACGACCTCGGTGTTGCCGAGCGGCCGCACGACGCCGAGTTCGACGACTTCCTGCTGCACATCGACGGCTGGCTGTGCGAGGTCAAGGATGCGCAGATCCGCGACGGGCTGCACATTCTGGGGCAGGCCCCGGTCGGCGAGGCGCGGGTGAACCTGGTGCTGGCGATGTTGCGGGCGCAGCAGATGTGGGGCGGCAAGGCCGGTGCGATACCTGGACTGCGTTCCGCACTGGGCCTCAAGGAGGATGCCCCACTGTCCGAAGTGGACGCCGTCGAGCAGACTGCCCGCTCTCTCATCGAGCAGATGGAAGCGGCGAATTGGTCTTTGGACGCGATCACCGCCGGGGAGCCGGTTGCCGGTGTGCTGCGGTTCGCCGCGACGGAGATCGTGCCCCGGCTGGCCGGTACGACAGCCGAGATCGACGTTGTGCTGCACGCGCTCGACGGCGGGTACATCGCGGCGGGCCCGAGCGGTTCCCCGTTGCGGGGCCTGGTGAACGTCCTGCCGACCGGCCGCAACTTCTACACCGTCGACCCGAAGGCGATCCCGAGCCGGCTTGCGTGGGAAACCGGTCAGCGGCTGGCGGATTCGTTGGTGAAGCGGTACCGCGACGACACTGGCGAATGGCCGCGGTCGGTCGGCCTGTCGGTGTGGGGCACGTCGGCGATGCGCACGTCCGGTGACGACGCGGCGGAAGTCCTTGCGCTGCTGGGTGTCCAGCCGGTGTGGGACGAGGCGTCGCGGCGCGTCACCGGCCTGGAGCCGATCCCGCTCGCCGAGCTGGGCCGCCCGCGGATCGACGTCACGGTGCGCATCAGCGGCTTCTTCCGTGACGCGTTCCCGCACGTGATCGACCTGCTCGACGATGCCGTGCGGATGGTGGCGGCGCTGGACGAGCCGGTGTCGGAGAACTACGTCCGCGCGCACTATCTGTCCGATCTGGACAGTCACGGCGACGAACGGCGCGCCACCACAAGGATCTTCGGTTCGAAGCCGGGCGCGTACGGCGCGGGTCTGCTGCCATTGATGGACTCGGGCAACTGGCGCGACGACGCCGACCTCGCCGAGGTGTACGCGACGTGGGGCGGCTACGCGTACGGTCGGCAGCTGGACGGGAAACCGGCTCGCGAGGACATGGAAAGCTCGTACCGGCGAATCGTGGTGGCGGCGAAGAACACCGACACCCGCGAGCACGACATCGCCGACTCGGACGACTATTTCCAGTACCACGGCGGGATGATCGCGTTTACGCGGTCGCTCACGGGTCAGGCCCCGGTGTCCTACATCGGCGACTCGACAAGCCCGGACGCGGTGCGTACCAGGACGCTGTCGGAGGAGACGGCGCGGGTTTTCCGGGCGCGGGTGGTGAATCCGCGCTGGCTGGCCGCGATGCGCAAGCACGGCTACAAGGGCGCTTTCGAACTGGCCGCGACGGTCGACTACCTGTTCGGCTTCGACGCGACGGCCGGTGTGGTGGACGACTGGATGTACGAGAAGCTGTCCGAGTCTTACGTGCTGGACCGGGAGAACCAGGACTTCCTGGCGAAGTCGAACCCGTGGGCGTTGCGCGGCATCATCGAGCGCCTGACTGAAGCCGCGGACCGCGGGCTGTGGGCGGAGCCGGACCCGGCGCTGCTGTCCCGTATGCGGGAGGTCTATCTCCGGACAGAAGGCGACCTGGAAGGCGAGTGAGAGTGGCAGACTGCCGCCGTGTCTTTGTTGTTCGAGGGTGAGCTGCGCGTCCACTATGGGCAGTTCTACGTGGAGAGCCGGATCAAGGATCGCTTCGACGGTTTGACCGAGGCGCGCGGCGGTCAGACCAACGGGCTCTGCGGCGCGGCCGTACCGGGCCTGCTGTTCCTCACGACAGGCCTGCACACCGGCAACGTCGAGGTCACCGTCGAGCTTCTCGACGCGCCGCCGCCGGTGCGCGAGGACTGGGAGGAGGACGTCGAGGCCTCGTTCCGGCCGCAGAGCGACTCGGTGCACCTGATGCAGTGGGCGGGTGAAGCGAGCTGGCCGCTGGCACTGGACCAGGTCGATTATCGCGTGCGCTACTGCGCGTCCGGGATGGATCAGGCGCGCGCGAAGGACACGCGGCTCGCCGGCCAACCGCTGCTGGACCGCTACCTGCTGCAGCTTTGGCCCGCCCCGGTCGCCGCGGACGCGGTCGTCCGGCAGACGAGTGCGTCCGCGGCGTACTGGCACGCCCACGCCCGAACGTTGCCGGTCCCGCCCACCCCGGCGGAGCGGGCAGCGGCCCGGCGGCAGGAACGGCTCGCCCGCCAAACGGCGCGCGCCGAGGCCGCCCGTGCCGCCGAGGCACAGCGTTGGGATGGCCGGCCGCCGAGTGAGCGCCTCCGGCGGGTCAACGGTGGGCTGGCGCTGGCACGCCTGGACCGCGAGCTCGTCGACGGACTCGAGAATCTCGACGAGACCACCCAGCGTGCCGTCGCGACCTGGACCGCACGGCGGGCCTGCGACGAAGCGCGTCTGAGCGATCTGGACTGGGTCGCGGCGGCGCTGACCGCGCTCGACCGCGGCCGGCCGCTGCCGCAGCCGTTCGACGACCACCATGCGGCATTCGAACGGCTGCGCATCGATGCCCGCGTACCGCGGACCGCCGTCCCGTCCTACGACGGCCGCCACGATCGCATCTCTCAGCAGCACGCTGTGCTGCCGGTAGTGCGGTCGGCGGCCGCCGCGGACACACTGGCGGCGGGAGTCGAGTCCGTGTTCCACGCCACCGTCACATTCGGCAACGGCTACCCGCGGCTTTTCGCCGAGCTACGGCGAGCCTTTCCAGCTTTGCCGGCCGAGCGGCGCGACGCCTGACTCCCCTCACCTTCGGGGCGAAGGCGTCGAACAACGCGACGGCGTCCAGCGTCCCCGCCACCCAGGCTCACCTCCGCACAAGCCCTTGTTGCGGTACCCGGATCGTGAACGCGGCGCCGCCTTCGGGCGCCGGGCCGGCGGTGATCGTGCCGCCCATGCGCGTGATCAGGCCGTGCGCCAACGCGAGGCCGATCCCGGACCCGACCGGGCGCCGGCCGCGGTACTTGGCGTTCAAAGCCCCGCGCTCGAACGCGACGGCGTAGTCCTCCGGAGCCAAGCCCGGGCCGCCGTCGCGTACCTGCAGCACGCCGGACGCAGCCAGCGACAGCACGATCGGCGCGCCGGCGGGCGTGACCCGCAGTGCGTTCTCCGCCAAGCCGTCCAGCACCTGCCGCAGCCGCCGGGCGTCCGCATCCGCCGGCACCGGATGCGGCGGGTACTCCGCGTGGAACGGGACCCCGGCGCGGGCGCACCGCGCCTGCCACACCTCGGCGCAGCCACGCACCGTCTCCGCCAGATCGACCGGGCCCACATCGAGCCGGAACTCGTCCGCGCCCAGTCGTGCCAGGTCGAGCAGGTCGCTGACCAGCCGTTCCAGCCGTTGCGACTCCCGCTGGATCGTCTGGCCCGCCTGCCGCGCATCCTCGCCGGTGACCACCCCGTCCGCGACCGACTCCGCGAAACCGTGCACGGCCGTCAGCGGCGTGCGCAGTTCGTGCGACACCGACAGCAGGAACTCCCGCTGCCGCGATTCGCTGTGCTGCAACGCTTCCGCCAGCTCGTTCACGGCACCGGCGACCTCCGCGACCTCGGCCGGCCCCTCGACGGGCGCACGCAGATCCCGCCGCCCCTGGCGCATCGTCGCGGCGACGCCCGCCGTGCGGCGCAACGGCCGCGCCAGCAACCGGCCCAGCACCAGGCCCGCGGCCGCCGCGACGAGCAGCCCGGCGCCGAGCGCCAGCAGGATGTTGCGGACCAGCGCGCGCTGCGTGTTCTCCGCCATCTCCACCGGTTCGACGAGGGCGAACCCGGTGCCCGCGCCGGCGCCCCGCGCCTCCACGAGGTAGTCCTGCCCGGCCACGGTCCGTTTGACCGAGATCGACTGCCCGCCGCCGATCCCGGTGACCCCGGCCTGTGTCACCGCCCGCGAGACGGCCGGATCGGCCGCGGTCACGCCGGTGCCCGGCCGCACGATGACCACCGAAATCCCTTGCCCGCGAAGGACATCCGCGACTTTGCCGAGACCGATCCGGGAGCCGAGGCCGGCCTGGTCGACCTGGCTCGCGACCACGTCGGCCTGCTCGGCGAGGGCGCGCTGCAGCACGTCCTGCCCGGTGCGCCGGACCAGGCTCGCGGCGATGATGCCGGCGACGAGCACCGCGACCCCGGCCACGGCAAGACACACCAGGGTGATCCGCGCGGCGAGCGAGGTCCGGTGCCTCACCGGTTCTCCGCCGCGTACCCGACCCCGCGTACCGTCCTGATCGGACTTTCGTTGCCCAGTTTCGCCCGCAACTGCGCGATATGCACGTCCACGGTGCGCGTGCCCGCGGCCGCGGAGTACCCCCACACCGCGCTGAGCAACTGCCCGCGCTCGAACACCCGGCCCGGCTGCCGCACCAGTTGCGCGAGCAGGTCGAACTCCGTGGAGGTGAGCGCGACCTCCTGCTCGGCCGCCCACACCCGGCGCTGGGTCACGTCGAGCCGGACGGTGCCCGCCGTCAACACCTCGGCGGGCGCTCCGGCGCCACGCCGCAGCACCGTGCGCACCCGCAAGGCGAGCTCCCGTGGGCTGAACGGCTTGCTCACGTAGTCGTCCGCTCCGAGTTCCAGCCCGAGCAACCGGTCCACCTCGTCGTCGCGGGCCGTCACGAACAGCACCGGGGTCCAGTCCCCGGCGGCCCGCATGGTGCGGCAGACCTCGACACCGTCCTTACCGGACAGTCCGATGTCGAGCACCACCGCGACCGGGCGCAGCCGCCGGACCGCGGCGAGCGCGGCGTCCCCATTGGACTCGGTGTGCACGCCGAAACCGTCCCGGCGCAGGTAGAGCGCGATCAGGTCGGCGATGGCGGCCTCGTCCTCGACGACCAGCACCAGACCGCGCCCCACGATCGCTCCTGCGTCGCGGTCGCTTCGTGTGGTCCGTTCAGACATCGGCACTCCGAGCTCACGGTGAGCCGTCGCCGGCCAGCTCCGAATCGATCGCGTCCAGCGTAGTCTGCACGCTGGACAGCTCGTCGGCACCGCTCTGCGAGCCGGACCCCGATCCCGACGACGTGCTGCCGTGGCAGCCCGCCGTCCCCAGCCCGATCGCGAGCACGGCCACCCCGCCCAGAAGCACCTTCCGCACGGTCATTTCGCCTCACAGTGCGCGTTCTGGAAGGCGGTCAGCTGCTGCTGCACCTTCGCGAGATCGCCCAGCCGGCCCTGGCGCCGATCGGCGCGCTGGTCCAGCTGGTCGGCGATCTGGGTGTGGCCCTTGACGCGCTGGGCCTGCGCCCGCGCCTTGAGCCAGGCCACCGATCCCTTCGTGTCGGCGTCGCCGTTGATGCGCGCGGTGAGCTTGTTCTTGCGGTCGATCAGCTTCGGCAGCACGTCGGCGCACAGGTGCTGCGACTCCTCCGGGCTCAGCGTGATGGGACCATAGCTGGGGGTCGGCGGCGCGGTGGTGTCGGCGTACGCGGCGGGCGCGCCGACGGCCAGCAGCGCTGCCGTGCCGAGCCCTACGATCGCGGCTGAGATGCGCATTGTTCGCTCCTCGGTCTCCTCCTCCCGGCTCCCTGCCGGGCAAGATGAACTGTGCTGGGCCAGGATTCGAGGAGCATCGGGACAATGTTCGGGTTCGGTAAAGGAGCGCGATGATCGACCTCAACAGCGACCTCGGGGAAGGCTTCGGCGTCTGGCCGCTGACCCACGACGACGCCCTGCTGGACATCGTGACCAGCGCGAACGTCGCGTGCGGCTTCCACGCGGGCGACCCGAGCGTGCTGCGCCGGGTCACCGGGCGCGCTGCGGCGCGGGGCGTGGCGATCGGGGCGCAGGTGAGCTACCGGGACCTCGCCGGGTTCGGCCGCCGGTTCATCGACGTGGACCCGGCCGAACTGGTCAACGACGTGCTCTACCAGATCGCGGCGCTGGACGGCTTCGCGCGCGTCGCGGGCACGCGGGTGAGCTACGTGAAGCCGCACGGCGCGCTGTACAACGCGATCGTCACGCACGCCGAGCAGGCCGCCGCGGTGGTCGAGGCGGTGCGCACCTACGACGCGAGCCTGCCGGTGCTCGGGCTGCCCGGCTCCCAGTGGTTGCGGCAGGCCGAGAGCGTGGGCCTGCGCCCGGTGCGAGAGGCGTTCGCCGACCGCGCCTACACGCCGGAGGGGACGCTGGTGTCGCGGCGGCTGCCGGGCGCCGTCATCGACGATCCGGACGAGGTGCCGGCCCGCGTGGTGCGGATGGTCACCGAGGGCGCGGTGACCACGGTCGACGGCAGCACCGTCGCGATCTCCGCGGAATCCATCTGCGTGCACGGCGACACCCCGGGTGCCGTCGACATCGCGCGCCGGGTCCGGGACGCGCTCATCCGTGCCGGAGTCGAGCTGACAGCGTTCACCAGCGAAGCGGCAGGTGCGTGATCCCGTTGATGAAGTTCGACGTCAGGTGACGCACCTCGCCGTCGAGCCGCACCGGCGGTAGTGACCGCAGGAACTCGGTGAAGAACACCCGCATCTGCAGCCGCCCGAAATGCGCGCCGAGGCACAGGTGCGGGCCCTGGCCGAACGCGAGATGGTCGTTGGGCGAGCGCGTGATGTCGAACCTGTATGGCTCCGGGAAGGCTCGCTCGTCGAAGTGCGCCGACGCGAAGTACACGACCACCTTGTCCCCGGCACGGATCCGCTGCCCGGACAGCACGGTGTCGGCCGTCGCGGTGCGCCGGAACGTCAGCACAGGCGGGTGCCAGCGCAGCATTTCCTCGATGGCGCCGGGCAGCAGTGCCGGATCCTCGCGCAGCCGCCGGTAGGCGTCCGGGTGCTCGGCCAGTGCCAGCACCCCGCCGGGTAGCGCGCTGCGGACGGTGTCGTTGCCGGCGATCACCACGAGGAAGAAGAACATCTCCAACTCGGCGTCGTCGAGCGCGCGCCCGTCGACCGACGCGTCGACCAGCGCCGTCATCAGGTCGTCGGCCGGGTGCTCGCGCTTGTCGGCCGCGAGTTGCTGGGCGTAGGCGAACATGTCGGCGAGCATCGCCGGCGAGCGCGGGTTGATCGGTTTGCCGTGCTCGTCGCGGACGACCTCCGCGTGCTCGGGGTCCTGGTAGCCGATCACCCGGTTCGTCCACTTGAGCAGCAGCCCGCGATCCGCCGGCGGCACACCCAGCAGGTCGGCCAGGTTGAGCAGCGGAAAGTCGTCGGTGACCTCGACCGGCAGGTCGCAGTGCCCGCGCGCGGCGACCGCGCCGATCAGCTCGCGGGCTCGCGCGGCGATCTGCTCGGCGAACCCCTCGAGGCGCCGTCGGGTGAACACCGCGGACACGATGCGCCGCAGCCGGTTGTGCTCGGGCGGGTCCATGTTGAGGATCATCCGGCGGATGAACGCGAGGTCGTCCGGCGCCGGGTCGCGGATCTGCGTCGCGCCGAGCCAGGACGAGAACACCTCGGGGGTGCGCAGCACCCGTCTGACGTCGTCGTAGCGCGTCACGGCCCAATAGCCGGGCCCGGCCGGCCAGTCGAGCACCTCGTGTTCCTCTTGCCACGCAACGGGTTCCGCATCGCGCAGGCGGCGGAGCTCGTCGTGCGGCACCCCGCGTGCAAACACGCGCGGATCGAAAACGTCAGTGCTCATCGAGGAAGAGTTCGATGGCGTTGGCGACCGAGACCGGTATCTCCTCGAACGCGTAGTGCCCCGCATCGGGCATCACCTCGAGGTCGAAGTTCGGGTACCACCGCCCGAACGTGCCGAACACGACGTCCTCATCCACCGCCGGGTCGTTCTCGCCGATGATCACCTTGACGGGGACTCCGGCGCCCTCGATGCGCTCGTGGAAGTCGGTCTTCGCCCACGCCGTCAGGTAGTCGGCGAATGCCTGTTTGTCGGAGTTCTGCAGGGAATGTTGCACCAGGCCGTCGAGCCACGCGTCCCGACGCCTGCTGCCGGTGGTGAAGTCGATGATCGCGCGGCGGCTCGCCGGGTCGTCCACGGCGCTGGTGAACAGCTGCCACGCGTCGCCGTCGAGCGGGAGGCCGTTGGCGGGCACCGGCGAGATTCCGACGAGCGCACGGACGCGGTCGGGCGCGTCGGCGTACACCCACTGCATGACGCTGCCGCCCATCGAGTGCCCGAGCAGGGAGAACCGGTCGGCGCCGAGCCGATCGGCCAGCTCGAGCACGTCGCCCGCCGCCTCCGCGATGGTGTGCTCGCCCGGAATGTCCTTGCGCGCACCGTATCCGCGGAAGTCGGGGAAGACGTAGGTGTAGCCTTTTCCGTCCAGATGCGGGATCAGCGACTTCCATGCCTGCGCCGATCCGAACCAGCCGTGCAGGCCGAGGACGATGTGCGCGCCCTGCCCGAAGCGTAGGTAATCCTCGTTCACCACGGGAAAAAGCTTGGCACAATCCCTCAGGTATCGCACCCGGGGGTCGGTTCGTGGTGCTGCCACAGCAAAGCCCTGCGCAGCGCCTCGATCAGCCGCTCGTCGTCCTCGTGCGTGGGATTTTCACCGAACGGGATCCAGCGCTCGCCGACCTCCACCCCATCCTCGTAGCCGACCAGCAGAATTCCGGGATACGAAACGGAAACCCGACTTCCGTCAGGGGACTCGACCGTAACTTGCTTGTACTGAACACTCATCCTCACGCTGCGATCACCACCCCCGCCAGAGCCTTCCATCTGCACCTACCGAGGGCCTCAAGAAAGAACGACCGTCACTCCACAGTCGCTGCCGGGCCGGTTTTGGTTACTGGGCGGCTTGCCGGGCCCTGTCCACCCGCCCGGGGGACGGCGCGGGCACAATGCTTCCTTGCGACTTCGACGAGGGAGTGGATCAGGACCGTGACAGCCGTACTGCAGTCGATCGAGCACCGGATCGCCGAGGAGCTCGGCGTGCGTGAGGGGCAGGTCAAGGCGGCCGTCGGCCTTCTCGACGGGGGCTCGACGGTGCCGTTCATCGCGCGCTACCGCAAGGAAGTCACGGGCACGCTCGACGACGCCCAGCTGCGCACGCTCGAGGACCGGCTGCGCTACCTGCGGGAACTCGACGAGCGCCGGGGCGCGATCCTGGAGTCGATCAGCACGCAGGGCAAGCTGACGCCCGAACTCGAGGACCAGATCCGCGCCGCCGACACCAAGGCCCGGCTGGAGGACATCTACCTCCCGTACAAACCCAAGCGCCGCACGAAGGCCCAGATCGCGCGCGAGGCCGGTCTCGAGCCGCTGGCGGACGGCCTGCTGACCGACCCGACGACGGACCTGCAGGCCGCGGCGGCCGTGTTCGTCGACGCCGAGAAGGGTGTCGCCGACGCGCAGGCCGCCCTCGACGGAGCCCGGGCCATCCTGGTCGAACGGTTCGGCGAGGACGCGGACCTGATCGGCGAGCTGCGCGAGAAGATGTGGTCGCAGGGCCGGCTGGCCTCCAAGGTCCGCGCCGGCAAGGAGACCGACGGCGCGAAGTTCTCCGACTACTTCGACTTCGCCGAGCCGTTCAGCAAGATGCCCTCCCACAGGGTGCTCGCGATGTTCCGCGGCGAGAAGGAGGAGGTGCTCGACCTCACGATCGAGCCTTCCGCGCCCGCCGGCGCCGCAGGCTCGGACACTGCGCCCTCCGACGAGCCTCGCGTCGGCCCGAGCGAGTACGAGCAGCGCATCGCGCAGCGGTTCGGTGTCGCCGAGCGGGGCCGCGCGGCCGACAAGTGGCTGGTCGACACCGTGCGGTGGGCGTGGCGCACCAAGATCCTCCTGCACCTGGGCATCGACCTGCGGCTGCGGCTCCGCCAGGCGGCCGAGGACGACGCGGTGGCCGTGTTCGCGACCAACCTGCGTGACCTGCTGCTCGCCGCCCCGGCGGGCACGCGCGCCACGATGGGCCTCGACCCCGGTTTCCGTACCGGCGTGAAGGTCGCGGTCGTGGACGCCACCGGCAAGGTCGTGGCCACCGACACGATCTACCCGCACCAGCCGGCCAACCGCTGGGACGCCTCGATCGTGAAGCTGGCGGCGCTCGCGGGGGCGCACCACGTCGACCTGATCGCGATCGGCAACGGCACCGCGTCCCGCGAGACCGACAAGCTGGCGATCGAGCTGATCAAGAAGCACCCCGAGCTCAAGCTCACCAAGGCCGTGGTGTCCGAGGCGGGCGCGTCGGTATACTCGGCTTCGGCGTTCGCGTCGCAGGAGCTGCCCGGCATGGACGTGTCGCTGCGCGGCGCGGTGTCGATCGCGCGGCGGCTGCAGGACCCGCTGGCCGAGCTGGTGAAGATCGACCCGAAGTCGATCGGCGTCGGCCAGTACCAGCACGACGTGTCCGAGGTGTCACTGTCCCGCTCGCTCGACGCCGTGGTCGAGGACTGTGTGAACGCGGTCGGCGTGGACGTCAACACGGCGTCCGCTCCCCTGCTGTCCCGGGTTTCCGGCATCACCGCGGGGCTCGCCGAGAACATCGTGAGCCACCGCGACGAGAACGGCCCGTTCCGCTCGCGGGAGCTGCTCAAGCAGGTGCCGCGGCTGGGTCCGAAGGCGTTCGAGCAGTGCGCCGGCTTCCTCCGCATCCGCGGCGGCGACGACCCGCTGGACTCGTCCAGCGTGCACCCCGAGGCGTACCCGGTGGTGCGGCGGATCCTGTCCAGCACGGGCACCGAGGTGCGCGAGCTGATCGGCAACGCGCGGGTGCTGGCCTCGGTCCAGCCGAAGCAGTTCGTGGACGAGACGTTCGGGCTACCCACGGTCACCGACATCCTCGCCGAGCTGGAGAAGCCGGGCCGCGACCCGCGCCCGGCGTTCAAGACCGCCACATTCGCCGAGGGCGTCGAGAAGATCGCCGACCTCGAGCCGGGCATGCGGCTGGAGGGTGTCGTGACCAACGTGGCGGCCTTCGGGGCGTTCGTCGACATCGGCGTGCACCAGGACGGCCTGGTGCACGTGTCGGCGATGTCGAAGAACTTCGTCAAGGACCCGCGTGACGTGGTCAAGTCGGGCGACATCGTCAAGGTGAAGGTGCTCGACGTGGATATCCCACGCAAGCGCATCTCATTGACGCTGCGGCTGGACGACGAGGTCGGCGGCGGCAAGCCGGCGGGCGGCGGCGAGCGCCAGCAGGGTCAAGGGCGGGGCCAGGGCCAGGGCCAGCGGCAGAACCAGCGCGGTGGTGGTGGCCAGCCGCGCAACCGGCGCGAGACGCCGAACACGGCTGGTGGCTCCATGGCCGACGCACTCCGCCGAGCCGGTTACGACCGGAAGGGCTAGCCCGCGACGGGGAGTCACGTTCCGTCGCCACGAGCAGCGGCGATGCATGCATAAGGCGGAATAACGCACCCCCGGGTGGCGCACGGGCGGGTCGGCGGACCATCATCAAGACATGGGCTGGGCCGACAATCTGGCGGACCGATCCGCCCGGCGCTGGCTGCAGGGTGCCGCCGGGCGGCTGGAGTCCGGCTGGCTCGCCCTCGCCGACGACTTCGCCCTGTGGACCGCCTACGAGCGGCATCTGGTTGCTGCGGTCGATGCGATCCGCTGCGAGGCCGAGCTCGTGCCGCGGACCGAGCCGGTCACCGATCTTGTCCTGTTGGCCGGGCATGCGCACGACGTGTGGGCGAACGCCGTGGCGCGGGAGTGGCAGCCGCCACAGTCGGCCGCGGACTGGGATCCGCGCGAGTGGACCGGCTTGCGGATTCTCGCGTGCTACCGGCTGGCCGCGTTGGAACCGGGCGGGCCGCGGCTGACCCGCGCCGCCGCCGACCCGCCGCTGCCCCGCGCCGCCGCCGACCTGCTGTCGCGCATCCCCAAGCGCGTTCGCTGAGCAACCCCGCTGGGAGGCAGCGATGAGCACCTTTGTCGTGGTCGGTGGCGCCGGGCGGACCGGTCGCCGGGTCGTCGACCGGCTCACGGCCGGCGGGCACAACGTCGTGGTCGCGAGCCGGGAGACCCACTCCGCGCCGAAGGGTGCCGAGGCGGCGACGCTGGACCTGGCCAGCCCGGAGCCCGCGGTGTTCACGGGCGCGGAGGGCGTCGTGATCAGCGTCGAGCCGCCCAAGGGAGCGGGCGGCGAGGAACGCGTGCTGCACACGGGCGTGGCCAAGATCGCCGAGATCGCCGCGCGCGAGGACATCCCCGTGGTCCTCGTGTCGCAGATCTACCTGACCCGCGCGTCGGAGCACCCGGAGATGACCGACCGCATCGATGCACGGGCCCGCGGTGAACAGGCGTTACGCGGCAGCGGAGCGCACTACACGATCGTCCGGCCGAGCTGGCTGCACGACCTCGCGGCGGACGGCGTGCGCGTGGAGCAGGGCGACACGGGCGAGGGCCGGATCAGCCGCGACGCAGTGGCGGATGCCGTGGTGGCGGCCCTGTTCGACCCTGCGGCGTCTGGCAAGACCTTCGAACTCTACGACGACGCCGAGTCGCCGGCGCCCGACTGGGCCGCCCTGTTCTCCGCCCTGAAAAGCGACACATAGTCCACTGTGGACATGGTCAACGCGCGGTGGCGGGTTCCTTCGCGGTGACCTGGCCGTCTTCCGGCGTGCTCGCCGGGTCGCCGCGCGGGCCGGGCACCAGGTCGGCGTCTTCGGGTGTCTCGAACAGCAGCGGGGTGGCCTCGGCCAGGAGCCGCTTGGTCTCGTGGAGCTGGGCGGACGTGCGTTTGCGCAGCTCGTCCAGCACGTCGGCCTTGCCCTGCGCCTCGGCGACCAGCTGCCCGGCCGTGGACTCGGCCGCGGTCACCATGCGCCCGGACTGCTCGGTGGCCTCGGCCATCATGCCCCGGGACTTCTCGATCGCCTCGCGCACCAGCCGGTCTGCCTCCGCCTTCGCCTGCGCGACGCTCTCCTCCGCGCGCTCCGTGGCCTCGGCGACCAGGCGTTCCGCCTTTTCGCGGCTCTCCCGCTCCTGCTCGGCGATGGCCTGCTGAGCGGTGTCGCGGCGGACGTTCAGCGCCGCCTCGAAGTCGCGTTCGACCTGCTCGCGGCGCTGCGCGGCGTGCTCGTCCAGCTTGTGCCTGCTCCGGGTGGCCTCGGTGGTCAGCAGGTCGGCCTCCCGCCGGGCGCGCACCATCAGCGCGTCGTGCTCGGCGCGCGCCTGCTTGCGCCGCGAGTCCACCTCCGCGACCAGCTGCT
This sequence comes from Amycolatopsis sp., assembly GCA_035248845.1. Taxonomy (GTDB): domain Bacteria; phylum Actinomycetota; class Actinomycetes; order Mycobacteriales; family Pseudonocardiaceae; genus Amycolatopsis_E. The sequence continues at coordinate 43,010 of DATFHB010000064.1, read as the reverse complement.
CGTGCCGCCCGCGCAGCCGCTGCGCCGCCTGCTCGGCCGCCGCCCAGCTGCGTTCGGCCGCCACCCGCGCCCGGTCGGTGATTTCGGCGGCCTCGTCCTCGGCGAGTTCGACCATGCGCAGCAACCGCTCCGACAGGCCGTCGGCCTCGATGGGCTGCTTGCAGACCCGGTCGAGCTTCGCGCGCAACCGGTCGGTCTCGCACCGCAACTCCTCGAGTTGCTGCGCGAGCCGCTCGGCGCTGACGGCGGCCCCGTCGCGGTCAGCGATCAGCAGCCGCAGATCCGCCTCCACCTGCTCGACATACGCCTGCACCTGGCGCGTGTCGTACCCGCGCCACGACCGATCGAACTCGGTGTACGGCGAAACCACGTCGTCGCGAGTATTCATGCCACTCATCAGCACCTCCCGACACGACAGTCCTTTATGGACTAAAGCTGGAAAACCCGTTGCTCCCAAGCATCCTCTTTCTATCGCCGTCCGTCCACCAGCATTGCCTCACTCGGGTAACTTTCCCGTGAAAGCGCGGTGGCGGCGTCCTGAAGATCACCCGCAAGCACGCGGCGCCAATGGGCCGGCGAGCATGATGCGCATCGACAGGTTACCGGCGAAGATCGCGGGCCGGCGGTCGAAGGAGACGTCGGGCATCGCCACATGGACTCGACCATGCGCGGCAGTTCCCAGCCCTGGCGGGCGCGCCCACCAGGTCGAACGTGCGCGTCGCGCCGCCGGGGAAGGTCACGTCGCCGCTCGAGGCGAGCTACGACCGGGCGACCGGGTCCCGTCCACGCGCCTTGCTCGACGGCCTTCGGCCATTATTCGATCACCCCGTAGCCTGACCAGGTGACCGACGCGGACAGAGACGACGACGGGCAGGTGATCGCCGGCCGCTACCGCCTGCAGCGCCGGATCGGTGGCGGGGCGATGGGGGTCGTGTGGCTCGCGAAGGACGAGCTGCTGGATCGAACGGTTGCGGTGAAACTGCTGCTGCTGGCCGCGAACCTGAGCGAGTCCGACGCCGAGCAAGCCCGCAAACGCTCGGCGCGCGAGGCCCGGCTGGCCGCGCGCCTGCAGCACCGCCACGCGATCACGGTGTTCGACGTCGCCGACCACGACGGCATGCCGGTGCTGGTCATGGAGTACCTGCCGTCGCAGAGCCTGGCCGAGGTGATGCACTCCCGCGGGCGGCTGCCCGCGCTGGAGGTGGCGCGCGTCGGGGCGCACGCGGCGTCCGCGCTGGCCGTGGCGCATGCCGTCGGGATCGTGCACCGCGACGTCAAGCCGGGGAACATCCTGCTCGGCGAGGACGGCACCGCGAAGATCACCGACTTCGGCATCTCCCGCGCGGCCGACGACGGCACGCTGACCGGCAGCGGCAGCTTCGCCGGCACCCCCGCGTTTCTGTCCCCCGAGGCCGCGCGCGGCGAGCAGCCGACGCCCGCCTCCGACGTCTACGCACTCGGCGCCACGCTCTACACGATCGTCGAAGGCCGCTTCCCGTACGGCGAGACCGACAACCAGATGGCCCTGCTCTACGCGGCCGCCGCCGGGCGGGTCAGCCCGCCGCAGTACGCGGGCCCGCTGACCGACGTGCTGGCCCGGATGATGCGGGTCAAGCCGGAGGAACGCCCGACGATGGCCGAGCTGGCCGGGGAACTCGCGGGGCTGGCCGAGCCGCGCCGGGAAAGACGCCGGCGGCCGCTCCTGTTCGCCGGAATAGGCGCGGCCGTGCTCGTCGCCGGCGTCGTGGCGATCGTGCTCACCATGAGCAATTCGGGCACCCGGTCGGCCGCCGCGACCAGTTCCCCGGCTCCGGTGCCTCCTGCCTCGTCGTCGCCGGTCACCACGTCCAGTCGTGCCGCCTCGTCCCCAGCCATCGCGACGCCGTCGTCCACCGAGGCCGTGACCGAGTACTACGCGCTGATGCCGGGCCAGACCGACCTCGGGTGGACAAAGCTCGGCCCCGGGCTGCAGGCGCAGGGCAAGGCGAGTTACCAGGCGTTCTGGGGCACGATCAGCGCGCTCTCGGTGACCGGCGCGCCGCACCTGATCGGCCACGACACCGTCGAGGTGACCATCGAGTTCACCACGAACGGCAAGCGCTACCGGGAGACCCACCACCTCGGCATGATCACGACCAACGGGCAAATGCTGATCAACAGCGACAAACCGGTGTCGTCGGCCGTCATCGGCTGAGCACCTGCCGGGCTCGCTCGGTGTTGTGGCTCAGCCTCCTCGACGACACCGCACTCAGCCGGGAATCCGGTGCGCCTCGCACAGGAAGGCCACGGGAGCCCGGCCGATGCGGGTCAGCACGACCGTCGCCTCGCCCGGACCGGCGAGTTTCAGGCGTTTCCGCAGCGCATCCGGGTCGACGTCGAGCCCGCGGATCAGGATCTCCACACGGCCCACCTCGCGCCGGCGCAGCAGCGCGCGCAGCGACTTCTCGTTGTACGGACCGTGCTCGAGCACACGGAACGCGCGCACGCCGGGCGGCGGCTCGCTGCCGGTCAGGTAGGCGATGCGCTCGTCCAGCTGCCACAACCCGTGCCGCGCGCCGTAGTGCTTGACCAGACCCGCCCGCACGACGGCGCCGTCCGGGTCGACGACCCACTCCCCCGGCGCGGCCGCGCCGATGTCGGACGGCTCCGTGTCGGTGATCGTCCACTGTGTACCGTCGCGCAGCACGGTCGCGCGGCGGGACGCGGTCGCGAGCCCTTCAGACCACAGGCACGTTTCGCGCACCTGGCCGTCCAGCGACACCAGCTCGACCTCCCGCGCCCACGGCGCGACGGAGAAATCGAAGCCGGGCGCGCATTTCACGACCAGATCCCGGCCGGCGTACGTTTCGGCCAGCTCGTCCAGCGGGGGCGCGAAATCCTGCGGGCGCCAGGTGCGCTTGCCGGCCGCGTCGCGGCGGGCGGGATCGGCGACGACCACCGTGTCGCGGCTGACCGCGCGCAGCGCATCGGCGCGCATCAGCGGGACGTCCGGGCAGTTGTGCCGGGCCATCGCCAGCCGCACTTCGTCCACATCGGACCCGAGGCAGCGTGTGACCCTGGCCAGCTCGACCAGGTCGGCACCGATCGAGCACGTGACGTCGTGCACCACCCGGCCCCGCAACCGCGCCGCGCGGTGCCGCGCCACGGCGGACGCGCTGGCCTGCTGCATCGCGTCCGCGGTGAACAGCCAGCCGGTCGAAGCGTCCAGCTTGGACTCCGACTTTCGCCGCAGCAGCACGGTTTCCAGCACCGCGGCGGACCGGTCGCCCAGCGTGCGCCGCAAGGCCGCGACGTCGGCGATCCGGGTCTTGTCCGTCAGCGGCAAAGCGGCGCACGAAGCGAGCGCGCGCGCACCTTCGGCCGAGCGCAGGAACGCGACGTCGGAGAGCGAAAACCGGTACGGCAAGCTACCGCTCGACCGGCGTGGACGGCTTGATGCCGGTGACCATCACGTTGTAGAACAGCTCACGCGGCAACACCTTCGCGAGCAGCTTCTTGTCCACAGCGGACAGTCGAAGCCACAGCCGGTAGGCGAACAGCCGCCAGCGCAACGTCAGCTTCTCCTGCGGCACCGCCGCCTCGAACGTCCGGATCGGCCACCCCGCCAGTGCCGCGGTGAACTCCTCGGTGACCGCCTTGACCCCCACCGCGCCCGCACCCAGCGCCATCCGTTCCAGGTCGCTCGGGTCGAACGTGTGGATGTCGACCACGGCTTCCAGCGCGGCCGCGCGGGAGGACTCGTCCAGCTCCTCCTGCGGGCGCCGCCACGACGACAGTGGGCCGAGCCTGGTCACGTTCGTGGTGAGCCACCACGTGAGCTGGCTGATCCTGCGCGCGTAGCGGTCGCCGATCCGGGTGGGCTCGCCCGCGAACACGAACCGCCCACCCGGCTTGAGCACGCGCAGCACCTCGGCGAACGCGGCGGGCACGTCCGGGATGTGGTGCAGCACCGCGTGCCCGACGACAAGGTCGAAACTGTTGTCCGGGTACGGGATCCGCTCGGCGTCGGCGACGCGGCCGTCCACGTCCAGTCCGAGATTCTCCGCGTTACGCAACGCCACCTGGACCATGCCCGGTGACAGATCGGTGACCGACCCCACCTTGGCGACCCCGCCCTGCATCAGGTTGAGCAGGAAGAACCCCGTGCCGCTGCCGAGTTCCATCGCCGTCGGATACGGCTGCCCCGCCTCGCCCGCGACCGCGTTGAACACGTCGGTGGCGTAGGAGACGCAACGCTCGTCGTAGGAGATGGACCACTTCTCATCGTAGGTGCCGGCCTCCCAGTCGTGGTAGAGCACGTTGGCCAGCTTGGGGTCACCGAAAGCAGCCTCGACCTGGTCCGCGGTGGCATGCGGGTTGGGCGCCGGATCCGCCGCGGGGTCGGTCACCTCGGTCACGTCACTTCCCTTCGAAGGTGGCCTTGCCCGGACCGTTCTCGATGAAGGAACGCATGCCGTTCGTCTGGTCCTCGGTGGCCCACAACGCGGTGAACAGGTGCGTCTCCAGCTTGAGCCCGCTCGCCAGGTCGCCGTCCAGCCCGCCGTCGATCGCGGCCTTCGCATTGGCCAGCGCCACACCGGGGCCGTTCACGAACTGCTGGGCATAGGACCGCGCCGCGGTGTACACGTCGTCCGGCGCGACCAGCTCGTCCACGATGCCCAGGCTCAACGCCTCTTCGGCCTTGGCGAACCGCCCGGTGAACACGAGGTCCTTCGCCTTGGCCGGGCCGGCCAGGCGCGCGAGCCGCTGCGTGCCGCCCGCGCCGGGGATGATGCCGAGCAGGATCTCCGGCTGACCGACCTTGACGTTGTCGCCAGCGATGCGGCGGTCCGCGGCGAGCGCGAGCTCCAGCCCGCCGCCCAGCGCGTAGCCGGTGACGGCGGCGAGGACGGGCTTGGGAATCGCGGCGACGGCGGCAACCGTGTTCTGCAACGCGGTGCCGAACGCCCTGGCCTCGACGTAGCTGCGCTCGGCCATCTCCTTGACGTCGGCGCCGCCGCAGAAGGTCTTCTCGCCGCCGTAGAGGATGACCGCGCACACGTCGGCGCGCTCGCCGGCCTCCTTCGCCACCTCACCCAGCTCGGCCTGCACCTGGCCGTTGATGGCGTTCACGGGTGCCCGGTCCAGCCGGATCGTGCCGATCCCGCCGTCCACCTCGAGCCGTACGAACTCGCCCACGGTCACTCCTCCTCGAACTGTTGATATTCCCGGCCGACACTACCGGCGACGTGCGAAGAAACGATCGCCCGAGCGCTCGAGAACCAGGTCCTGGTCGAACGTCTTGGACAGGTTCTCCGCCGTCAGCACGTCGTCGACCAGCCCGGCGACGACCGCGCGCCCCTCGCGCAGCAGCAGGGCGTGGGTGAAACCGGGCGGGATCTCCTCGACGTGGTGAGTGACCAGCACCATCGCGGGCGCGTCCGGGTCCAGGGCGAGCGCCGACAGGCGGGCCACCAGGTCCTCGCGGCCGCCCAGATCGAGACCGGCGGCGGGCTCGTCGAGCAGCAGCAGCTCCGGGTCCGTCATCAGCGCGCGGGCGATCAGGGTGCGCTTGCGCTCGCCCTCGGACAGGGTGCCGAAGGTGCGCTCGGCCAGGTGTGCGATGCCCAGCGCGCCGAGCAGTTCCAGCGCGCGGTCGATGTCCATCGCGTCGTAGTCCTCGCGCCACCGGCCGACCACGGCGTATCCGGCGCTCACCACGACGTCGCGGACCAGTTCCTCGCCGGGCACCCGGCTGGCGAAGGCGCCGGAGGTGAACCCGATGCGCGGGCGGAGCTCGAAGACGCTGACCTTGCCGATCTGCTCACCGAGCAGGTGCACGGTGCCGGTGGTGGGGTGCAGTTCGGCCGCGGCCATCCGCAGCAGCGTCGTCTTGCCGGCGCCGTTCGGGCCGAGCACGACCCACCGTTCGTCCAGCTCGACGGCCCAGTCGAGGTCCGCGAGAAGATCGTTGCTGTGACGGCGGACCCCCACGCCGGACATCCGCACCACGAGGTCGTCAAGGTTGCTCGGCTCGCTCACGGCCCCATTGTGTCCGGCCCGGGGGCCCGGCGTGGCGGCGCCCCCGTATCAGTCCGTGAGACGTCACGCGGAGTGCACGGGCGGGGTGGCACCATTCATCTCGTGATCACCTCGCCCTCGCCGGCCTCGTTCTGGCGTGATCGCGCTGTCGACCTCCTGCTCGTCGCGTCGGCCGGCTGTACGCGCTTCGCGTAAGCGCACTTCATCGGCGGCGCAGCCGCTTCCGGTGTGGCCGTCAACCGGCACCGCTGCGGGTTCTGCTGACCGCACTGCCGCGCAAGTCCTTCCAGATCGCCTTTCGCCCGACCGCACCCGCAGGAGCATTGCGTTGACCCAGTCCGTCCTCGACATCGAGACCCACCCCCGGTTGCCCGGCTCGCTGGCCGAACTGCTCCACCCCGAGCGTCTACTGTGGACACCCCGCGAACTCGCGGCACTGACCCGGCTCGTGACCAGCGAGTTCACCGGAGCCCTGACAGACCTGCTCCACTTCGACGCCGACCGGCGCTGGTGGGCCCGGCTCGGGCTCACCGACGGGGTCGAGCTGTGGCTGCTGTCGTGGCTGCCCGGCCAGCAGACCCGGCCCCACGACCACGGCGGCGCGTCCGGCGCTTTCACCGTGGTGCGGGGCGAACTGCATGAGAAGTACCGCTATCCCGGCGGCCCGGTGCGGCGCCACACACACCTGGCGGGCGAGGGCCTCGGGTTCGGGCCGGGTCGGGCACACCAGGTGACCGGCGCCGAGCCGTCGGCCAGCGTGCACGCCTACTCGCCGCCGCTCGTGGCGACGCGGGAGTACCCGACGCTGGCCGAGGTGCCCAGCGTGATCCCGCCGCTGCCGGTCATACTCGAGCGGTGAGCATCGACGACATGCTGGCGGCGGCGCGGTCCCGGCTGGACCGGATCGATCCGGCCGCCGCGCGGGCGCTGCAGGACGCGGGCGCGCTGATCGTGGACATCCGCCCCGAGGTGAACCGGGCCACGGAAGGCGAGATCCCCGGGTCGCTGCCGATCGAGCGGATCCACCTCGAATGGCGTCTCGACCCGGCGGGCGACCACCGCATCCCGGACGCGCGCGCGGACCGGGCCGTGGTCGTGGTGTGCAACGAGGGCTACGCGTCCAGTCTCGCCGCCGCCGACCTGCAACGCCTGGGCGTGCCCGGGGCAACGGACCTCATCGGCGGCTTCCGCGCCTGGGCCGCCGCGGGCCTGCCGGTGCGCGCGGGGCCGACACCGGCAGTGCCGTGAGGCTCACTGGCCCGGAGTTCGCTCCGACCACACGAGGAAGACGACGAACGTCCCCACGGTCGTGACCGCACCGAGCACGAAAGCCACGATGTTCGTCGCGGACCATTCCATGGTGGTCAGCGCGGAGATCAGCGCGACGACCGGGCCGCCGAGGAAGATCCCGCGCACGCCCCAGAAGCCGATCGCGTCCCCGCGGATCGGGTTCTTCCGGACGTAGTGCTCCCAGCCGCACTGGGCCGGAGACATCAGCGGTTCGAGGACTTCCTTGAGGTAGGTGCCGACCCTGATGATCGTGTGTGCCATGTTCAGCCAGTAGATCCCGAGGATCAGCGACACCAGCGGGTACAGGCTCATGATGGCGGCGTTGCGGGTCTGGTAGCCGACCGACAGGATGGTGCCCAGCGCCACCACCGACACGGCGACGAGCTGGAACTGCAGCTCGATGTGCTTGAGCAGGTCCCCACGCAGGGCCATGAACTCGGTGGCCACCAGTTGCTCGGCCGCGTCGCCAGGGTTCGCGTTCCGGTTCGTCACGCCGGGAACAGTACCGGCTCAGTGCGCCAGCACGATCTTTCCGAGTTCGGCCGGCGTTGCCAGCAATGCGTGCCGGGGCAGGACGCGCACGGTGTAGCCGAGGGTGCCGGCGTGGGGCAGGCGGAGCACCGCGGTGAACTCGCCGATACCGGTCGACTCCATCGGCACCGCGATGGGCCCGTGGAGGTCATCCGTGTCGCCCACCCGGCCCACCACGGCCTGGACGTCCACTTCGGACGGATCGAGGCCGGCGAGGTCGACGTGTGCCCGGACGCGGACTTCCTTGCCCACCACCATCGTTTCGCTGGTGTCCACAGTCAGCTCGGTGTCGAGGATGTTCACCTTGCTCCACAGCATGTCGACGCGCTTGCGGTAGTCGGCCAGCGCACGGGCACCCTCGTAGGAGTTCCGCGCCGCGGCCGCGACCGTGCGCGCCGCGGGGTGATAGCAGGACTCGACGTACTCGCGCACCATCCGCGACGCCTGCACGCGCGGCCCGAGCGTGTCCAGCGTGTGCCAGACCATCGACATCCAGCCGCGCGGCACGCCCGAGTCGTCGCGGTCGTAGAACAGGGGCGCCACCTGCTGCCCGAGCAGGTCGTAGAGCGCCGCGGCCTCCAGCTCGTCGCGGCGCAGCGGGTCGCGGATCCCGTCGGCGGTCGGGATGGCCCACCCGTTGCTGCCGTCGTAGCACTCGTCCCACCAGCCGTCGCGGATGGACACGTTCAGCCCGCCGTTGAGCGCCGATTTCATGCCCGAGGTGCCGCACGCCTCCAGCGGCCGCGTCGGGTTGTTCAGCCACACGTCGCAGCCCCGGTACAGGTACCGAGCCATCGACATGTCGTAGTCGGGAAGGAACACCATGTGTCGCCGGATCGCAGGGTCATCGGTGAACCGCACGATCTGCTGGATCAGCGCCTTGCCGCCCTCGTCGGCCGGATGCGACTTGCCCGCGACGACGATCTGGATCGGCCGGTCGGAGTCCAGCAGCAGGGCCCGCAGCCGCTCCGGGTCGCGCAACATGAGCGTCAGCCGCTTGTACGTGGGCACCCGCCGCGCGAACCCGAGCGTCAGCACATCGGGGTCGAACACGCCGTCGACCCAGCCCAGCTCCAGCCCGGACGCGCCACGTTGCAGCCACGCGTCGCGTACCCGCCGCCGCACCTCCGCGACCAGTTTCTGCCGCAGGTCACGGCGGACCGCCCACAGCTCCTCGTCGGTGACGCCCTGCCCGCTCGGCAGCTGCCCGCGATGCCCCCACGCCTTGTGCTTGCCGCCCAGTACGGCCGTCAGCTCCCTGGCGACCCACGTCGGCCCGTGCACGCCGTTGGTCACCGACGTGATCGGCACCTCGTCCTCGTCGAAGCCCTCCCACAGCCGCGCGAAGATGCGCCGCGACACCCGTCCGTGCAGCTGGGACACCCCGTTCGCTCGCTGAGCCAGCCGCAGCCCCATGTGCGCCATGTTGAACATGCCGGGGTTGTCCTCCGCGCCCAGCGCGAGGATCCGCCGCGGCTCCAGCCCGGGCAGCAGGCGCCCGTCGCCGAAGTACCGGTGCACCAGCTCCGCCGGGAACCGGTCGAGGCCGGCCGGCACCGGCGTGTGCGTCGTGAACACGGTGCCTGCGCGCACCGACGAAAGCGCCTCGTCGAAGCCGAGGCCCTGCTCACCGATGATCTCCTGCGCTCGCTCCAGGCCCAGGAAGCCTGCATGACCTTCGTTGGTGTGGAACACCTCCGGCTGCGGATGGCCGATCTGCTCGCAGTAGCGCCGGACCGCCCGCATCCCGCCGATGCCGGCCAGGATCTCCTGCCGGATGCGGTGGTCGGCGTCGCCGCCGTAGAGCCGGTCGGTGACGCCGCGCAGGTCCTCGTCGTTGGCCTCGATGTCGGCGTCCAGCAGCAGCAGCGGCACCCGCCCGACCCGCGCCAGCCACACCTGCGCGTGGAGGTCACGCCCGCCGGGCATGGCGACCTGTACGACCAGCGGTTCGGAGTTGTCGCCGGTGAGCAGTTCCAGCGGCAGCGCGCTCGGGTCGATCACCGGGTAGTGCTCGACCTGCCAGCCGTCCAGCGACAGGCCTTGCCGGAAGTAGCCCGACCGGTACAGCGGCCCGACCCCGATCACCGGCACGCCCAGGTCGGAGGCGGCTTTCAGGTGATCTCCGGCGAGCACGCCGAGCCCGCCGGAGTAGTTCGGCAGCGCCTCGTGCACGCCGAACTCCATCGAGAAGTAGGCGATCGCCTTCGGAGCACCTGCGGCACCGTCGTGCTCCTGGTACCAGCGGTCCTCGGTCAGGTACCGGTCGAGGTCCTCGGTCATCGCGTGCGCCCTGGCCAGGAAGTCCTCGTCGCCGGCGAGCTCCTCCAGCCGGGTGGGCGCCACGTCGAGCAGCATCCGCAGCGGGTCCCGGACACGCCGGAACAGTTCGGCGTCCATCGACGCGAACAGGTCGCGGGTCGGTGGATGCCACGTCCAGCGCAGGTTCGTGGCCAGCGCTCTCAGGCCCGCGAGCGGTTCCGGCAGGCTCTCACGGACGGTGAACCGGCGGATTGCTCTCATAAGGAGCGACCATATCGGTAAGGTGCCCGTGTCAAAACGTGATCGGGGACGGGGACACATGCGCTCAGGGGGAGGGCGGCTGGCTGCCGCCGCGTTGATCTGCGCTTTCGCGCTCACACTGACCGCCTGCGGGGGTTCGGGCCCGTCTTCCACCGGGACCGTCGCCGGGCTGCCGGTCACGCATTTCGCCAGCGGTTTCAAGGCGAACGCGCCCACGCCGGACCTCACCGTGCGCAACGCCAGCGGCGGCGACGCCGACAAGCTCGCGATGTCCACCGTCGCCGACGTGGAGACCTTCTGGACGGACGCGCTGCCCGCCGACTTCGGCGAGGCGTTCGAACCGCTCAAATCGCTGTTGTCCTACGACTCCAACGGCCCCAATCAGAAGAACGGGTGCGGCGACACCAAGAAGAGCATCAACGCGTTCTACTGCCCCGAAGACGACTCGGTGTCCTGGGACCGCGGGGAACTGCTGCCCGAGATGATGGACCAGTACGGGCCGCTGTCGGTGGTGACCGTGCTCGCCCACGAGGTCGGCCACGCGGTGCAGTACCGGCTGGGCGGCAAGGCCGGGATCACCCGCAGCACGCCGACGATCGTCAGGGAGCAGCAGGCCGACTGCTTCGCGGGCAGCTACTACCGGTGGGTCGTGGAGGGCAAGAGCAAGTACTTCACGGTGTCCACTTCGGACGGACTGAACGCGGCGCTGTCGTCGCTGTTCCTGGTGCGGGACTACGCGGGCGACTCGGCCGCCGCCGACGACGCGCACGGCACGGCCTTCGACCGGATCTACGCGTTCCAGCTGGGCTTCGAGCAGGGGGCCCCGCGGTGCGCGGCGCTGACCCTGGACAACATCAAGCCGCGGCTCACCGAGCGCCGTTTCGACGCGGGTGACCAGAACAAGGGCGACCTCGACGTCGACGAGATCGCCATCGGCTACCTGCAGGAGAGCCTCGACGCGGCGTTCGCGGGCGCGAACGCGGCGAAACCGCAGATTGTCGACCAGGGCGGCACGTGCCCGGGCGGGCCGTCGACGCCGCCCGCGTCCTACTGCCCGTCGAGCAACACCGTGAGCGTCGACCTGTCGGCGCTGGGGACGCTGGGCCTGCCGGTGGAGCGGGGCAACCTCGGCAGCCAGGCCCGCGGCGGGCACGGCGACTTCGCGGCCTTCTCCGAGATCGCGTCCCGGTACGCGCTGGGCATTCAGAAGGGCGTGGGCGCGTCGCTGACCAACGCGAACGCGGGCCTGCGCACGGCTTGCCTGGTCGGGGCGTGGGCGGCGGCCACGCCGAAGCTGACGGACACGAAGCTGCGGCTGTCGTCGGGCGACCTCGACGAGGCCATCTCGGACCTGCTGCGCCCGGACAGCCTCGTCTCGGCCGATGTGAACGGCAAGCGCGTGGACGCCGGCTTCAACCGCCTCGAAGCCATGCGCACCGGCTACCTGCAGGGCTCCAGCCCCTGCAGCCAGCGATACAGCTGACCGGCGCGCGAGAGCCCCGCCGGTCAGAACAGCGCGGAGGCGAGGTTGCGGCGGGCCTTGGCGACGCGCTCGTCGGCCGGGTCGAACAGGTCGAACAGGCTCACCAAGTGCTCGCGGACGCGGTTGCGGTCCTCGCCGGCGGTGCGCCGCACGACGCCGATCAGCCGGGCGAAGCCGTCCTCGGCGCGGTTGTCCGCGACCTCGAAGTCGGCGGCCGCGAACTGGGCGTCCAGGTCGTCCGGGTTGGCGTCGGCCTTCGCGAGCGCGGCCGGGTCCGTCTGGCCCGCCCGGGCGGCGAACCTGACCTGCACCAGCGCGGCCTTGGCCAGCTCGTTCGCCGGCTCGACGTCGAGGATCCGCTGGTAGGCGGCCTCCGCGGCGGCGAAGTCACCCTGGTCGAAGGCGTCTTCGGCCTCGGTGAAGCGCGGGTCCTCCGGCTCCTCGACCGGCTCGCCCTCCGCGCCTTCGACGCCGGGCAGCTTGTCCTTCAGCGCGTCGAGCAGCGCACCGAGCCACTTCCTGATCTCCGGCTCAGGCAGCGCGCCGGCGAACGCGTCGACCGGCCGGCCACCCGCGATCGCGACGACCGTGGGGATCGACTGGGCGCCGAACAGCTGCGCTATACGCGGGTTCGCGTCCACGTCGATCTTGGCGAGCACCCAGGCGCCGCCGGACTGCGCGGCCAGCCGCTCCAGCACCGGGCTGAGCTGCTTGCACGGCCCGCACCAGTCGGCCCACAGGTCGACGACGACGAGCTGCTGCATGGACCGCTCGACGACCTCGGCCTGGAACGTGGCCTCCGAAACGTCGAACACGGCGCCATCGACCGTCGGGGCCGCCCCGTCGGTGCTGGGCGGGGGCGCCGCCGGCGGCTGACGCGCCGCGTCCGCGCGCGCCTTGAGCGCGGACAGGTCGACCGCGCCCGACAGCGCGGCGGACATGGCTGCTTGGTTGGCTGCGGATGCGCGTGGCTGTGTCACGTCTCCATCCTGGCACGTGTGCCCGGGCGTTTCACCGCAGGTGCTGCTCGACCCGCTCCACCTTCGCGGTCAGCTGATTCTGGTAGCCGGGCCGGATGTCGGCCTTGAGCACGAGGGATACGCGCCCGGCGCCCTCACCGGCCGCCTCGACGGCGCGCCGCACGACGTCCATGACCTCGTCCCACTCGCCTTCGACATTGGTGAACATCGCGTTCGTCGAGTTCGGCAGACCCGACTCGCGCACCACCTTGACCGCGCGTGCGACGGCTTCGCTCACTCCGCCGTCCGGGTCACCGCCGGACGGGCTGACACTGAACGCGACAAGCATCGGCACTCCTCTTTCTCCGGGATTCGCCCCCACCCTGCCCTATCGGGCAGATACGCGCTGGTAGCTTCCCTGCCATGAGCCGCCCACTTCCGTTCGACCCGATCGCCCGCGCCGCGGAGCTGTGGGAGGAGAGAGTCGGACCCGCCGGCACGATGGCCGCGGTGACCGGGCTGATGCGTGTCCAGCAGATCATCCAGTCCGCCGTCGACGGCGCACTCAAGCCGCACGGGCTGACCTTCGCACGCTACGAGGCGCTGGTGCTGCTCACCTTCGCGCGGCGTTCGGCTCTGCCGATGCGCGTGATGGGTGAACGGCTGCAGCTGCATCCGACCAGCGTGACCAACATCGTGGACCGGCTGGAGCGCGATGGGCTCGTCAAGCGCCTGCCGCATCCGACGGACCGCCGCACAACGCTGGTGGAGATCACCGAGGAAGGCCGCGCCCGGCACGCCGTCGCGACGAAGGCCGTCACCGCGATCGACTTCGGGCTGGTCGGCCTGACCGCCGCTCAGACGGGCACCCTCACAGACCTGCTGACGAAGATCCGCAAGGCGACCGGCGACTTCGCCGACTGAACGCGCGAGTCACACGTTTCCCTCGCGCGAGTCGCACGTCCCCGTCGCGCGAGTCGCACGTGTCAGGCGACGGCGGTTTCGGTGGTGTAGAGGCCGGTGCCGCCGTGGGTGGAGCGCTCGGGGCCGTCGAGGTTGCCGGTGCGCAACGCCCACTTCTCGAACCACCAGGTGAACAGCGGCGGGATGCTGGCCAGCAGGGCGAGCACGAGCGTGCCGGGCCGCCAGCCGAGCGGCTTGAACACGGCGAGGCTCACCAGCACGTAGCAGGTGAAGATGACGCCGTGCACCATGCCCAGCACCGGCACGCCACCTTCGCCGGCGGCGTGATAGCCGTACTTCAGGATCATCCCGATCAGCAAACCCGCCCAGGAGAACGCCTCGGCGACTGCGGCCACGCGAAACACGGTAGCGGCCTTGCTGGACACGACTTCCTCCTCAAGAGAACACACTGAGTCGACTCGTCACCAATCCGACCGACAGCCACGGCGACCGGCCGAACGTAGGTCGGCCACCGGTAGCGGCTTGGCCTACTTTTCGGTCGGATTGGTAAACCCGACAGCCGTAACGACGACGCCGTCGGATGCCTGTGACACCAGTGTGAGCCGTGACCGTGCTCACGGGAACATCGGGGGTCGTGATCATTCTCACCGATGCTTACCGGGTCTGATCGAAACGCCCGATTGTCCTTGCGATTTGACAGTTTCCGCTGGTGCGGTGTCTATTTCGTCATTGTGACGAGCCCCATAAAGCTGCCCGCGAACCAGCCACCGCAGTTCTACCGCGGCGGGGCGGCCATCGCCGCGTTGCGTGGTGCCGATCCGCACGCCGAGTTCGGCCCCGAGGACTGGGTCGCGTCCACCACGACGCTCTACGGCCAGCCGGAAAACGGCCTGACGCGCCTGCCCGACGGCCGCCTGCTGCGCGACGCCGTGACCGCCGATCCCGAGGCGTGGCTGGGCGCGAAGCACGTCGCGCGGTTCGCCGGCTCGACCGCGCTGCTGGTGAAACTCCTCGACGCCGGGCAGCGGCTTCCCGTGCATTTCCACCCCTCGGACGCGTTCGCGCGACAGCATTTCGATTCACATTTCGGGAAAACCGAGGCGTGGGTGGTGGTCGGCACGAGCGGCGACAACCCGCGCGTCTACCCCGGTTTCCGCGAGAGCGTCGCGCCCGCGACGGTCGGCGAGTGGGTGCGCGAGCAGGACAGCGGCGCGATGCTGGGCGCGCTCAACAGCGTCGTGGTCTCCCCCGGCGACACGGTCTACATCCCCGCGGGCCTGCCGCACGCGATCGGCGCGGGCGTGTTCGTCGTGGAGTTGCAGCAGCCGACGGACTTCTCGCTGACGATCGAGTGGCGGGATTTCCTTGCCGGTCCGGAAAAAGGGCACCTCGGCATCGGGTTCGACACCGCCCTGCGTGCGCTCGACACGGGCGCGCGTGACCCGGAGACGCTCGTCAAGCGCATCCCGAGTCGGCAAGAGTCGACAATGGACCTTTTGGTGCCGGGTTCGGGCGCCTTCTTCCGTGCCGACCGCCTCCGCCCGGATCTCCCGGTGGCGCTCGATCCGTCGTTCGCGGTGTTCGTCGTGCTCGACGGCGCCGGCGCGCTACGCAGCGAGCACGGCGGAGATGTCGCGTTGTCGCGGGGCGACACGCTCGTGGTGCCGCACGCCGCCGGCCAGCTCGAGCTCACCGGCGACGTGACGGTCATCCGATGTCGTCCGCCAGCTGCTTGAGGTGGGCCGTGAGCCAGGACCGGGTGTCCCGCCACAGCCCGGCACCCAGCGAAATCCTTGCGACCCCATGGGAAGCGCACGCGTGATCGCCTCGGGCAGCCCGGGGCGGCGGTCATGCCGGGTCGGGCACCGGCGTGCGGGCGGTGACGTTGAGCCGGTTGAAGCCGTTCATGACCGTGATCGCCCAGGCGACGGCGGCGTACTGGTCCTCGGTGAACACGCGAGTCGCCGCGTCGTACACGTCGTCCGGCACGTCCTGGGTCTCGGAGATCTTGGTCATCGCCTCGGCGAGGGCGAGCGCCGCGCGCTCCTGCTCGGTGTAGTCGGGAGCCTCGCGCCACGCGGGCAGCAGGTAGATGCGGCGCTCGGTCTCGCCCAGCCGGCGCGCCTCGCGCGCGTGCATGTCCAGGCAGAACGCGCAGCCGTTGAGCTGCGAGACGCGGTTCTTGACGAGTTCGAGCAGCAGGGGGTCGAGTCCCGCGTTCGCGGCGGCCTTCTGGGCCGAGGCGTACAGGGCGACTTGTTGCTTCAGCAGGTCGGGCAGGGCTGATCCGAGGCTGATTCGAGTGCTCATGTGAGCCACGCTAGCCAGAACTGGCCCACGAGTATGGTCCAGTCGTATGACAGATTCGTGGTCCAGTTCCGGCTGGGACGTGCACCTCGACTGGCACCCCGACACCGGTCGCCGCGGGCTGGCCGACGCGCTCCGCCGGGCCATCCGCGAAGGCCGCCTCCCGCCTGGCACGACCGTCCCGTCCACCCGCGCGCTGGCCGCCGACCTCGGCCTCGCGCGCGGCACGGTTACCCGGGTCTACGCCGACCTGACGGCCGAGGGCTACCTGCGCACGACACAGGGCGCGCCGACCCGGGTCGCGGCCGACGGCGCGGTGCTCACCCCGGCCCGCGACCTCGACGCGCCGCGGGCCGCGCCGTTGGGCGCCCCCTGGGTCCCCGACGCCCGGTGGGACTTCTTTCCCGGACGCCCGGACCTGTCCGCTTTTCCGCGCGCCGCCTGGGGTTCCGCGACGCGGCGGGTGCTGGAGCAGGCGCCCGCGAGCGCCTTCGACTACGGCGACGAGCGCGGTCCGGCGGCGCTACGGGAGGCGCTGGCGCGTTACCTCGCACGCAGCCGGGGTGTGGTGGCCGATCCGGAACGGATCGTGGTGTGCGGCGGCTTCAGCCACGCGCTCACCGTGCTGGGCCGGGTGCTGTACGAGCGCGGCGACCGCGAGGTGGCGTTCGAGGACCCGTCGCTGCCCGAGTTCCGCACCGTGGCCGCGCGCGGCGGCCCGCGGATCACCGGCGTTCCGGTGGACTCACACGGCATCCGGGTGTCCGAACTGGACAGTCCGGTCGCGGTGGTGACCCCGGCCCACCAGTTCCCGCTCGGCTACACCCTCGCACCGGAGCGGCGGGCGGCGCTGGCCCGGTGGGCGAACGCCGGCGGGCTGGTCATCGAGGACGACTACGACGGCGAGTTCCGGCTCGACCGCCGGCCGGTGGGCTGTGTGCAGGCGCTGGCGCCGGAGCGGATCGTCTACGCCGGCACCGTCAGCAAGACGCTCGCTCCCGCCCTGCGGATCGGCTGGCTCGTGCTCCCCCGCGCACTCGTCGATCCGGTGCGGGCCGCGATCGCGAACACGGGCTGGCGTAGCCCGGTGCTGACCCACCTGATCCTCGCGGACCTGCTGGCCTCGGGCGCCTACGACCGGCACGTGCGGCAGCGGCGTCTCGCGTACCGGAAGCGGCGTGACCGGCTGCTGGCCGCGCTGCCGACGGGTTTTCTGCCGGCGGGCATCTCGGCGGGCCTGCATCTGATGCTGCGACTCCCGGGCGGGCTCACCGAGGCGGACTGCCTGGCGAGCGCACGTGGCGAATCGGTGGGTGTCGACCGCCTCGGCAGGCACTGGATCTCCGTCGGCGACGATCATCCACAAGGGATAGTCGTCGGCTACGCGGCACCGGCCGAGCACGCCTTCGTCCCTGCTGTAGAAGCGCTGGTACGGGCCCTCGGCGGCTAGGATCTCCGCATGCCGTCTGGAAAAGGATCACCGGACCGACTGGTGTTCTTCAGCGACGCCGTCGTCGCGATCGCGATCACGTTGCTGATCCTGCCGCTGACGGAGGCGGTGCCCGCGGCGCTGGAACACCACCTGAGCGCCCCCGAACTGATCAGCGAGAACGCGGGAAAGATCTACAGTTTCCTGCTCAGCTTCGTGGTGATCGCCCGGCTGTGGGGACTGCATCACCATCTGTTCGAGCAGGTCAAGGCGTACAGCAGGCCGCTGCTGTACGCGAACCTCGCCTGGCTGCTGTCGATCGTGGCACTCCCGTTTCCCACCGAGATCACCAGCCTGTACCCCGCCGGACAGTTCGAGGCCGCGCTCTACATCGGCACGATCTTCGCCAGCTCGCTGTGTCAGGCGGCGATGGTGCTGGTCATCCGAGGGGATCCCGACCTGCGCGAGGCCGACAGCGACCCGGTGACGCGGCCGCTCTTCGACATCCTGCTGACCACGGGGACGCTCGCGCTCGCGTTCGCGGTGGCCGCACTGGTGCCGGGCGCCGGCTACTACCCGCTGCTGCTCCTGCTGGTGCCGCCGATGCTCGACCGGATCCGCCGGGCCCGGACGACCGCCACATAGGATTTCGCCAGCAACCACCCAACTACATCTTCGGTAAGTAACTTTTGCACCTATCGGAGTTCTAGTCCACTCCCAGACGGTTTTCGGCTTGGTTGAGCCAAGATTTATTGCCGAAATGGCCCGCGATGGGCGTGACTGTCAGTCGCGGTTTGCCTACCAGATTTGATGATCTGTGTCTATTGCCACGGACGATGTACATCCGAAGTTTTCTTTTCGTAATCTTCTCGCGCTTTCGCGGTGACCTGCGATCTACCCCGAGGATCAGCGGCCGCAAGCCACCGCGAAACCCCCAGACGTGCGCGGCCCGCATCGGGTCGCGGCAATGGGCGCCGCGGTGTGACAGTGCGAAGGAGCCCACCCACTGTGGGACGTCACAGCAAGCCCAACAGGACGAAAACCGTCATCAAGCGGACCGGCGCCACCGCGGCCATCGCGGGCGCGGCGATCGGCGGGATCGGCATCGTCGGCGCCGGCACGGCCAGCGCCTTCCCCGGGCAGGCCGGCCTCGTCAAGTGCGAGAGCGGCGGCAACCCGGCCATCGTCAACAACACCGCGGCAGGCCAGCGCGCGGGCCGCCCCGCCGGTCTGTTCCAGATCGTGACCGGGACCTGGCTCGCCAACGGCGGCGGCCAGTTCGCCCCGACCGCCGACAAGGCGACCCCGGCGCAGCAGCAGGTCGTCGCCGACCGGATCTACGCGAAGTCGGGTTCCGCGCCGTGGGAGTGCCACACCGGCTCCGGACCGGCCCAGTTCTCGCACTTCGGCGGGCAGACCGGCGGCGGTTCGGCTGAACCCGGAAGCGCCCCCACGCAGCGGAGCGCACCGAAGGCCCAGCCCAAGGCCCAGCCCAAGGCCGACCCGAAGCCGGCCGCTTCGGCGGGCGCGACCCGCTCGAACCCGAACGGCGACTACACCGTCGTCGCCGGCGACACGCTGTCGGGCATCGCGAACAAGCTCGGCGTGTCCGGCGGCTGGCAGCACCTGGAGCAGCTGAACTCGCAGTACATCCCCAACCCGAACCTGATCCTGGTCGGGCAGAAGATCGCCACCAAGTGACCTGACCGCCGTCCGCGCCTCCGTCGCTTTCCCCCGGGCGACGACGGCGTGGCCGGTGAGCCAGGAAGGGCCCGCGTGCCCGCCGGTGCGCGCTCGGGCGCCCGCCGGCACGCGGATCGCGGGGTAGGCGGCCACACTCGGCGGGAGCTGGCCCGCCTACCCCGCCCCAATTCACAGCTCTTCGAGCAACCTGTCCGCAGCGGCGTACGGGTCCAGCGCCCGGTCCACGACCGCGCGGGCAAGCTTGGCCAGGCGGTTCCCGCCGTGCAGATCCGCCATCTCGGCCCGCAGGCGGCGCAGCGCGATCGCCTCGACCTCGCCGGCCGCGCGGTCGGTGCGGCGGCGGGTGAGCTCGCCGTGCTCGACGAGCCAGTCGTGATGCGCACCGAGCGCACGCACCAGATCGTCGGCGCCCTCGCCGCGCGACGCGACCGTCGGCACGATCGGCTGGCGCCAGCTCGGACCGCGAATCTCCTTGCGGCCCAAGGAAATCATCTGTTTGAGGTCCCGCATGACGGTTTCGGCACCGTCGCGATCGGCCTTGTTGACCACGAACACGTCGGCGATCTCGAGCACACCCGCCTTCGCCGCCTGGATACCGTCGCCCATCCCCGGCGCAAGCAGGACCACCGTGGTGTCGGCGAGCTTCACGACGTCCACTTCGGACTGTCCAACCCCGACAGTCTCGATGAGCACGACGTCGAACCCGGCGGCGTCCAGCACGCGCACCGCCTGCGGTGTCGCCCACGACATCCCGCCGAGGTGCCCGCGCGTGGCCATCGAGCGGATGAACACGCCGGGGTCGGTGGCGTGCTCCGTCATCCGGATCCGGTCGCCGAGCAGCGCGCCGCCGGAGAACGGCGACGACGGGTCGATCGCCAGCACGCCGACCCGCTTGCCTTCCTTGCGCAACGCGGTCAACAGTATCGACGTCGAGGTCGACTTGCCCACGCCCGGCGGGCCGGTGAGCCCGACGATCCGCGCATGACCGGTGTACGGGGTCAGCGCCGCGGCGATTTCACGGAGCCGCGGGTGCGCGTCCTCGACCAGCGAGATCAGCCTCGCGACCGCCCGCGGCCGCCCTTCCCGCGCGCGGGCGACCAGCTCGGCGACATCCGGGGGTGACATGGCTTCATCATGCAGGAGAGGGTCTTGGCGCGGCGGAGCCGCTCGTGGTGAATCCCTAGGCGGCGGGCACCTTGATCAGCAACGCGTCACCCTGGCCGCCGCCACCGCAGAGCGCGGCCGCGCCGAGACCGCCGCCGCGGCGCCGCAACTCGTGCACCAGGTGCACGGCCAGGCGCGCGCCCGAAGCACCGATGGGGTGGCCGAGCGCGATCGCGCCGCCGTTGACGTTGACGATGTCGGGGTCCAGCCCCAGCTTCTCGCTCGACACCAGACCCACGGCCGCGAACGCCTCGTTGATCTCCACCAGATCCAGCGCGCTGACGTCGAGCTTCGCCTTGGCCAGCGCGACCTTGATCGCGTTGGAGGGCTGCTCGTGCAGGCTTGCGTCGGGGCCGGCGACCACGCCGTGCGCGCCGATCTCGGCAAGCGGGGTCAGGCCCAGCTCCTCGGCCTTGGCGCGGCTCGCGACCACGACCGCGGCGGCGCCGTCGGAGATCTGGGACGCCGAGCCCGCGGTGATCGTGCCGTCGGCCGCGAACGCCGGGCGCAGCTTGGCCAGGCCGTCGGCGGTCGCGTCGGCGCGCACGCCCTCGTCGATGTCGAAGACGACCGGGTCGCCCTTGCGCTGCGGGATCGACACCGGGGCCAGCTCGTCGGAGAACAGCCCGGCCGCGATGGCCGCGGCGGCGCGCTGGTGCGAACGGGCGGAGAACTCGTCCTGCGCCGCACGCGTCACGTGGTAGCGGCCGTTGTGCTTCTCCGTGGAGACCCCCATCGCGACCTGATCGAACGCGCAGAACAGGCCGTCGTAGGCCATGTGGTCGACCAGCGTGGTGTCGCCGTACTTGAAGCCGGACCGCGATTTCGGCAGCAGGTGCGGCGCCTGCGTCATCGACTCCTGGCCGCCCGCGACGACCAGGTCGAACTCGCCGGCGCGGATGAGCTGGTCGGCCAGCGCGATCGCGTCCAGGCCGGACAGGCACACCTTGTTGATGGTCAGCGCCGGCACGTCCATCGGGATGCCCGCGGCGACGGCCGCCTGCCGGGCGGGGATCTGGCCCGCGCCCGCGGTGAGCACCTGGCCCATGATCGTGTACTGCACGGCCTCCGGTGCGACGCGGGCGCGCTCGAGCGCCGCCTTGATCGCCACCCCACCCAGCTGGGCGCCAGTGAAATCCTTCAGGGAACCCAGCAGTCGACCGATGGGGGTGCGGGCGGCACCCAGGATCACCGAACCGGACACAGCAGCCTCCAAAGACGAACATCGGCGGTCTCGTCCACGGTACCCGGCCCCGGCTGTCAGGACAGGTGTGAGCCGGGGCACGGGAATGGGCCGCTGTGCTGCCTTATGCTCGCGGTATGGATGACGCGATCAAGGGGTTCGTGACCACAGTCGATCACGTCGGCATCGCGGTGCCCGACCTCGACGCGGCCATCGACTTCTACGCTTCGACCTTCGGGATGCAGGCCACGCACACCGAGGTCAACGAGGAGCAGGGGGTCCGCGAGGCCATGCTGCACGCGCCCGGCGACGAGTCCGGGCCCGCGGTGCAGCTGCTCGCCCCGCTGCGGCCGGACTCGACGATCGGCAAGTTCCTCGACAAGCAGGGCCCCGGCATCCAGCAGGTCGCGTACCGCGTCACCGACGTGGAGGCGGCGGCAGAGGCGTTGCGCGCCAAGGGTTTGCGCGTGCTCTACGAAAAGGCCCGCCGCGGCACGGCGAACAGCAAGGTCAACTTCGTGCACCCCAAGGACGCCGGCGGCGTCCTCGTCGAACTCGTCGAACCGGCCGCCGACCACTGACCTGCGGTGCCATGAGGGAGTCCCTCACGGCGAGCGGGCCATCAGTGCGTCGGCGATGAAGGTGACTTCCCGGTCCATCAGGTCGGGCGGGCCGTCGTCGTGCCGGGCGACCGAGTGCCGGTAGCTCATCGCGAGCGCGAGCAGGCCGGCCGCGCTGTCGACGTCGGCCACCGCCACGCCGTCCTCGCTCGCCGCGAGGATCACCGCGCGCACCTGGCGCACGAGGTGCTGGAACCGGTCGTGCAGCGCGTCGCGCACCGCCCGGTGCGTGTCGGCCTCGCGCCACAACAGGTGCGAGAGCATCCGTGACCGGGCCAGCCGCTGGTCCAGTTCGTGCACCAGGCGCCGCAGGCTTTCCGCGATGTCACCGCGCACGACGACCGCCGCCGGGTCGATCTGGTCGTCGGGCAGCCGTTTGATGAGCGCGATCAGCAGGTCGGACTTCCGCCGGAAGTAGTAGTGCACCAGCCCCTTGGGCACCTTGGCGCGTTCGGCGATCCGGGAGGTCGGCGTCGCGTCGAACCCGGACTCGGCGAACAGTTCTTCGGCCGCGATGAGAATCCGCTCCTTCGCGGCGGTCTCATCCTTCCCCATCACAGCCACCTCTTTTCCGGGCAGTCTCAAGGCCACCTTAGAGGCAGACGCCCCTGAGGTGGCCTCGAGGATCCGGTGCCTAGTGCTGGCCGGCCATCCGGTGGGCGGAGTTGGCGACCTGCAATGCGGCCGCACCGACCAGGATCGTCAGTCCGCCGACGATCCAGGAAGACCACGACGCGCCCTTCATGTCCGTGTAGGTCATCACCCACGGGGAGATGAACAACAGGACACCCAGCACGATCTGCAGGCCCTCGCCGTAGATCAGACCCGGCATCGCCAGCGAGACGAGACCGTCGAGCGCGATGAGCGCGCCGAGGACGATCATCGTCCACTTCGTGGTGGTGTCTGTGTTCACCCAGAGGAAGGACAGCACCGCCACCACTCCGAGCACGACCTCGGCCCAATCGTGCGGACGCGTCCACGCACGAGTCGAGGTTTCGGCCATTGTGATCACCTCCGAAACTGCCGCGAGGCCGCTCCCGCCGCGGCCTTCACCAGCCATGGTGCGCTTGATTGGCCAGCCGGTCAATAATCATTTGGGCACAGTGAAGCCCATTGGGTGGCGATCACGGTTACTGGCCAGTAATGTCGGGCGCTCGGACCGTCACCCAGAAAGGCCCCTCCATGACGCACGGGACCATCACGCAGATCCGGGAAGCCATCCTGTCCGGTCACCTCGACGCGGTCGCCTCGCTGGAGGTGCCGGAGTCCTACCGCGGCGTGACCGTGCGCGCCGACGAAACGGAGATGTTCGACGGGCTGGACAGCCGGGACAAGGACCCGCGCAAGTCCCTGCACGTCGACGAGGTCCCGGTACCGGAACTCGGCCCCGGCGAAGCGCTGGTCGCGGTGATGGCGAGCGCCATCAACTACAACACCGTGTGGACGTCGATCTTCGAGCCGCTGCCCACGTTCAAGTTCCTCAAGCGCTACGGCAAGCTCTCGCCGCTGGCCAAGCGGCACGACCTGCCCTACCACGTCGTCGGCTCCGACGCGGCCGGCGTCGTGCTGCGCACCGGGCCCGGCGTGCACAGCTGGAAACCGGGCGACGAAGTCGTGGCGCACTGCCTCAACGTCGAACTCGAGGGGCCGGACGGCCACAACGACACGATGCTCGACTCCGAGCAGCGGATCTGGGGCTTCGAGACGAACTTCGGCGGGCTCGCCGAGATCGCGCTGGTCAAGGCGAACCAGCTGATGCCCAAGCCGGCGCACCTGACGTGGGAGGAAGCGGCCTGCCCCGGGCTGGTCAACTCCACCGCCTATCGCCAGCTGGTCTCGCGCAACGGCGCCGACATGAAACAGGGCGACGTCGTGCTGATCTGGGGCGCCTCGGGCGGCCTCGGCTCGTACGCGACGCAGTACGCGCTGGGCGGCGGCGCGATTCCGGTCTGCGTGGTGTCCAGCCCGCAGAAGGCGGAGATCTGCCGCAAGCTCGGCGCCGAGCTGGTGATCGACCGCAGCAAGGACACTGGCGAGGGATACCGGTTCTGGAAGGACGAGAACACGCAGGATCCCAAGGAATGGCAACGTTTCGGCGCGAAGATCCGCGAACTCACCGGCGGCGAGGACCCCGACATCGTGTTCGAGCACCCCGGCCGCGAGACGTTCGGCGCGTCGGTCTACGCGGCCCGCCGGGGCGGCACGATCGTCACGTGCGCATCCACGTCGGGCTACCAGCACGAGTACGACAACCGGTATCTGTGGATGAACCTCAAGCGGATCATCGGCACGCACTTCGCCAACTACCGCGAGTCGTGGGAAGCGAACCGGTTGATCGACAAGGGACTCATCCACCCGACGCTGTCGAAAAAGTACAGCCTGGACGAAACCGGTCAGGCGGCGCTGGACGTACATCGCAATGCGCACCAGGGCAAAGTGGGCGTGCTCTGTCTCGCACCCGAGGAAGGTCTCGGTGTGCACGACGCGGCGAAACGGGAGAAACACCTCGACCGGATCACCGCGTTTCGCGGGGAGTGACCACGCCCGGGCTGCGACCCTCGACCGGGACGCGGCGAGTCGCGGCTAGTCTTTCAGCATGAGCCTAGGCGACGAACGGGAGCTGGTACCGCTGGGCGCGGGCTTCGATCTGGCGAAGCGCGGCTACGACCGCCACCAGGTCGACGAGCACTTGGAGCGGCTGGACGGCGACCTCAAAATGCTCGCCGCCGACCGGGACGCCGCCATCTCGCAGGCGGGTGACCTGGCGCGGCAGCTCGAGCAGTCACGCGGCGAGATCGACAACCTGCGCGGTCAGGTCGAGCGGCTCGGGCAGCCGCCGACGACGGTCGAAGGGTTGTCCGAACGCCTGCAGCGCATGCTCCGGCTCGCGCAGGACGAGGCCGCCGACACGCGGGCGCGCGCCGAGGCCGAGGCCGGGCACATCCGGGCCAAGGCCGAGACCGACGCCAGCGCCATGCGGGCCCGCTACGAGCAGCTGCTGTCCGAACTCGACGCGCGGCGCAAGGAGATGGAGGCCGAGCATCGCAAGGTGCTCGAGACCGCGCGCGCCGAGGCCGAGTCGATCGCGACCAAGGCCAAGGAGGAGCGCGACCGGCTCGACGCCGAGGCGGAGCAGCGGCGCACCCAGGTCGAAGAGGACTTCGAGATCGCGATGGCCTCCCGGCGCACCGAGGCCATGCGCGTACTCGCCGAGCAGGAGGCGGCCAGCAAGGCCGAGGCCGAGCGCCGGGTCCGCGAGGCCACCGAGGAGGCCGCGAACATCCGGGCGAAGGTCGCCGGCGAGGAGAAGACGGCCACGGCGGATATCGAGCGGCGCCGCCGCGAGTCCATCGAGGAAGCCAACCGGCGCAAGCAGGACTCGATCACCGAGGCCAACGCACGGCTCGCCGAGGCGACCACCGAGGCCCAGCGTCGCGTCCGCGAGGCCACCGAGGAATCCAACCACCGGATCAACGCGGCAGCCGACCGTGTCGAGGCGCTGCGCACCCTGCGCTCGGGCATCGCGGAGCAGGTCACCGCCGCGAAGTCGGTGCTCGCACAGGCCGCTGCCGTCCTCGGCGAACCCCCGGCTGCGGAGCCCGTGACGGCGGGTTCGAACGGGGCTGCGAGCAAACCGACTGACGAGTAACCTACGGGTCCGCGCGGAAACCCGCGCTCAGCGGAGGGACTCGGATGTCGGCTTACCACACTGTTGTCGTAGGGACGGACGGTTCGGACTCGTCGTTCCGCGCGGTCGACCGCGCCGCGGCGGTCACCGGGGACGCGGGCGCGCAGCTCGTGATCGTCTGTGCCTACTACCCCGCCAGCCAGAGCGACGTCAGCAAGGCCCAGGACGTGCTGCGCGACGAGGCGTACCAGGTGGTCGGGTCGGCGCCCGCCGAGGACACCCTGCAGTCCGCCCGCGACCGCGCCGTCAAGGCGGGCGCGACGAACGTGGAGACCGTCGCCGTGGTCGGGGAACCGGTCGAGTCGCTGCGCAAGGTCGTCCAGGAACGCTCTGCCGACCTGCTGGTGGTCGGCAACCGCGGGCTCAACACCCTGGCCGGCCGGATCCTCGGGTCGGTGCCTGCGGAGGCGGCGCGCAAGTCCGGCGTGGATGTGCTGATCGTGCACACGACGTAGGACCCCGTGGATCAGGAACGGCTCGAACGCGCCCTGCTCGGCGGTCAGCGCCGCTACACCCGGCTGGAGGTGGCGGACCGGGCCGGCATTCCCCTGGAGCGGGCGACGAAGCTGTGGCGCGCGCTCGGTTTCGCGACCGTTGATGACGAGGATGTCGTGTTCACCGACGCCGACGTCGAGGCCGTCCGCACCGCCGACCAGCTGATCTCGTCCGGGCTGCTCGCCCCCGAACTGGAGGGCGCGGTGGCGAGGGCGCTCGGGCAGCACCTGTCGCGGCTGGCGGAATGGCAGGTGCACCTGCTGTGGAGTCTGATCACGGAGAACGAGGCGCTCGGCCGCGACGACCGGCAGGTCATCCGGCTCGTCGAACGGCTGGTGCCGGAACTGCAGCGGGTGCAGGACTTCGTGTGGCGGCGGCACCTCACCGCGTTCGCCGGGCGTGCGCTCGCCTCACCGGAGGACGACCTCGAAGCGCGCACCGAGGTGGCCGGGTTCGTCGACATGGTCGGCTACACGCGGCTGACCCGCCGCCTCGACGAGACCAGTCTCAGCGGGGTGCTCGAGCGGTTCGAGGCGCTGGCCACCGAGGTCGTGGCCGACCATCACGGCCGGATCGTGAAGATGATCGGCGACGAGGTGCTGTTCGTCGCCGACTCCGCGCGGGACGGCGCCGAGATCGCGCTCGCGCTGACCGAGCGCACGACCGCCGACGAGAGCCTGCCGGAAGTGCGCGCCGGGATGGCGTCGGGCCGCATCCTGAGCCGCTTCGGCGACGTCTACGGGTCCGTGGTCAACCTGGCCAGCCGGCTCACCTCGATCGCGCGCCCCGGCACGATTCTGATCGACCGCGAACTCGCGTCGGAGCTCGCGGGCGAGCCGGCCTACGTGGTGCGGCCGCGGCGGTCGGTGTCGGTGCGCGGCTACGCCCGCCTGCGCCCCTTCGCCCTCCGCCGCGGCTGACTGTCCTATGCGGTCACGGCGGCCGCGAGGCGCTCGCCGATTTCCCTGGTGCCGCCGGGGTTTTCCGGGTCACGCGAAGCCAGGTCGGCGCGCACGGCCACCTCGACCCGCTGCGCGGCCGCGGATTCGCCGAGGTGATCCAGCATCATGGCGACCGAAAGCACCGCCGCTGTCGGGTCGGCCTTGTCCTGGCCCGCGATGTCCGGGGCCGAGCCGTGCACCGGCTCGAACATCGACGGCGTGAGCCGCTCCGGGTTGACGTTGCCGCTGGCGGCGAGGCCGATCCCGCCGCAGATCGCGCCCGCGAGGTCGGTGACGATGTCGCCGAACAGGTTGTCCGTCACGATCACGTCGTAGCGCTCGGGGTGCGTGACCAGGTGGATCATCACGGCGTCCACGTGGTTGTAGTCGACCGTGACCTCGGGGAAGTCGGCGGCGACGGCGTCGACGATGCGCTGCCACAGCCCGCCGGCGTGCTTGAGCACGTTCGTCTTGTGCACCAGGGTGAGCCGCTTGCGCGGGCGCGACTGGGCGCGCTGGAAGGCGGCGCGCACGACGCGTTCGACACCGAACGCCGTGTTGAGGCTGACTTCGGTGGCCAGCTCGTGCGGCGTGCCCTTGCGCAGGGTGCCGCCGTTGCCGACATACGGGCCCTCGGTGCCTTCGCGGTAGACGACGAAGTCGATCTCGGGGTCGCCCGCCAGCGGGGAGCGCACACCCGGGTACAGCTTGGCGGGGCGCAGGTTGACGTAGTGGTCCAGCTCGAAACGCAAGCGCAGCAACAGGTCGCGCTCGAGCACTCCGGGCGGCACGGACGGGTCGCCGATCGCGCCGAGCAGGATCGCGTCGTGCCCGCGGATCTCGTGCAGCACCGAGTCGGGCAGGATCTCGCCCGTCCGGCGGTACCGTGCGGCACCGAGGTCGTAGTCGATCTTTTCCGCACCCGGGAGCACCGCGTCGAGCACCCGCAGTGCCTGCGCGGTCACATCGATGCCAATGCCGTCACCGGGAATCACACCGAGCTTCACGCCATCATCCGTTTCTCAGAGTCTGGAATCCAATGTTCACGATACGGACGAGTGTCGCACGGCGGGCCCGGATGCCCGCTCCGGCATCCGGGCCATCTCGGGGGGAGGTCAGCTCCACTGACCGGGCTCGTAACCTCCCGCGGGCGCACGCGTGATGACGTTCAGCCGGTTCCACGCGTTGATCGTCGCGACGAGTGCGAGCAACGCGGCGATCTGGTCGTCGTCGTAGTGCTTGCGAACCAGCGCCCACGTCTCGTCGCTGACGCCCTGGTGCGCGTCGGCCAGCCGGGTGCCCTCTTCGGTGAGCGCGAGCGCCGCGCGCTCGGGCTCGGTGAACACGGTCGCCTCGCGCCAGGCCGCGACCATGTTGAGCCGCAGCTGCGTCTCGCCCGCGTGGGCGGCGTCCTTGGTGTGCATGTCGAGGCAGACCCCGCAACCGTTGATCTGGCTGGCCCGGATCTCGACGAGGTACTGGGTGGCCTTCGGCAGCGACGACTCCTCGATCACGCGCGACGCGGTGACGAACCGCTTGAGGAACTTGCCGGCGATCTCGTTCTCGAACAGGGAAAAACGCGCTTCCATGACACTCTCCTTGCCGGTCTGGGGCTTTCACCGACTTGACGGGACAGGCCGCGAAAACCTGACAGTGACGCCGGTCACGCGTTCCCATTTCCGGGACCCGAGCTGGCCTGGCCGCTTGCGTTCCCATACCGTGTACGGGAGGTCGAGAGGCGCTGCAACGGACCCGCGGGTCCGCCACGCTCGGCCCCCGTAACCGCAACAAGGGCGCCTCCCATCACGACGGGAGGTGCCGGTGAACGCGATTTCGGCTCTGCGGGAGATGCTCGACCAGCGTGTGGCGGTGCTGGACGGGGCCTGGGGCACGATGCTGCAGGGCGCCGGCCTCACGCCGGAGGACTACCGCGGCGACGTCATCGGCGATCACCCGAAGGACGTCACGGGCGACCCGGACCTGCTCAACCTCACCCGGCCGGACCTGATTCTCGACGTGCACCGCCGGTACCTGGCGGCGGGTGCCGACATCACCACCACCAACACGTTCACCGCGACCAGCATCGGCCAGGCCGACTACGGCCTCGAGCATCTCGTGCGCGAGATGAACGTGCGCGGTGCGCAGCTGGCCCGTCAGGCCGCCGACGAGGCCGGGGGCAAGGTCGTCGCCGGGTCGATCGGGCCGCTGAACGTGACCCTGTCCCTGTCGCCGAAGGTCGACGAGCCCGCGTACCGCGCGGTGGCCTTCGAACAGGTCCGCAGCGCCTACGCCGAGCAGATCTCGGCGCTCGCCGAGGGTGGCGTGGACCTGCTGCTCATCGAGACGATCTTCGACACGCTCAACGCGAAGGCCGCGATCACCGCCGCCCGCGATGTCGCCCCGGATCTGCCGCTGTGGATCTCGGTGACCATTGTGGACATGTCGGGCCGCACCTTGTCCGGGCAGACCGTCGAGGCGTTCTGGAACTCGGTCGAGCACGCGCACCCGCTGGTCGTGGGCGTGAACTGCTCCCTCGGCGCGGCCGAGATGCGCCCGCACGTCGAGCAGCTGTCCCGGCTAGCGGACACCTACGTCGCCTGCCATCCCAACGCCGGCCTGCCCAACGCGTTCGGCGGCTACGACCAGACACCCCACGAGATGGCCGGGATGCTCCGGGACTTCACCGGCGCCGGCATGGTCAACATCATCGGTGGCTGTTGTGGCACCGGTCCCGAGCACATCGCCGAGATCGCCGAGGCCGTGTCGGGCACCGCTCCGCGCGCCGTGCCGCCGGCCCGGACACACACCCGGTTCAGTGGCCTCGAGCCGTTCGAGATCGGGGCGGACACCGGGTTCGTCATGATCGGCGAGCGCACCAACGTCACCGGATCGGCCAAGTTCCGGCGGCTCGTCGAGTCCGACGACTACCAGGCGGCCGTCGATGTCGCGCTGGACCAGGTGCGCGGCGGCGCGAACCTGCTCGACGTCAACATGGACGCCGACCTGCTCGAAAGCGAGCAGGCGATGACCACGTTCCTGAACCTGATCGCCACCGAACCCGAGGTCGCGCGCATCCCGATCATGATCGACAGCTCGCGGTGGAGCGTGCTGGAGGCCGGGCTCAAGTGCGTGCAGGGCAAGGGCGTGGTCAACTCGATCAGCCTCAAAGAGGGCGAGGAGCAGTTCCTGCGCCAGGCGCGCCGCGTCCGCGACTACGGCGCGGGTGTCGTGGTGATGGCGTTCGACGAGAAAGGCCAGGCGGACACCACCGAGCGCAAGGTCGCGATCTGCGCCCGCGCCTACGACCTGCTGACCCGGGAAGCCGGTTTCCCACCCGAGGACATCGTGTTCGACCCGAACGTGCTCGCGGTCGCCACCGGTATCGCCGAGCACAACGGTTACGCCAAGGCGTTCATCGACGCGCTGCCGCTGATCAAGCAGCGCTGCCCCGGCGCGCGGACGAGCGGTGGCATCTCGAACCTGTCGTTTTCCTTCCGCGGCAACGATGTCGTGCGCGAGGCGATGCACTCGGCGTTCCTGTTCCACGCCGTGCGCGCGGGCCTGGACATGGGCATCGTCAACGCCGGGCAACTGACGGTCTACGAGGACATTCCGGCGGACCTGCTGGAACTGGTCGAGGACGTGCTGTTCGACCGCCGCGAGGACGCCACCGACCGGCTCGTCGAGTTCGCCGAAACCGTCCGGGGCCAGGGCCGCAAGCGCACTGTCGACCTGTCCTGGCGTGAGGCACCGGTCGAGGAGCGGCTCCGGCACGCCCTGGTGCACGGGATCGTCGACTACATCGAAGAGGACACCGAAGAAGCACGAGTGGCTCGTCATCGCCCGCTCGAGGTCATCGAGGGTCCGCTGATGGACGGCATGAAGACCGTCGGCGACCTGTTCGGCTCCGGCAAGATGTTCCTGCCACAGGTGGTCAAGAGCGCGCGCGTGATGAAGCGGTCGGTGGCCTACCTCGAGCCGTACATGGAGGAGGAGAAGGAGCAGGCGCGGCTGGCCGGTCGGCTGGGCAGCGACCGTGGCCAGGGCAAGGTCGTGCTCGCCACGGTGAAGGGCGACGTGCACGACATCGGCAAGAACATCGTCGGGGTTGTGCTGGGCTGCAACAACTATCAGGTCATCGACCTCGGTGTGATGGTGCCCGCGTCGGTCATCCTGGACACCGCGGCCGCGGAGAACGCCGACGCGATCGGGCTGTCCGGGCTGATCACGCCGTCGCTGGACGAGATGGTGAGCGTGGCGGCGGAAATGCAGCGGCGCGGGCTGAAGATGCCGCTGCTGATCGGCGGCGCCACGACATCACGGCAGCACACGGCGGTGCGGATCGCGCCCGCGTACGACCACACGACCGTGCACGTGCTCGACGCGTCGCGCGTCGTCGGGGTCGTGTCGGACCTGCTGGATTCCGAGCGTGCGGCGACACTGGACGCCGCGAACCGGGTGGAGCAGCAACGGTTGCGGGAGCAGCACGCCAGCAAGCAGCGCCGACCGATGCTCACGATCGAGCAGGCGCGGGCGAACCCGGAGCGGGTGCCGTTCGACGATCTGCCGGTGCCGGCGTTCACGGGTGTGCGCACGGTCGAGCCGACTCTGGCGGAGCTGCGCGAGATGATCGACTGGCAGTTCCTGTTCCTGGCATGGGAACTCAAGGGGAAGTACCCGGCGATCCTCAACCAGCCGGTCGCGCGCGAACTGTTCGACGACGCGAACACGTTGCTGGACCAGATCATCGCGGAAGGCAGCCTGCACGCGCGAGGTGCCTACGGGTTCTGGGAGGCGCGCAGCGAGAGCGACGACATCGCACTGGGCAACGGGGTGCGGTTCCCGATGCTGCGGCAGCAAACGTCCAAACCGGACGGACGTGCGAACCGGTGCCTGGCGGACTATGTCGCCCCGGCCGGCGATCACCTCGGCGGGTTCGCGGTGACGGTGCACGGCGCGGAGACTCTGGCGCGCCGGTATGAGGAGCAGCAGGACGACTATCGCGCGATCATGGTGAAGGCGCTGGCGGACCGGCTCGCCGAGGCGTTCGCCGAGTGGCTGCACCTGAAGGCGCGGCGCGAGTGGTTCGAGCCGGATGCCCAGCCGACGCTGGAAGACCTGCACGCCGAGCGGTTCCGCGGGATCCGCCCGGCGCTGGGCTACCCGGCCAGCCCGGACCACAGCGAGAAGCGGGACCTGTTCGAGCTGCTGGCCGCGGGCTCGGTGGGGCTCGGCCTGACGGAGTCGTACGCGATGACCCCGGCGGCCAGCGTCAGCGGGCTGATCTTCGCGCACCCGGCGTCGCGGTACTTCACTGTTGGGCGCCTGGGCCGCGACCAGATCGAGGACTACGCGCGACGGCGCGGCCTCCCCCAGCCCGAGGTCGAGAAGTGGCTGCGCCCCAACCTGGGCTACGAACCCACGGAGTGAGCCGCACGCCGGAACCTCAGGCGGGCAGGACAGCGTACTGGCGCACGTAGAGGTCGGTGTAGGTCACCGGGCCGCGCGGCCCCGGGACCTTGTCCAGGTTGATGCCGGTCTCCGGCACCGCCAGGAGCTTGAAGCCGTCCAGCAGCCGGGTCGGGGCGTTCCAGAACACGCCGGTGCCGGTGTAGCCGTCGAAAAACGCTTCCGCGGCGGCCGTGTCCTCGGTCGCGATGCCCGCGGCGAGCCCGGAGGTCTGCTCGTTGGCGATACGCACGGCCTCCTCGAGCCCGCTGACCTGAGCGACCGTCACGGTGGCCTCACGCTCGGAATCGAGCGCCCACTCGTAGCCGATCGCGTGCTCGTGCGGCGCGAGCGAGGGCGCCACGCCACGTTCGGCGAGCGCCTCCGCGATCGCCGGCCACACCGTGTCGTGCACCGCGGCGTGAATCAGCAGCAGGTTGAGCCGGTTGCACACGCCGAGCCGGTCGAGGCTGGCGAAGACCAGCGAACGCACGGCGTCGACGTCGGCGGCCGCGTCGACGTACAGGACGCCACCTCCGTCGGCGTGCGCCAGCGTGCGCACGCCGTGGGTCGCGGCCTCGGTGGCCAGCGCACGAGTGCTCTCCCCGCTGCCGCGCAGGATCACCAGGGGCACCAGCGCCGGCAGCTGCACCAGCGCGGCCGCCGCCTCACGCTCGACGCGCGGCACGAGCTGCACGACGTCGGAGTCGATCCCGGCCTCGGCGAGCGCCGGCGCGATGACCACGTCGAGCAGTCGCTGCGCCGACCCGAGCGCCGCCGAGCCCGTGCGCAGCACCCCGGCGTTGCGCGACTTGACCAGCTGCGATGCCACGTCGACCGTGACGTTGGGGCGAGCCTCGTAGTTCGCACCGATGACGCCCACCGGGCGCCGCCGCTCGACCAGCCGCAAGCCACCGTCCAGCGTGGAGATCGGGATCGCGCGCTCCTGGTGCGGGGCTCCCGCAAGCAAGCGCAGCTGCTCGGCCATGCCGGTCAGCCGCTGCTCGGTGATCGTCAGGCGGTCGAGCAGGCCGGCACTCATGCCGTCCTGCTGCGCCTTGGTCACATCGGCCTCGTTGGCGGCCAGCACGTCGGCCCGGGCGTCGAGCAACCGCTGCGCCATCGTGCTCAGGGCCGTGTCGATCGCGTCATCCGGCGCTGTGGCCAACGACGGGGCCGCCTGTTTCGCCGCCCGTGCGCATTCCTCGACTGCCTTGGCCACCTCGTCGGACACTGCCGTTCCCTTCGTGCTGGATCGTGTGTCCCACCAGTGTGCCGTACGGCCAGGTCAGCTTTTCAGAGCGGGCTCGAGCAGCCAGGCCGCACCGATCAGCACACAGCTCAGGGCCAGCACCCCGAGGATGAGCAGCCACAGCGCCGGGGGCACGCCGGTCAGCCGCGCGAGCTGGTCGACGTCGGAATCATGCGCCGCGCCCCGCCGCCGCTTCCTCTGCAGTTCGACGACCGGCCGGATGGCGCCGAGCAGCAGGAACCACGTGATGAGGTACACGAACCACGACTGCACCTGCTCGCCCGCGACCAGGGCGAGCACGGCGAGCCCGGCCGCGGTGACGACCACGGACAGCACCCCGTAGGCGTTGCGCACCATCACGAGCACTCCGAGCAGCAGCAACGCCGCGAGCCCGAGCAGCACCGTGATCCGGTCGAGCGCGACCAGCGCCGCGAACGCCAGCCCGAGAACTGCCGGTGCCGAGTACCCCGCCAGGGAGGTCAGCACCATGCCCGGCCCTTCCGGCTTGCCACGCGACACGGTGACGCCCGAGGTGTCGGAGTGCAGACGGATGCCCTCCAGCCGCCGCCCGGCAAGGACGGCCACCAGCGCATGCCCGGCCTCGTGCACGATCGTCACGAGGTTGCGCGCCAGGCGCCAGGGCGAGCCCGACAGCACCAGCAGCAACGCCAGCCCGCCGGTGAGCACCGGCACCCAGTACGACGGGTTCGCCTGGACGTCGAAGATCCCGGTCGGTGACACCAGGTGGCCCGAATCCGCGAGAATCACGCGGGCAGCTCACCACATCGGTTGTCTGCACCGTGTCATGGGCTGCCAGCGGACCCACGCGGCACTCTGGCCAGACTCCACCGCGCCGTGCTCGACGAGCTGGACGACCGGGGTTGCTGACTGGTCCCCCGCCGTCCTGGACCGAGCGGCGGTGCGGGCGAAAAGAGGGCCGGACAATCCCGCACGGGAAACCCCGAAACTCACCATATGAGACAAGCTCTCGGCATCACCTCCTCGACCGGCTCAGCCGGGGATCAGTTCGCGCCGCGGGACATGCGGTAGGTGCGCATGAGCAACGCGACCCAGCTCCGGAACGGGCTCCAGCGCTCGGCCACGACCGCCAGGGCGGACGCATCCGCGGCCGGGAGCGCGTAGGCGAAACGCATCTCGTCGTGCAGCCGTTCCTCGTTGCGCGGAAAGACATCCGGATGCCCCGCGCCGCGCACGAGGATCAGCTCAGCGGAAAACGGGCCGATGCCTGGTACCTGCCGTAGCTGCGCCATCGCCTCCTCGGGCCCGAGCGAGCGCAACATCCGCGCGTCCAGCTGCCCTTCCTGCGCCGCGCGGGCGATCGCCCGCAACCGCTCGATCTTCAGCTCTGACAGCCCGGGCGGCCGATCTATCGTCGCGAGCACCTCCGGCGCCGGGAAGGCAACCAGGTCCCGGCCCCCGACATCGACGGCCTGCCCGTACTCTTCGGCGAGCCGTTGCTTGATGCGCGCGGCCTGAGTCATCCGGATCCGGTTCCCGATGATCGTCCAGCACGCGGCCTCGTACGGCGACGAGAACAACACCGGCCGCAAGCCGGGATAGCGCTTCTGCAGGTGGGCGACGACCGGATCACCCCGGCCCACGTTGTCGAAACCGGCACCGTCGATGTCGAGGGACAGGATCCGCCGTACCTGCTCGACGACCGCAGAATCGTTGCTGTCAACGGAAACCTCGCCGGGCGCACGCTGTTTGACCACAACTCCGACGTGCGCCCAGCTGCCGTCGGCCGGGAACGCCATGCGGAGAGTGCCGGGTTCCTCCGCCGCGTCGGGACGCGCGGCCGGGGTGAACCCTTCGAGAAAGCGCGCGGACGCGGCCAGGTCAAAGGCTCCGCGAACCTCGATGGTGCCGGCCGGAATGGTGGTGATCATGGGTTGCCTCCCACTGTCGGTGACGATCAGCCGACCATAGCGGCGACCACCGACAGTTTTCGGTGCGCGCGAAAATTCGTTGCCCCGCTTGGTCTTTCGACCACCAGGGTGCCCGTCTCCGGGCTGCGCCCGCCGGGCGCGGCGGGCCGCTTCGCTGAGGTTTCTCAGCCTTTTCTTCTCAGCCAGTTTCGGGGTTGTTCCACAGCGTTCTCACAACAACCGGTACGAAGCTCAGTGCCATGAGCGAGAACGACTTCGGGCGGGGTTACCCGGGTGGGTACCAGGCGCCCCATCAGAACCACCCCTACTACGCGCCGGTCCTCTCGCCGCCACCGCCGCACCGGAAGGGTCATCGGCGTCGTCCACCTCGTCCACGCAGACCGTCGCGGGCACGACGAGCACGGACGTCAGCGCGGCCGCCGCCAAGGTGCTGCCCAGCGTCGAAGCGATCGGTTCCGGCGTGATCCTCAGCTCGGACGGCAAGATCCTCACCAACGCGCACGTGGTCGAGGGTTCCGTCGGCACCGTCACGATCGCGCTGTCGGACGGCACCAAGTACCAGGCGAAAGTCCTCGGGTCGAACACCGCCGCGGACATCGCCGTCCTGCGGGCCCAGGCGCCAGCGGCCTCACCGCGGCCACGCTCGGCGATTTCGAGCCGGCTGCAGGTCGGCCAGGAGGTCGTCGCCATCGGCTCGCCCGGCGGACTGCAGAACACGGTCACGTCGGGCATCATCAGCGCGCTGAACCGGCAGCTGTCGGACATCGGCACCGGCAACGAGCAGACCTCGCCGTACGGCCGCACGAGCAACCAGAGCAGCAATTCGCCCAGCTACACCGCCGTCCAGACCGACGCCGCCATCAACCAGGGCAACTCCGGTGGCGCGCTGGTCAACATGGCGGGCCAGGTCATCGGCATCAACTCGGCCCTCTACAGCCCGTCCTCGTCGGCCGGTTCGGTGGGAACCGGCTTCGCGATCCCATCAACGACGCGAAAACCATCATCACTCAGCTCGAAAACGACTGAGCCGGGCGGGACAGCGCAACGGGCCGTGGTCGGGCGGCCCGTTCCGCTGTGCCGTCCGGTGAGCGGGCGGGTTAGGGTTTTCGGGTGACCGACCGTCTTGTCTGGATCGACTGCGAGATGACGGGGCTCGACCTCGCCAAGGACGCACTGATCGAAATCGCCGTGCTGGTGACCGACGCCGAGCTCAACGTTCTCGGTGAAGGTCTGGACCTCGTCATTCACACGAGTGACGAACAGCTGGCCAACATGCCCGACGTGGTCCGGGAGATGCATGCCCGGTCCGGCCTGACCGAAGAGGTCCGCCGCTCCACGGTCACGCTCGAGGACGCCGAGGCGCAGGTGCTCGCCTACGTACGCCGGCATGTGCCCGAGCCGCGGACCGCTCCCCTCGCTGGCAACTCCATCGGGACCGACCGCGGCTTCATCGTGCGGGACATGCCCGCGCTGGACGGGCATCTGCACTACCGCATGGTGGACGTGTCGTCGGTGAAGGAACTCGTGCGCCGCTGGTACCCGCGGATCTACTACGCCAAGCCGGAGAAGGGCCTCGCGCACCGCGCGCTCGCGGACATCAAGGAGTCGATCGGCGAGCTCGACTACTACCGCAAGACCGCGTTCGTGCCGCAACCAGGACCGACCAGTGACCAGGCCCGCTCGGCGGCCGCCGAGGTCCGCAGACGGCACGGCGGGTAACCCGCTTCGAGGGGGTGCGGGGGGCACGCTACGATATCCGGGCTGAGGCCGAAACGGCCTCACATGGTGGGTGTAGCTCAGTTGGTAGAGCACCTGGTTGTGGTCCAGGAAGTCGCGGGTTCAAGTCCCGTCACTCACCCTCCGAGACCCCGCCTCGTGGCCATCTTGCCGCGAGGCGGGGTTCGTCCTTTCCGGGCCGGTCAGGACTTGTTGGTCCAGGCCGGCCAGTCGAGCTGCCACACGCTCCACCCGTCGGTCGGTTGCAGCGCGGGACCGCCACTGTTGACGACCGTCACGAGGTCGCCCTTCTTCGACAGGTCCATCAGCCACCTGGTGTTGTCCGTGGACAGGTTCAGGCAGCCATGGCTCACGTTGCGACGTCCCTGCGACCCCACCGACCAGGGGGCCGAGTGGTAGAAGATGCCGCTGTTGGACAGGCGAACCGCGTACTGGACGTACGTGCGGTAGCCCCCAGGCGTGTCGGCGGGCACGCCGTAGGTGCCGGAATCCATGGTGTATCCGACGTGCTCGCTCATCACCGTGTAGGTGCCGGCGGGCGTGTTGTGGCCCTTCTTGCCCATCGACGTAGGCATGGTGCGCACCTCGATGTCGTTGACCGACACCTTCATCTGGTAGGTGCCGCCGTCGGCCACCACGACGACCTTGTCACCGATCGTGATCTTCGCCGTCCGGTCCTCGGCACCGAACGCGCCGCCGCCGAGGTTCTTGCCGTAGACCGCGGCGTCGACCGAGACCTTCGTGCCCGGCTTCCAGTAGTCCTTCGGGCGCCAGATCAACTGGGTATCACCGAACCAGCGAAACGCGCCCTCGGTGGCGGGTTGGGTGACCACGCGGACAGCACGCTCGGCAGCCGCCTTGTCGGTGACCTTGCCGCTGAAAGTGAAGATCAGCGGCATACCGACGCCGACCGTCTCGCCGTCCAGCAGGTTCGTCAACACCGACACCGTCCGCTTCGGCTTGCCGATCGTGGTGAACGTCGAAGACGACGTGGCGGGCTTGCCGTCCGCGCCGGCCGCCGTCGCGGTGACGGTGTAGCTCTTGCCGTAGCCGAGCGGTTCCGTGGACTCCCAGCCGCTGCCGTCCGGCTTGGCCTGCCCGGCGACGTGCTTGCCGTTCGCGCCGGTGAGCGTGACCTGGCCGATCTTGCCGTCGTGTACGGCCACCGAAACGGGCTCGCCGGGCGCCACGTCCTTCGCGCCGGGCGCCGGTGTGAGGGCCAGGGCCGCCGGCTGGACGACGGTGGTGGATGTGGAGCCCTGCGGCGTCTGCGGAACCTCCGCGGGC
This sequence comes from Amycolatopsis sp., assembly GCA_035248845.1. GTDB lineage: Bacteria > Actinomycetota > Actinomycetes > Mycobacteriales > Pseudonocardiaceae > Amycolatopsis_E. The sequence goes on along the minus strand of DATFHB010000064.1, from coordinate 4,114 downwards.
GCCGATGTACACCCGGCCAGTACCGCCAGAACCAACACCAGCCCGAGACGCCGCACCATCCTGCCCCCAAGTTGCCCGTTTTCTGCTCGATTGCCCGTAGTGGGTGACTACAGTTTGCCTGATGACCCACCGCGACCAGGCACTCTTCCGCATATCGGCGTTTCGGGACCCTCCGTGAGCACCCACTGCGGCCCGTGCTAATCTTTCCGACGTCGCCACGGGAAACCTCCCCGGCGGCCAGGATCTGCGCCATTAGCTCAACTGGCAGAGCAGCTGACTCTTAATCAGCGGGTTCGGGGTTCGAGTCCCTGATGGCGCACTTCTAAGCCCGAGATCAACTTCTGCGTTGACCTCGGGTTTTGTCGTTTCAGCGGGTTCTCAACCACTGTCCATTGTGGTCTGATGTGTCCCCGAAGGGAGCCCGAGGCTGCAAGCCCGGTGCAGCGGGATGATCTTGGCGGTGGCCTCGGCCGCGGCTCAGGCGACCTGGGGCAGGACGGTGGTTTAGGTGTCGTTGGTCACGGTGATGGACGAGTGCCGCAGCCTGTGCTGCACGACGTTCAGGTCCACTCCGGCGGCGCGCGCGAAGGTCGCCGCGCCCTGACGGAGGTCGTGGAGTCGGATCGGGGGAAGCCCGGCTTGGCGGGTGAGGAAGGCGAACCGGTCGGTCACGTCCGCAGGGTGCTGGGCGCGGCCGTCGGGTTGGTTGACCACGAGCCCGGACTTCACCCAGTCTTGCCCGGCGGCCTATTTCTCGGCGTCGCGTCGGTGGAGGTGTCCGGTGAGCACCAGAGCGGTGTCCTCGTCGAGGGCGACGGTGCTTTCGGAACTGTCGGTCTTGGGTGCGCTCATGGCGGTTTCCCAGCCGTGTTGCACGATCTGGTTGGCCACGTCGATCGAGCGAGCCTCCAGGTGTACGTCCATCAGGCGCAGACGCGATCTCCTCGTTGTGTTCGGCGGGTGTTGCGCCGGATATTCTTCTTGCCCGCCAGCCAGGTACTCAGCCACGTGTCAATGTCCGGAGTCGACTGCACAGATGTCCGAAGTCCTGTGCACTTCCGGTGATCCGGTTGTAGCGCACCACATCGTGATCGTTCGGTAGCTGTGGGTCAGGAGGTTGGAGACGGTGTGGCAGGGGATCGAGGCGCGTCGAGCATCGTCGCGACGGCCGCGCGCGCATGACGGGCTGGCGCTGGATCGCCAGTGATGCCGGCGGTCACGACGGCTCCCTCGGCGAGCAGGAAAACTGGTTCGACCACCGGCACCCCGGTGGCGTGGACCCACGTCGCGATCTGATCGTGGAATGCCTGCTTGTGTGACCGGACTTCGGCAAGCACCGCCTCGGACGATGCACCGAGTTCGCCGTGGGCATTGACCCAGGCGCAGCCTCGGAAACCGGGTTCTGCGAACCACTGGCCAAGCCAGTCGAAGACCGCGAGCACGCGCGCGTCGGGATCAAGGACCTGTTCCACGTGAGCGGCCAGGTTTGCTCTCCATCGTTGGTCGCGACGCTTGAGCACCGATACCACGAGCTCATCCTTCGCCGGGAAGAATCGGTAGATCCGCTTCAGCGGCAGACCGGATGCCGCGCGGATCTCGTCCATGCCCACAGCCTGGATGCCACGCCCGTAAAAGAGCTTCTCCGCTGCGTCAAGCAATGCTTCGCGGTCCAGATGGCTCTGTTCCTCGGTGATCGGGGCCGGCATCCAGGACTCCTCGATGTTGAGAACGATCGTTGTCTACCCTAGGGTAAGCTGCTGTAGAACGACCGTTCTCGATATGTGGAGGTTGCAGTGCCGGAAGATCGCCCGCCCTACCCGCCGTTCACGCACGAGACAGCCGTGCAGAAGGTCCAGGCAGCTGAGGATGCGTGGAACACCCGCGACCCCCAGCGAGTGGCACTGGCCTACACGCCGGACTCGAGGTGGCGAAACCGAGACGTGTTCGTCAACGGCCGAGAGGAGATTGTCGCCTTCCTGACGCGGAAGTGGGAGCGTGAACTGAGCTACGCGCTACGCAAGAGCCTCTGGGGGTTCCATGAGGACCGGATCGCCGTCCGCTTCCAGTATGAGTGGCACGACGCGGAGGGCCAATGGTGGCGCAGCTACGGTAACGAACTGTGGGAGTTCGACGCGCGCGGCCTGATGCGCCGCCGCGAGGCCAGCATCAACGATGTCGGCATCAACGAAGGCGACAGGCGAATCCACGGTCCCCGACCCGCGTTCGAACACGGGATCGACATTCCGCTCCGGTAGCACCCCGCGACGCTGTAAGTGGTGCTGTTCATCCGCGAAGGCGGTGTGGCACCGCGCGAGGCGGTCGGCGCCCTGCTCCGACGCGCCCTCGGCGGTGACGTGGACCAGCACCGCCTACGAGGCCGGCCAGGGCAGCCTCCCGGACGCGCTGGCCCGACGCAGCGCGGACTCGTCCCGGTCGAGCCGGCCCGCGACTGCGTGCACGCGCTGGGCGCGGCCGGCGAGCTTTCCTCCCAGGCCGCGGTCCGTCGGCTCATCACGGTCACCACCACCGGGCTACGCCCGCGGCCGTGACGGCATAACCCGGTCCGGCGTCGTTCTACCTTGCCTTATCCCACCTTCGCCCGCCGGCTCAGGCTCTGCGGCGAAGAGTCCGGGTGGCCGTGGTCATCGCGAGCTCCCGGTGGTTTTGGCGAGATGGTGTCGGAGTGCTTGGGCGGCCAGATCGCGTTCCTCGCCGAGGATGAAGGCAGTGACGCCGGCCATTCGCCATCTCTGCTGGGTTTGGGGTGTGCGGGTGATCGGACAGAAGGGCACGCCATGGTGGGCGCAGGCGGCGTGCAGCCGATTCAGGGCGTCGCCGACTCGGGGATGGCGCGTTTGCCAGGGCACGCCGTAGGACTGGGACAGGTCGGCGTGCCCGGGCATGATCAGGTCTATGCCGCCGTCGGCGAGGATGTCGTCGATGGCGTCCACACCCTCGGCGTCCTCGATCAGGGGGATGATCATGGTTTCGGCGTTGGCCCGCCGGATGTATTCGGCAAGGTCGATGCGGCCGAATCCGGGAACCCGCCCGCCGGCGAGGGAGCGCATGCCTTCGGGGTGGTAGCGCGCAGCCTGGATCGCGTTGTCCACATCAGAGCGTCGCCGCACGTGGGGTAGGACGATACCCATGGCGCCGGCGTCGAGCGCTCGGAGTGTCGCGCCGGGATCGATACCGGGAACGCGGACGAACGGGGTGAGGTCGACCGCTTCGGCGGCGCGGATGAGGTTCTCCAGTTGCTGGGGGTCGACGAGGGTGTGCTCGCTGTCGATGACGACGAAGTCGTATCCGCTGCAGCCGATTATCTCGATCATCGCGGGCACGGGAACCGCGCAGAACAGCCCGAAGACCTCATCGCCGACGGCGAGTTTCCGCTTGACCTTGTTGTCGCACAACATGTCCACTCTCCATCAGGGACGGTGGTCACGGGTCAGGATCGCTGAGGGTCCACGCCGAATGCGGCGGCCAGGTCGTCGAGCACGAGGTTGGCGGCCTGGACGCCGATGCCGGACATCCACACTTCGTCCTTGACGTTGAACACCTTGCCGGTCTTGACCGCGTTCAGTTGGGCCCACAACGGGCTGGCTTCCACGGCCCGCTTCTGGGTCTTGTCGGGGGAGACGGCGGTGGTGACGAACAGGGCGTCGGCGTCGGCCTGATCGATGAGTTCGGGGCTGATCTCGTTGTCGAACTTGTCGGCGTTCTGCGAGGCCGGCCGGGCCATGCCCATGTCGGCGAGCATGACGCCGGAGAAGTTGGATTTCTGATACATGCGGATCTTGCCGGCCATGAACCGGGTCACCGACACCGTGGGGACCTTGTTGCCGTTCTTGGCGACGATCGCGCTACCGAGATTCTTGGCACGCGCTTCGTAGGCGGCGAGGGCGGCTTGGGCTTCCTTTTCCTTGCCCAATGCTTGGGCGTGGACGGCAAGGTTGGCTTTCCACGGAAATCCGGTGGTCTCGGTCATCACCGTGGGTGCGATCTTGGACAACTGGTCGTAGATCTTGTCGTGGCGCACCTTGTTGGTGAGGATGAGGTCCGGTTTGAGCGAGGCGATCAGGTCGAGTTTGGGTTCGGCCGAGGTGCCCACCTC
>DATFHB010000063.1:0-60254 GCA_035248845.1 Amycolatopsis sp. | reverse complement strand
GGTCAGCAGGGCGCGCCACACCTCTGGATGACTGGCGCTCAGCTCCCGTGAGGTCATGACGGCCTGGACGGCGGCGTTCCACTGTTGCCTCGCGTCGGGTTGGGTGGGCAGCCAGCCGGCTCCGAGACCGAACGGCGGGAGGGTCTTGATCTGGGCGTTGAGCATGCCCGCGGCCTGTCGTGCTGCGACCAGGCCGGCGACGTGCTCGAGCACCGTGCTCTCATCGACTGTGGTGCCGGGCAGGGCGCAGGGTCGGATCCGCTTGGCCAAGGCTGCCCGGCGTTTCTTCTTGCCGAACAGTCCCTTGCTCGAGGCGACTGCCGCGGCCGACCAGTCCTCGAATTCCGGGTGCACAAACGTTTCGGGGCGGAAAGTATCCAGCGCCGGTTTGTGTGCGGCGCGGAACTCGTCGATCGCCGTGCCCAGTGCGACCGCGTTCGCGTCCCAACCCGGGCGGCGGGCCGACGAGACCTCGGACTCGCCCGGCAAGCGGCCGGATCCGGCGAGGTGCGCACAGGCGAGCGCTGCCCCGAGCGCCGTCGGATTGGGCAGCCCCTCGATCGCGGTGCGCAACGCGGGCGGGAACTGCACGAACGCGGCCCTGGCGGATTCGAGCTGCTCGGCCACCTGGGTTACCGCTTCGGTGTCGAGCCCCCTCATGTCCCGGCGCGTGCTGAGCGACCAGGGGTGTTCCGGGCGGAGCTGTGCCGACTTAGCGGTGGTGGGGAGTTCGGCCGCCGCATGGGTCGCGGTGGCGCGGACATCCTCCGGCAAGGAGAAGAAACTCGCCGGAACCGGCGCGGTTACGCCGGCGTCGTGGGCGAGTCTGGTCTGGTACGCCGACCAGAACGAGTAGCCAGCGGCGTTCGGGTTGTGTAACTGGTCCGGGTAGCCGCGCAGCGTGGTGATCTCGGCCCGGTAGCGTGCCTCCAGAACACGCCACCCGTGATCGTCGGCGCGGGCGTGCTGCTCGTGCGCATCCTTGAGCTGCTGCCGGATGCTGCGGACTGATTGCTTACGACCGTGCAGGTCGAGGCAGAAGTGCTCCAGGCCCACCTTGCCCAGGCGCCGCTTGACGACATCCAGAGCCGCCTGCTTCTCGGCGACGAACAGGATCGTCTTGCCCGTGCGGATCGCGTGCGCGATCAGGTTGGTGATCGTTTGCGACTTACCGGTGCCGGGTGGGCCTTCGAGCACGAACGACCGGCCCTGCTCGGCCATCGCGATCGCTCGCATCTGCGAGCCGTCGGCGGGAATCGGCAGCTGCAGTTCCGTTTCGTCGACGCGGGGGTCGTCGGTCCCAGCCGGGTCCATGAACGGTTCGCCAGGGCGGTTCACCAGGTGCTCGACGACCGGGTTGGCCAGGATCGTCTGCCAATACTGGGTGAGGTCACGCCACATCTGGAACGTCGAGAACTGCAGCAGCCGCAGGCTCGCCGACTCATCGATCCGGTGGTCGAGGTTGTTTTCGACCAGGGTCTTGCGGATCGCGGTGAGGGACCTGTTGATATCGATGCCCGACTCGTCGGTGATCGGGTGCTCGAGCTCCGGGATCCGTACGTTGTGCTTGACCTTGAGCCATTGGATCAGGCACCAGTTGGGCGCGGCCGTCTCGTCACCGTCGACAACGATCGTGTAAGGCTTGCGTCCGGTGCCGCCTTCGATGCGGACGGGGACGAGGAACAACGGAGCTCGGCCTTCGCCGCTGGGCGTCGCGTGCACCAGGGCGCCGAGCGTCAGGTACAGGTAGTTGCTGCCGGTTTCCTGTTCCAGAGTGCGCGCGTCCCGCTGGAGCGCCCGCATCTTGCTGACGTAACCGGCCTCGGTGACCGCGCCGTAGATGCGCTTGTCCGTGCGCAGCTCGTCGGCCACCGCGGAGGGATCCAGCTCCTGGGCGCGGTGGATGCCTTTGAGCCTGTGGACGCCGCTGACCAGGTCCTGCGCGACGATCCGGATGGCCTTGTTGTCGTGGATCAGGTCGTCGAGCTCGGCCAGTGCCCCGCCGGGTACGTGCAGGTCGAGGCCTTTCCCAGTGCGGGGCAGTTTAAGCAGCGGGTTTCGCAGGCTGAGATCGAGCAGAGCCCGGCGCCATGCATGGATGCGTGGCGGCGCCCCGTCGTCGGTGGCGCGGATCTCGAGGTTCTCGTCTTCCTCGAAGACGCCGGCCCTGACCAGTTCCGCGGGAAGCTCCGTGATGCTTCTGGGTGGCGGCGGCGTGGACGACTTGATGGTCACGTCCGGCGTGGCCGTGTCCGAGGACGGCATGGCGCGGATGCCCGACTTGTGGGCCAGGTGCACGTCCACCATGCCCAGGAGCTCGGTGCCGCCGCGGACGTGCCCGATGGCCGACTCGACGGCCTGCGTGAAGGTGAGGGTTCCACTTCCCGGCCCGATGCCGGTGAGCTCGACCGGCATTGCCGTACCGGACTCGACGATGTTCACCAGCTGGTTCGCCTCGAGCGCCACCGATTCGGGCAGACGGTCATCGTGCAGGAAGAACCCCGCGAACGCATGACCCTCGACGAACCAGATCAGGGGGTGCAGGCCCGCGGCTTCCAGACACGCCGCGTAGGTCACGGCAAGATCGATGCAGTTGCCCAAGCGATCACGGAGCACAGAAGCGGTGGTTCGCACCTTTTGCCCGGTTTCTTCAAAGGATGCAGGCAGCGAAACATACGTGATCGCCTCGCTGCGCAGGGCTTCGTAGATCGCGGCACCGATGTGGGTGACTCGTTTGGGGTCGGCCTGGTAGCCCTGCATGGATCCCGAGCCGGTGTCCCGTTCGAGCAGGTCCGCCGCAACGCGCAGTATGTGGCCGACGGAGTCGGCATTGGGTTGAACAAACGCGGCGATCGACTCGTACACGCTGGGGGAGTTGAGCCACTCATTGTGCGCTAGTGCCCGGGACGGGGCGGAATAAGCAAGTTCGGTCGCTCCCTCGGCTCGGACGGTCACCCGGTAGGTGACGGGAAACGCCTCGTCGGCGGCACGGAGAGCCGCAGCGTCGGGCACCAGATCTCGGAAGTCGTCCCACCACAATGCGCCGGAAGCGGGCAGCGTTCGCGTGCGCCTGCTCCAGACCTCCGACAGAGGACCATCCGGGCCGGCCAACTGGACGCTCACCTCGACCGGCCCGAGGTCGGCGCCCGTGTGGTTCTCGATGCGCAGGTCCGCTGCCGCCGGTACGTCGTTGTGTACCAGCGCGTAGAACAGCGCAGGCGGATGGTGTAATTCCGCGCTGATCTGGCCGTTCCCTCGTTCGGTCGTGCTGAACAAGGACTGCGCCATGAGGTCCCCTCGAGTCAAGCGTGCTGCGCCGCGCGAGCGCGTCCCGATATGTCCGCCGATGAATCGCTCCCCAGCGTATCCATGTTAACGGTGTGAGCCCAAGCTTTAGCGCACCGTGACAATCAGGCTGCCTGTCACCGGTGATCCGCCTGCATGAATCGCCGGCGCGCTCGGCTGCGCCGGTCCGGTCAGCCGGATGCCGTTCGCCAGTCCTGGTCGGCGGCGATGTCGACCGCGAGCGCCCGCACTGAACGCAGCGACACGGTGTGCGGATCGGGAAAGATCTCCCCGGTCCGGCGGTGGTCCCGAGCGGCCTTGATCAACAGCCGGCGCGCACGCGTGATGAACGGGTCGCTGGACCCGAGGTGCTCCTTGGTCCGCTCCGCGATCGCGCCCTGGCTTTCCTGCACCGCGATGTCCTCCAACTGCGCGCTGGTCATCCCGGTGAAGTGGTCGGCAGCCAACCGCTGCCGGTCCTGCCCAACGGGCTTTCCGCGCACCGTCACAGCGAAGCCGTCCGGATGCTCGAGCATGGGCCTGAACTGTGCGGCCAGGTCCGTGCCGTCACGCAGCGGCCACTCGGGGTCGTACCAGATCTACCACTGAATCGTGTGCGCGTCGTCGACCGGGACGATCGCGGTACCGACCCGGTCCTCCTTGGGTCCTGTCGGGATCAGCGAGTAGAAGGGCGCGATCTACTCGGTGTTGCCCGGCATTGAGCATGACGGCGGCGTTCGTGGTGAGAATGTTCGGAGATGGGATGACCCCGCCGGGCAGGTGCCGGGCGTGTTCGTGGTGTTCAGGGTGTCGGCGTCGTGATCAAGTCTGGGTGCGTGGGGCAATAAGTCCGCCGTGTTACTACCCAAGCAAGTCCGTGAACCGCCCTGGGTTTGATGGGGACTCCTCGTGTGAGTGAGGATGTGGATCATGGCCCGGAGGACGAGGTACTCGCGTGAGTTCCGCGAGCGCGCGGTTGCGCTGGTGTTTGAGCAGGTGGGGCAGTATGCGTCGCAGTGGGAGGCGATCTGCCTTGTCCGAGTGTCTGTCGAGTGCCGTGGCTGAGAGTGGCACGAGAGTGGCAAGTCTGATGTGAGAGTGGAATGTCGAGAGTGGCATGTCGTGATGACTTTCCATGCGTCTTCAAGCCGCTCCCGCTGGTCGCGGGGCGGACGCGCGCCGGACAGGCACGAGCCCGCCCCTTCCGCTTCGCTCTGGGGCGGGCTTCTACGACGGGCCTCCGGCTAACGCGCCTTACGTGCCGGATCGCGCGGAAGTCGTCGAACGATCATCTTCGGAAGTCATTGCTGCGGCACCATCCCCGCACGCCGCGGAGTGTCTTACGGCGGCGGCCGACGTCAACCCCGCTTCGCGCCCGATCGCGCCAGTGGGTCGCCTCGCGACGTTCGGTTGCGTGGCCGGCTTCACGGGTAGCGCGATCGGGGTTCCGGGTTGACCCCGCCCGTCGCCGTCAAGGTGCGGCAGGGACGGTGGTGATGGCGACGCATCGGCGATTTGCATTCGCACAGGACGCGGCAAGGGAGTGTTGACGCCTGACAAGCCGCCGGACTGGAGGAGGACTGAGGTTACCCCGTTCGCGAGCGCCGGGGCTACCCCGATGCCAGCCGCCTAGGGTTGGTACGCGGGCAACTTCGGCTCAACCGTCGACGAGATCTGGCTGTCGACTTGGCAAACTTCGGTGCTGTCCTGGGAGGCGCCGATCACGTAGCCGAGATCGACCCTCGAACTTGGACTCGTCGCGAGCGAGATCAGGCAATAGCCGCCTGTGTTCCTGGCGACCTTGGTGGCCGGGCGACCGTTGACGTTGCCGGACGTGATGGTCCCGCCGTCGTTGTCGACCTGGTCGAGTCCCTGAGTCGCCCGAACGCTGATGCTGAGACTGGTCGAGCTGTCGTTGGCAGACCGGCCCGTCCACTTGCAGTTGCCTGTGGCGCCTGAGCTCGCCGTCTCATCATTCCGGCCCGATCCTTGCGCCTTGAACAAGGTTGTTGCTTCTTGGCCGGTGAGCAGGCTGCATGCGTCTAACGACGTCAGCCTGGAATCGCCGCCCGTCGCAGTTGTCGCGGGTCCGGCGGATGTCGCTGGAGTCGAACCAGCAGCGCCACTGGTCACCGGGAGCGCGGTGCCCGGGTGCTCCGACGAGCACGCGACAGCGACGGTGAGCGTGGCCACGGCAAGCGACAGCTGAATGGCTCGTGAAGAACGAATGTTCGCCATGTTCTAGGCCTGCGCCCCACCGAAGGTCTGCCTTGCGTCGTCGTCCATCTGGGCGTACCGCTTCTTTGCTTCCTCGAAGGCCTGCCGACCCTGCTGCACGATCACGGTCAGCGACTGTAGCGCGGTGCCGAAGGACTGCGCGTCTCCGGTGGCGATAGACACCGTATGGGCCGCAACCCGACTCGCATAGTCGCTGCCGCCAAGCTTCGGCGACTGGCTGGCGTCGGCAACGGTGTTCTGCAGGTTGTTCAGCACGTCTTCGAAATCCCGAAACACTCGGATGTACTCGTCGCCGCCCTGCTCGTCGATGGCGAATCCGCCGGATTTGGCCGAGTCGACCAGCTTCTGAACCTGCGCCTTGGTGGCGTCGATCGCCTGCGCACTGAGCATGCTGCCGCCCAGTGCGGCACCTGCAGCAAGGTCTGCCATCGGGTTGGATGCCGCGGGCTGCGGCTGACCCGGGTTGCTCTCGAATCCGGCCATCACAATCCCCCGTGCTGTCGTGTCGCGCCGTGATCTTCGCGGTGGAGTCTACCGGCCCAGACCGGACACGACCGCGCTTTGAAGCAGACAGGTGCGATGCGGGACAGCGGGAGGGGAGTCAGTGGCGATTCGGTCAGGTGGCGCCTGGTTGCATGCGCGCCTGTCCAGGTAGGCGGCCTCAGCTCGGACGACCCGCCGTTTGCCCGCCAGAAACGACCGAAAATGACGGGCTCCCGACGGGCGCTGTCACGATCACGCGAAGCCCGTCGTTGCAGGTCATAGGCGTAATCAGGAGGCGACCAGCAGAGTCCGGAGGGGTGGTAAGACGTCCGGCAGGTTCTTGGTTCGAGTCCAAGCGGGGGAGCATCACCCCAGGTCAGCGGCCTGGGGTTCTTTCATGAGCGGCCCTAACGCTCGTCTTGCTGTCAACTATGCGGCATGCTCGACCGTCTCCAGCGGCCCCAGGACGCCGGCGCCGGTCGGGACCGGTTCCGGCAGCCACGGGTCGACATAACCCTCACGTCGCCGTTGCGCGGACGCAAGGCGGTTCAGGCACAGGTTGGTGGTCACCTTGGTCAACCACCCCGCGGGCGAGGCGATGACCGACCGATCGGCGCCGTGCCACCGCAGAAACGCCTCCTGCACCGTATCCTCGGCATCCGCGGCCGAGCCCAGCAGCCGGTAGGCCGACCTGAACAAGCGGGGGCGCTGCTCCTCGAACAACACCACCTCGGGCTCCCCGCGCAGCACCGGGAATGTCACGCGCGATTGAGGTCGATCGCCTCGCGCACCAGCACGAGGAAGGCGTCCTCGTCGAGCTCGTCACCGCCGTGGATGTCGATCGCACGCCGCGTGCCGGCGCCCGTGCTCGCGTTGAACAGCCCGTCGCGGTCCGTGAGCGCGGCGCCCTTCGCGAAGGTGATCTTCACCTTGTCCTTGTACGTCTCAACCGTGCAGATCAGACCGGAGTACGAGAACGTCGGTACGCCGTCCGGGTTCGATGCCTTGCGCCACTTCGCTTCCTCGGCCACACCGGGCTCGGCCTTGACGATGAGCGCCCGCACGCGGTTGACGAGGTCGGCTCTCCAGTCAGTCGTCATGAGACCTGACGGTACCTCCCGATCGCCTCAGCCGTCTCCCGAAGCGACCTTGGCGATGGCCGACCGCAGCTGCCGTGCCGTCTTCACTCCGAACCGGCGGCGCTGTTCGACACCGTCCGCGAAGATGATCACTGTCGGCACGGAGGCGATGTCGGGCGCGGCCGCCGACCCGGATGGCGGGCGGCCAGACACCCGCGGCAAGCTACCTAGGTAGACAAGCTCACGCTGAGAAACTGTCAAGTAGCCCGTGCCACCACGAAGATCCGCCGGAAGGGGAACCACACCGTGCCGTCCGGGCGGGCCGGGTAGGCGTCCGCGAGCATCGGCGCCAGCTCGGCGCGGAAGTCGGCCCACGCCGCGTCGTGCAGCCGGGCGCGGACGGGGCGCAGCGCGGTGCCCGTGATCCACTCCAGGACCGCGTTCTCACCGGTCAGGGGCTGCACATAGGTCGTTTCCCAGGCGTCGACGGCGAAGCCGGTGTCGGCGAGCAGGTCGGCGTACTCGCGGGGGCTCAGGACCGTGTCCTCGACGCGCAAGGGATCCAGCTGCGATGCCCAGCGGGGGCTGGACACCAGCGAACGCGGCAGCGTGTGCGACGGGGCGGCGAAGTTTCCGGGCACTTGCATCGCGAGCCAGGCGCCGGCCGGTAACTGTTCCGCCCAGCGGCGTAGCAGATCGGGGTGGTCGGGCACCCACTGCAGGACCGCGTTCGTCACCACGACGTCGGTGTCGGGGGCCGGGACCCAGTCGCGCACGTCGAGCAACTGCGCATCGACGCCGGCGGCGCGGGCCGCGGTCACCATCTCCGGGGAGCTGTCGTACGCTTCGATCGTCGCGGACGGCCAGCGCTCGCCCAGCGCGGTGGTCAGGTTCCCGGGACCGCATCCGAGGTCGACCACCCGCCGGGGTGATTCCGCGCCGATCCGCCCGATCAGGTCATGAAACGGGCGTGCCCGCAGGTCCGCGTACTCCAGGTATTTCGCCGGGCTCCACATGAACACCGATACTCGCGATCACACGATCGGGCCACGCGTGGTTTCGTCCGCGGGACCGACGTCGGCGTGCAGCCGGATGATCGACTCGACGGCGTCCGGATCGTCCGGGGTCACGAACGGGTGCACGAAACGGCCGAGATCGAGGATCAATGCGGTCTCCTTGGCGGGTCGCCGGGGATCGAGACCGGCCCAGTAGCGGGGATTCGCCGTGCCCCAGATCCGGCCCCGGCCGCGCAGCAGGCCGGTCTCGACCCGGCGAACCGAACCGATCGACGCATAAGGGATTTTCTTGGCGCCCCAAGGGAAGTAATAGCCGCGCACGCGAATGGCGTCTTCGGTGCATTCGATCCACCGGTCGCGATACCCCGTCATGCGTCCAGCGTGCCCCCGCCGCCCGGCGGCCGCAACGCCTGCGCCGCTTCCCGCGCGATCGCCGCGACGGTCGCCGGGTCCACACCGGAATCCGGCCGCGCCTGCAGCACACTCCCGTCCTGCCCCGGGATCTTCCGCTGCACGAACCACACCCCGCCGCCGGTCAGCTCCTGCCGGTGCCGCCCCCGGATCGACGCGTCCACGTGCTGCCGCACCATGGCCGGCACCTTCCCCGGCCGTGGCAACGCGTAGCGCACCGGCTCGCGGTCGGCGAGCAGCACCGCGGCGCCGGCGGTGCCGACCTCCTCCGACTCCACCACGGTCAGAATTCCTTCGCGCCACACGGCTTTGCTGATCAGATGCCACCCGACGCGGCGCCCCTCGGGTAGCCACAACCCCAGTTCGGTCACCACGAGATGCCAGCCGTAGGCCACCTCGGCGGACGCGAGCGCGTTCTCCGCGTGCGCCAGCGTGCCGGCGAAACCCTCCGGAACCTGGTTGCCCAGCAACCGCCGCAGCCAGCCCATCAGGCTCAGTCCATCCCGCCGATCGCCTGTTCCCGCAACGCCTTCCGGTACTCCTCGAGCGCCACGAGGTCGCCGAACAGCGCGCGGTACTCCTCCTCGGCTTCGATCGGCGACAGCCGCTGTAGCCGCGACTTGATCTCCGCGACCTGCCGCCCGACGAGGTTCTCCTGCACGGCTGCGAGCATGCTGCCGATGTAGCGCGCGTCGGCTTCCCCCTTGGCGCGCAACGGTTCGACCGCGAGTTCGGAAAGTAGCGTTCGGACTGTCCCTTGTGGAGTGTGTGCGCTCGCGGCGTCGATCAGCGCGGGCCCGGTCAGCCCGCAGCTCGCCCCGCCGGCCTTGACCACGGCCTGGTGCACCGCGACGTACGCGGGGTGGGTGAACGCGTCGTCGGGCAGCGCGTCGTACTGAGGCCCGGAGATCGCGGGCTCCTGCAGCGCGCTTTTGAGCACCTCGCGCTGCGCCAGGTACCGGGGGTCCTTTGGCTGCGGGCGCGCGATCTCGGCGTCGCCGTCCTGCTGCTGGGCGCGGCGCCCGCCGTTGACCGGGGCGCCGTTGCCGGACGACTCGCGCACCCGGCGCACCACCATGTCGGCGTCCTGCCAGCCCGCCCACCACGCCAGCTTGGTGGCATAGCCGTCCCGCTTCGCGCGGTCCTTGATCCGCGCGACCAGCGGCACCGTGCGCTGCAGGGCCGCGACCTGCCCGTCCACCGAGTCCAGGTCGTACTCGCGCAGCATGCTGCGGATGGCGAACTCGAACAGCGGAATCCGTCGCGCGACCAGGTCTCGCACCGCCGTGTCGCCTTTGGCCAGCCGCAGCTCGCACGGGTCCATCCCGTCCGGCGCGACCGCGATGTAGGTCTGCCCGGCGAAGGTCTGGTCACCCTCGAACGCCTTGAGCGCCGCCTTCTGTCCCGCCTCGTCCCCGTCGAAGGTGAAGATCACCTCGCCGCGGAACGCGTCGTCGTCCATCAGCAGGCGCCGGAGCACCTTCATGTGGTCCTCACCGAACGCCGTGCCCGACGACGCCACCGCCGTCGGCACGCCCGCGGCGTGCATCGCCATCACGTCGGTGTAGCCCTCGACGACCACGACCTGGTGGCGCTTGGCGATCTCGCGCTTGGCCAGGTCCAGCCCGAACAGCACCTGCGACTTCTTGTAGATCGGGCTCTCACTGGTGTTGAGGTACTTGGCCTGGATCTGGTCGTCGTCGAACAGGCGCCGCGCGCCGAAGCCGACGATGTCGCCGGAGATCTCCTTGATCGGCCACACCAGCCGCCGGTGGAACCGGTCGATCGGGCCCTGCCTGCCCTCCTTGATCAGCTGGGCCTTCAGCAGCTCGGCCATCTCGAAACCGCGGTTGAGCAGGTTTTTCGTCAGCTTGTCCCACCCGGCGGGGGCGAACCCGCAGCCGAACCGCTGCGCGGCGGCCTCGTCGAACCCGCGCTCCTTGAGGAACGCCCTGGCCGGCTCGGCGCCGGGCGTGCGCAGCTGCTCGGCGTAGAACTCGGCGGCCGCCTTGTGCGCCTCGACCATGCGCGTGCGGGTGCCGCGGTCGCGCTGCACGCTGCCGCCGCCACCCTCGTAGGTGAGCCGGAAGCCGACCCGGTCGGCCAGTCGTTCGACCGACTCGACGAACGGGAGGTGGTCGATCTTCATCAGGAACTTGATGACGTCGCCGCCCTCGCCGCAGCCGAAGCAGTGGAAAGTGCCGTGCGTGGGCCGGACGTTGAACGACGGGGTCTTCTCGTCGTGGAACGGGCACAGCCCTTTGAGCGCCCCGCCCCCGGCGTTGCGCAGGGCGACGTACTCACCCACGACCTCGTCGATCCGGTTGCGCTGGCGTACTTCCGCGATGTCACTTTCCCGGATACGACCTGCCACTCTGACAATATAGTGGGCATGGGGCTTGTCGATGAGTTCACCGGCCACCGCGCCCACCTGACGGCCGTCGCCTACCGGCTCACCGGATCAGTGTCGGACGCCGAAGACGCCGTGCAGGAGGCGTGGCTGCGCCTGGCGGGCCTGCCCGAGGACAAGGCCGGCGAGATCCGCGACCTCAAGGCGTGGCTGACCACCGTCGTGGGGCGGCTCAGCCTCGACCGCCTGCGGTCGGCGGCGGTGCAGCGCGAACGGTATGTGGGGCAGTGGCTGCCGGAACCGATCGTCACCCCGCTCGCGGGGGCGCAGGGCGAGGACCCGCTCGAGAAGGCTGTGCGCGACGAGGGCGTCCGGATGGCGGCGATGGTCGTGCTGGACAAGCTCACCGCGGAGCAGCGCGTCGCGTTCGTGCTGCACGACGCGTTCGCCGTGCCGTTCGACGAGATCGCGAACGTGCTGGGCGTGTCGGTGGACGCGGCGCGGCAGCACGCGTCGCGCGGACGGCGTGCGCTCAAGGACGCCGAGCCACCGCCGCGCGCGACCATGGCCGAGCAGCAGGAGATCCTCGAGAAGTTCCTGAAGGCCCTGTTTTCGGGCGACGTGCAGGCGGTGACCGAGGTGCTGCACCCGGACGTGGTGGTCATCGGCGACGCGGGCGGCAAGGCCCGCACCACGCGGCAGATCATGGTCGGCGCGGACAAGGTCATGCGGTTCTTCCAGGGCCTGCTCAAGATGTACGAGCCGGGCGCGTTCGCCACCGGCCGGCCGGTGCTGGTCAACGGCGACCTGGGCTTCTACCTGCAGCGCAAGCCGGCCGAGGACGAGCAGTACTTCGATCTCGACGCGCACGTGCAGGCCATGGCGATCCGCGACGGCCGCGTCGTGGCGATCTACGACATGGCCAACCCGGACAAACTCACCCGGCTGCCCGGCTAGCTCGCCTGTGGCGCGCGTCTCAGGTGCGGTACGTTGAACGTTCGCACGTCACAGTCGACCCAGTGGGGGTGACCGTGGATGGGGCCCGGTCAGGAGTCCGTGGTGCAGCGCACTTTCTTTGCGCCGCCGCGTGAGCTGGAACCCGAGGAGCTCTACTGCACCGTCGAGCGGGGGGTGGCCGTCGCGGAACGCACGCGGGTCACGCTCGATCCGCACGCGACGGTGACCACCGACACCTACTTCGGCCGGTTCCCGGCCGGGTACTGGCAGAGCTGGACCCGCGCCGACACCGTGACGGTGCGCGTCGCGGGCCGCGGCAAGGGCCGGGTCCGGCTCATCGCGTCGGACAGCATGGGGCGGCCGCGCGCGGTCGAGAGCGGGCGCGTCTCGGGCACGGACACGCTCGAGCTGACGTCGCGGCTGGACCGGTTCACCGACGGCGGCGGCCTGTCGCTGGAGATCTCCAGCGACGCGGCCGATTTCGTGGTCGAGGACGTGCGCTGGGCAATGACCGGCGAGGTGCGCGAGCGGGACGCGGTCGTGGTGATCTGCACCTACAACCGGGCCGACGACTGCCTCGCCACGCTGCGCACGCTCGCCGCGGACGACGCGTGCCTCGCGTGCCTGACCACGGTTTACGTGGTCGACCAGGGCAGCGATCCGGTCGAATCGCGGGACGGCTTCGCGGCGCTGACCGGGCAGCTGGGCGCGAAGCTCCGGTACCTGCGCCAGCCGAATCTCGGCGGCGCGGGCGGGTTCACGCGCGGGCTCTACGAGGCCACGGCCGGTGCGGACTGGCCGTACGTGCTGCTGATGGACGACGACATCGTGCTCGAACCCGACACGGTGCTGCGCATGATCTCCTTCGCGAGCCGTACCGAGAAGCCGCTCATCGTCGGCGGGCAGATGCTGCAGTTGTTGCACCCCAACAGGTTGCATGTCGCGGCCGAGCACGCCGACCTGCCGAGGCTGCGCGCCGGGCGGCCCGTGCCGGGCGCTGTCAACGACGCCGACCTGACGAACAACCGGCAGGACGCCCGGCTCGACGCCGAGTACAACGCATGGTGGTCGTGCCTGATCCCGCCCGAGGTGCTCGCCGATGTCGGCTACCCGCTGCCGATCTTCTTCCAGTGGGACGACATCGAGTTCGGCCTGCGCGCCCGCGCCGCGGGGCACCGGACCGTGACGCTGCCGGGCGCGGGCGTGTGGCACGCCGACTTCGCGTGGAAGGACTGGGACGACTGGGCGCGCTACTTCAGCCTGCGCAACGCGTTGATCGTTTCGGCGCTGCACGGCGAGTTCGACGTTCCCGCGACCGCGCGCTTCCTGTTCGCCGAGCTGTGGCGGTATCTGGTGTCGATGCGCTACGGCCTCGCACTCACCCTGATCATCGCGGTCGAGGATTTCCTGCGCGGGCCGGAGGTGCTCGCGGACGGCGGTGCGCAGGCCGCGTCGGCCATTCGCAAGCTGCGGGCCGAGCACCTGGAGACCGTCGTGCAGCCGACGTGCGGCGCGCCCGGCCTGCCGATGGTGCCCGCCGCGCCGACCCCGTCGAGGCCGGGCCTGGTGCTGGCCAAGCGTGCGGTGTGGCAGGTGTTGGGCCGGGCCCGGGGCGGCGCTACGATTGCGGATCGCTACAGCGAGTGGTGGCATGTCTCGCTGTTCGACACGGCGGTGGTGACCGACCCCTCGCAGAGCGGGGTGCGGCTCCGCCGGCGCGACCCGGCGCTGCTGCGGGCGCTGGCCCGGCGGGGCACGCGGACGCTGTACCGGTTCACCCGGGCTGCGCCGCGGGCCGGGGCGCGCTACCGTGCCGCGATGCCCGACTTGACCAGCCGCGCGAACTGGCAGCGGCTGTTCGGACAGACTGAGGAGTGATTCGTGTTCGACCGGATCCGTCACCAGGTGCGCAGCTCGCTGCTGCGGCTCGCCGACGAGGTCGCCGACCGCCACTACGCGCGCACCGAGGCGCTGGTCGAGAAGGTCCGCGCGGACCTGGAGAACCACGTCCGGCACGAGACCGACCGGCTCATCCGTGCGGTGCACGACGTCGAGTTCCGGTCCCGCCGTGACCTGTTCGCGGCGGGGGAACGGGCCGCGGCCGAGTCCACGGAGCGGTTCCTGCGCGAGCATCTGCCCACGGCCCCGATCTTCACCACGCCCCTGGAGACGCTCGAGTACGCCCTGTCGCAGGTGAGCGGCGAGGGCATGGTGCTGGAGTTCGGCGTGTTCAGCGGCAACACCCTGAAGGTCATCTCGGCCGCGTGCCAGGGGCGGGAGGTCTATGGGTTCGACTCGTTCGACGGGCTGCCCGAGGACTGGCGCACCACCCAGCCCGCGGGGACGTTTGCGGTGCACCAGGTGCCCGAGGTCGACGGCGCCGAGATGGTGGTCGGCCTGTTCGCCGACACGCTGCCCGGCTTCCTCGCCGCGCACCCGGGGCCGGTCGCGTTCCTGCACCTGGACGCCGACCTCTACTCCTCCACCAAGACCGTGCTCGACCTGGCGGGCGACCGGCTGCGGCCGGGCAGCATCGTGCTGTTCGACGAGTACTTCAACTACACGAGCTGGGAGAGCCACGAGCACCGCGCGTGGACCGAGTTCGTGGAGAGGACCGGGATCGGGTTCGACTACGTCGGCTACACGGTCAACAACGAGCAGCTGATCGTCCGGATCACCGGCTGTGCCGATCGTTACTGATCCGACCCCAGCCACGGCGATCCGGCCTGCGTAGCAACGGTTGCGCGCTGCTCGGGGTCCGCCTGCTCTTGATCGGATCAGTAACGGCCGCGCAGGGCCGCCACCGCGCAGGCCAGGCCGGTCACCACGAAGAAGGCCGCCATCGCCCACGCCCACCACGCGGTGGTGCTCACCGCGAGGTAGGTCTGCAGGCTGCCCGCGACGAGGAACGTGAGCGCGCACGCGAACCACAGCAGCCTGCGATGCCGCGCTTTCGCGGTGATCGGAGGAACGGACATGGAGTGAGCACCACCTCGGCCTGGTTATCCCCATATCGGTGCCGGCCGCGTGGTGTTACCTCCGCGACCCTGCCCGCCGCTTCTCACCCCCCGCGGGTGTTTCGACTTGCATCTTTCCGGGCAATTCTGCTGGGCAGGGTGTGTGAACACCGATCAGGTGGGAGGGGAAGCGATGACGGCTGTGGCCGCGGGGACGCCGCAACTCGCTGAGGAGCCAACCGTCGTGCACGCCGAGGCGGGGGAGGCGGCCGAACAGCTCGCGGCCGCGGTGACGGCCGCGCTGCGGCCGGACTCGGCGCCGCTGGACTACGCGCCGTGCCGCCAGGGTGTCGGCGCGGCCGTGCAGCGCCTGCGGGGCGCGCTGTTCGCGCTGATCCGCGAGCTGGAACCGCGCACCAGCGCCGTCTGCGCGGACAGCGCGATCACCCGCGCCCAGTTCCTCGCCGCCGACATCCGGTTCGTGCGGCCGTTCGAGGTGGGGTAGCGGCACGGTGACGGTGCCCGAGGACCTCGCCACCGTGCTCGACGGCCCGGCGCAGGAGTACTTCGGGAGCCTCTGTCCTACAGCCACCAGCGCGCGTACATGGTGTGGCAGAAGCGCGTAGCGCAGGCGGTCGAGATGCCGCGCGAGAAGAGCACTCGCTGATCCGGCGAAAGATTTCTCCCGGCACCATGTCGAGCGCGTCGCGGCCGCTCCGACTACTCCGCGAAAGACCCCGCGACGAGGAGGACCGAACCGTGAAGTACCTGCTGATCATGAACGTCAACCCGCAGATCCTGGACGCGCTGACCGAGGAGGAGCGCGCCGCGATCGGGGACGGGCACGGCGCGTTCATCGACAAGATCCGGGAGTCCGGCGAGCTGATCACCACCGAGGCGCTGGGCGACCCGTCGACCAGCGCGGTCGTGCGGGTGCGCGACGGGGCGCCGGTCGTCACCGACGGGCCGTACGTCGAGTCCAAGGAGTTCCTCGGCGGCTTCTACCTCGTCGATGTCGAGTCCCGCGAGCGCGCGCTGGAGCTGGCCTCGATGATCCCCGACGCGTCGATCGAGGGGATGGGTGTCGAGGTGCGCCCGGTGATGTTCTCCGCCGGTATGGAGATGTGAGGACGGCGACGATCGAGGACCTGCTGCGCGAGTCGGCGCCGCAGGTCCTCGGCGCGCTCATCCGCCGCTACGGCCGGTTCGACGCGTGCGAGGACGCCGTGCAGGAGGCGCTGCTCGCCGCCGCCGTGCAGTGGCCCGACGAGGGCGTCCCGGCGAGCCCCCGCGCGTGGCTGGTCACCGTCGCGTCCCGGCGGCTGGCCGACTTCTCCCGCAGCGACGAGGCCCGGCGGCGGCGCGAGGAGACGGTCGCGGCGATGGACACGCCGCCTGCCGAGCCGCCGCCGGCCGAGGACGACACGCTCACCTTGCTGTTCCTGTGCTGCCATCCCGGGCTGTCCGAGGCGTCGCGGATCGCGCTGACGTTGCGGGCGGTCGGCGGCCTCACGACCGCGGAGATCGCCCGCGCTTTCCTCGTCCCGGAGCCCACCATGGCGCAGCGCATCAGCCGCGCCAAACAGAAGATCAAGACCTCCGGGCTACCGCCGCCCGCGGAGCCGGGGAGCGGCTCAGCGCCGTGCTGCACGTGCTGTACCTGATCTTCAACGAGGGTTACACCGCGACCGAAGGCCGCGACCTGCAGCGCACCGACCTCACCCGCGAGGCGGTCCGGCTGACCCGCGCCGTGCACACGCTGCGGCCGGGCGGGGAGGTCGCGGGCCTGCTCGCTGTGATGCTGCTCACCGAGGCCCGCCGGAGCGCGCGCACCGGGCCGGACGGGGTGCTGGTCCCGCTCGCCGAGCAGGACCGGGCGCGCTGGGACCGGGCGCTGATCGAGGAGGGCGTCGCGCTCGTTTCCGCTTCACTGGCGGAGTCGGCGCTGGGGCCCTACCAGCTGCAGGCCGCGATCGCGGCGGTGCATGCCGAGGCGGCCGGCGTCGACGACACCGACTGGCGCGAAATCCTTGTGCTGTACCGGATCCTGGACCGCCTCGCGCCCAACCCGATGGTCACGCTCAACCGCGCGGTGGCGGTCGCGATGGTCGACGGGCCGCGCGCCGCGCTCGATCTGCTCGACGCCGTCGCCGCCGACAGCCGGATGAACAGCCACCACCGCGTCGAGGCGGTGCGCGCCCACCTGCTGGAGATGGCGGGCGAGGGCGAGGCCGCGCGAGAGGCGTACCGGCGCGCGGCGCGGCTCACCCTGAGCGAGCCCGAGCGCCGGTACCTGGAGAAACGGGCCGCCCGAGCCTGAGCGGGCTCGCCGGCATGAGCTACCGTGCGGCTCATGCAGGAGAAGCGCCGCTGGTACGAGGAGGGGGAGGAACCGGACTACCGGTTCACCCTCGCCAACGAACGGACCTTCCTCGCCTGGCTGCGCACGGCGCTCGCGCTGCTCGCGGGCGCCGTGGCGCTGGCCCAGTTCGTGCCTTCGTTCGGCATCAAGGGCCTGCACACCGCCCTCGCGGCGTTACTGGCGGTGACCGGCACGGTGCTCGCCGCGTTCTCCTACCGGCGGTGGGCGCAGGTGCAGCGCGCGATGCGGCACGGCCGGCCGCTGCCGATGACGTGGCTGCCGCTCGCGGTCGGCTGGGCCGCGGCCATCGGCGGGCTCGTGGTGGTCGCGCTGGTGCTGACCAAGTTCGATGGCTGAGCGCGACCCCGGCCTGCAGCCCGAGCGCACCGCGCTGGCCTGGCAGCGGACCGCGCTCAGCGGGGCCGTGGTGGCGGTCCTGCTCGCGCGCACCGCCGTGGTGCACGGATCGGTGCCGGACGTGCTCGCCGCCGTGTTCGCATCGCTGTCGGTGCTGCTGGCCGCGGCGTTCTCGCGCTCGGTCCGGGCGGGCATGGCGCCGCGCCGGCAACTCTGGGCCGTCACGGCGGCCGTCGTCGGTACCGGCGTCTTCACCACAGTGGGCCTGCTGGTCTAGAAATCTAGAACGGCTGGCGACGCAGCCGCACGCGGTAGGAGTACTGCTCCGGCAGGAAGTGGCTGATCGCGAGTTCGACGGGAGCCCCGGCCGAGGACAGGTACAGCCGGTCGATGCGCAGCAGCGCCCGGTCCGGTTCGCAGCCCAGCAGCCGCACGGCCTCCGGCGTGGCGGTGCCGACCGTGACGCTCTGCTCCGCCTCCGCGATCGGGTCCGGCAGCCGGCCCTCCAGCAGGCCGATGATCGTGGCGTTGCTGCGCGTGTCCGGTTCGGTCAGCTCCGGCGCGCGGGCCAGCAGTGCGCCGATCTCGGGCGGCAGGAACACCGTGGTCACACAGAACGGCGTGTCGTCGTGGAGCCGCATGAAGGAGAGCGTGTCGACGCCGTCCGCGGACAGTTGCAGGCGGCCGGCGGCGTCGACGTCGATCTGCCGCCGCAGGGGACTGACCAGGCGCATGCTGGTGTCGATCGACAGGCCCATCAGGTCCTCGATCGACCCGAACTGCCGCAGGTACTGCCCCTGCCCCGAGGACGCGAAGGTGCCCCGTCCCGGCACCCGGTACACCATGCCCTCGGCGACGAGGTCCTGGAACGCGCGCCGCACGGTCTGCCTGCTCACGCGGTGGGTGTCGGCGAGTTCGGCCTCGGTCGGCAGCCGCACCCCGGCCGGGAACTCGTGCCGCAGCAGCTTTTCCCGCAGCTGCCTGGCGAGCCGCCCGTACGCGCTGTCGGTGCTCACTCGAGCCCGCCCCGGCTGATCAGCTGCCGCATGATCACGTCCCGCTGGATCTCGTTGGTGCCCTCGCCGACGATCATCAGCGGCGCGTCGCGGAAGTAGCGTTCGACGTCGAACTCCGTCGAGTAGCCGTAGCCGCCGTGGATCCGCACCGCGTCGAGCGCGATCTTCATCGCCGTCTCGGACGCGAACAGCTTCGCCATCCCGGCTTCCATGTCGACGCGGCGGCCGGCCTCGGCCTCGGTGGCGGCGTGCAGGGTCAGCTGGCGGGCGGCCGACAGTGAAGTGGCCATGTCGGCGAGGTAGTTGCCGATGGACTGGTGCTGCCAGATCGGCTTGCCGAAGGTCTCCCGGTCCTGCGCGTAGGCGAGCGCGTCCTCGAACGCCGCCCGCCCGACACCCAGCGCCCGCGCCGCGACCTGCAGCCGTCCCGTCTCCAGGCCCTTCATCATCTGGCCGAAACCGCGGCCCTCCTGCCCGCCGAGCACCGCGTCCACGGGCGCGTGGAAGTCCTCGAACACCAGCTCGCAGGTCTCGACGCCCTTGTAGCCGAGCTTCGGCAGATCCCGCGACACCGTCAGGCCGGGGCCGTGCTCGACGAGGAGGATCGAGATGCCGCGGTGCCGGGGTTCGGCGTCCGGATTCGTCTTGCACAGCAAGGCGATCAGCTGCGAGCGGCGCGAGTTGGTGATCCACGTCTTCGCCCCGTTGACGAGGTAGCCGTCGCCGTCGTGGCGGGCGAGCGTGCGCAGGGCCTGCAGGTCCGAGCCGCCGCCGGGCTCGGTCAACGCCATCGTCGCGCGGACCTCGCCGGTGGCCATTCGCGGCAGGTACCGGCGTTTCTGCTCGTCGGTCCCGAAATGGCGGAGGAGTTTGGCGACCACGGTGTGCCCGCCCATCGCACCCGCGAGGCTCATCCAGCCGCGTGCGAGCTCCTCGGTGATCAGCACGTAGCAGGGCATCGACACCGGGTTGCCGCCGTGTTCGTCGTCGATCGCGAGGCCGAAGATGCCCAGCGCCTTCATCTGGTCGATGAGCTCGCCGGGGTAGGTGTTGGCGTGCTCCAGCTCACGCGCGACCGGCCGGACCTCCTTGTCGACGAAGTCGCGCACGGTGTCGACGACCATACGTTCGTCTGCGGTCAGGATGTCCAGAGTGCCCATCCGCCATTTGTACGGCCAAATGTGTTCCCCGGTCAACGGTGGCCGTGATAGGAATGGGCCAGGATTTGTACGGCTGAGGAGTTTCATGAGCCTGCGTGAATACGTGGAGTCCTGGCGTCCGGGCCCGGTCACCTCGGTCGATGAGCTGCCGCCCGGCCCGGCCGCGGCGCTGTCGGCGGTGCTCGACCAGCCGCCGGTCCAGGACACCCTGCCCCCGCTGTGGCACTGGCTGTACTTCCTCGACTGGCCCGCGCAGCGCGACCTCGGCGACGACGGGCATCCCCGCCAGGGGCACTTCCTGCCCCCGATCCCGGACCGCCGCCGGATGTTCGCAGGAGGCCGGCTCGACGTGCGGCAGCCGCTTGAGCTGGGCACCCCGGCCGAACGGGTCGACAGCATGACGAACGTCGTGGTGAAGCAGGGCCGCACCGGCGAGATGGCGTTCGTGACCGTGCGCAGCGAGATCAGCCAGGGCGGGCGGCTGTGCGTGGCCGAGGAGCAGGATGTCGTCTACCGCTCGGGCGACGACGAGACGCGCGGCTTCGACTACGACACCGCCGACGCGCCTGCCTCCGACGCGGCGTGGCAGCGGTCGCTGCGGGCCGACCCACGGCTGCTGTTCCGCTACAGCGCGCTCACCGCGAACGCGCACCGGATTCACTACGACGACCCGTATGTCCGCGAGGTCGAGGGCTATCCGGCACTCGTGGTGCACGGGCCGCTGCTGGCGATCCTGATGCTGGACCTGGTGCGGGACCGGGAAGTGCGCACGGTGTCGTTCCGGCTGCGCAAGCCCGTCTTCGCCGGGGAGCAGGTATGCGCGCTCGGCGACCCGGACGGTGCCGGTGCGAGCCTGCGTGTCGCGACCGCTCGGGATGAGCGGCACGCGACCGCGGAGGTGACGTTCGCATGACGCTCGACGCGCTGGTGGCGGTGCTGTTCGTGCCCGGCGACCGTCCCGACCGTTTCGGCAAGGCGGTGGCTTCGGGCGCCGACGCGGTGATTCTGGACCTCGAGGACGCGGTCGCCGAGGCGGACAAGGACCGCGCGCGGGCCGCCGTCGGGGACTGGCTGGGCGCCGGCGGCCAGGCGCTCGTCCGGATCAACGGCGCCGGAACACCTTGGTACGAGGCGGATCTGGAGCTGGTGACGCGCCACGGCTGCCCGGTCGTCGTGCCCAAGGCCGAGGACCCGGACGTGCTGTCGGGCATCGAGGCGCCGCTGCTGCCGATCATCGAGACGGCGGCGGGTATCGAGGCGGCCACAGCGGTGTGCAGGGCGCGCAATGTCGCGCGCGTCG
The DNA here is from genome assembly GCA_035248845.1 of Amycolatopsis sp. Taxonomy (GTDB): domain Bacteria; phylum Actinomycetota; class Actinomycetes; order Mycobacteriales; family Pseudonocardiaceae; genus Amycolatopsis_E. The sequence continues at coordinate 39,283 of DATFHB010000063.1, read as the reverse complement.
CGTTCGGCAGCGTCGACCTGTCCACGCAACTGGGTGTGCGGCACGACGACGAGTTGGCGCTGGGCTACGCGCGGTCGCGGCTCGTGCTGGCCAGCGCGACGGCCGGGATCGCGCCACCGCTGGACGGGGTCACCACCGCGGTCGGCGACCTGGCGGTGCTGCAGGCCGACATCGAGCACGCGCGGCGGCTGGGCTTCGGCGGGAAGCTGTGCGTCCACCCGAAGCAGGTTCCCTTGGTGCGGCAGGGTTTCGCGCCGACGGAAGACGAGCTGGACTGGGCGCGGCGGGTCGTCGGGGCGGGCGATTCGGCGTCCACTGTGGACGGACAGATGGTGGACCGGCCGGTGGTGGAACGGGCGCGGCGACTGCTCGCCCGTGCGCCTCGGGACTAGGAGGAACGTCGTGTCGTTGCCGCTCGAGGGATTCACCGTCGTCAGCCTCGAACAGGCCGTGGCCGCGCCGCTGGCCACCCGGCATCTCGCCGATCAGGGCGCGCGGGTCATCAAGGTCGAACGCGTCGACGGCGGGGACTTCGCGCGGGCCTATGACACTGCCGTGCGCGGGATGGCGTCGCATTTCGTGTGGCTCAACCGGGGCAAGGAATCCGTCGCGCTCGACCTCAAGAGCGAGGAGGGCGCCGGGCTGCTGCGCGACCTGATCGCGCGGGCGGACGTGTTCCTGCAGAACCTCGCGCCCGGTGCGGCGGCGCGGCTCGGCCTCGACGCCGACACGCTGCGGGCGGCGCGGCCGGAGCTGGTGGTGGTCGACATGTCGGGTTACGGTGCGTCCGGCCCATACCGCGACCGGCGCGCGTACGACCTGCTGGTGCAGAGCGAGACGGGCCTGGTGTCGATCACCGGAACCCCTGAGGCGCAAGCGAAAACGGGCATCCCCACGGCGGACATCGCGGCCGGCATGTACGCGTACTCGGGTGTGCTTTCGGCGTTGCTGCGGCGCGCCCGCACCGGCGAGGGCGCGCACCTCGAGGTGTCGATGTTCGACGCGATGGCGGAGTGGATGGGGCATCCGCTGTACCTGGCGGCGCACACCGGCGAGCAGCCGCCGCGCGCCGGGCTGAGCCACCCGATCATCTCGCCCTACGACGCGTACCCGACCGCGGACGGCGAGGTGCTGATCGGTATCCAGAACGACCGCGGCTGGGTGCGGCTGGTGACCGAGGTGCTTGGCCGCCCGGAGCTGGCGGACGATCCGGATTTCGCCACCAACGTCGCGCGGGTGCGCAACCGCGACCGGGTCGACGAGGCGGTCGCGGCCGGCACCAAGGAAATGGACTCGGCCGGGTTGGTCCGCCGTCTCGACGCGGCCGGCATCGCATCGGCACAGGTGAACACGCTGCGCGAGCTGATCGAGCATCCGCAACTGTCCGAACGCGACCGCTGGCGCGAGGTGGATACCCCGGTCGGCACGGTCTCGGCGATCCTGCCGCCGGTGACGTTCGCGGACGTCGAGGCGCGGATGGGTGCGATCCCGGCGCTGGGCGAGCACACCGACGCGGTGCTGGCTGAGCTCGGCGTCGAGGCGGGGACGCTGAAGTCGTTGCGGGCGCGGGGAATCGTCGGCTAGTAGTAGTGGCGCTGGTCGGGCTCCCGCGGGAGTACCTGCGTGTCACCGGTGCGCGCGGGCAGGCGGCGCAGGGCGCTGCTGGACAGGCTGATCAGCAGCAGCGTCATCACCAGGCCGATCGCGAGGTTGAGCAGCGCGGTCGCGATCCGGGTATCGAGGCTGACGTCCAGGCTGAGCGGCAGCACCACCGCGATCAGGGTGAGCAGCACCATGATCCAGCCGAAGAACGTCGCCGGTTTCGGCGTGGCCAGTGCGAGCAGGTGGAACAGCCCGGTCGCCACGAGCGCCGCGCCCGCCGACACGAGTGCGTAGGTGGCGGTGTTCGCGTTGCCCCACAGGCCGGAGCCCTTCGGAGCGAGGATCGCGACGTGGGCGATCCCGCGCGCGATCAGGATGCCGACGATGGCGACCAGCGCGGACACGATCGCCGTCGCACAGCCGCCCGCCCACAGCCGGGCGGCGTCAGGCCGGAGTGGCTCGGTCACGACGGTTCCCTCCTCGAGGCGGCGTCACCGCACGAGTATCCCTCGTTTCAGCGGGTCAACGCATCTCAGGACCGTCGCGCCAGGCCCAGCACGTGCGGCGCGGCGGGGGAGCGGGGCGTCGGGAAGCGGAAGGAGCGCAGGCGCTCGACGGTGAACCCGGCGTCCGCGATCGCCTGGTCCGTCGCCCGCACCAGCCGGCATCCGCCCGCCAGGTGCGGCCACACCACGTCGACCGCCTTCTGGTACCGCACGAACCCGGGCTGCTCCGCGCGGACGTGCTCGTAGAATCGCAGCTCACCGCCCGGTTTGAGGACGCGCCGGAGCTCCCGCAACGCCGCCCCGAGGTCGCGCACCGAGCACAACACCAGCGACGTCACCGCCACGTCGAACTCGCCGTCGGTGGCCGGCAGCATCTCCGCGAACCCGTCGACGACGCGCACCGGAACGGGCGCCCGCAGTGCCGCGGCCGTCGCGCGGGTGCGCAGGTTCGGCTCCGGTTCGACGGCGAGCACGTCCGTCACCGTGGTCGGGTAGTGGGCGAAGTTGATGCCGTGCCCGGCCCCGACCTCGATCGCACGCCCGGCGGCCCCGGCGAGAAGTTCGTCCCGGTGCTCGGCGGCGCCGGCCGCGTCGTCCAGTGCCGCGAGGCGCGGGTAGATCCGGGCGAACAGCGGGTGCTTCATGGCGAATCATCCTACGGCGCGGTGAGTGCTGTCGTAGGCTCGTGCGCATGTTGCGCTCCGCGTTGCTCGCCGCCTCTCGCTCGGCGGCCTGCCGTTCGCTGGTGGAGCGGGCGCCGGTGACGCGGCCGATCGTGGACCGGTTCGTCGCCGGGCCGGCGATCGACGACGCGGTGCGCGTGACGCGGGAGCTGAGCGGGCGGCTGATCTCGCTGGATCATCTCGGCGAGGCCACGATGGACCGCGACCACGCGGAGCGCACGGTCCAGGCGTACCAGCAGGCGTTGCGGCGGCTGGGCGACGAGGGACTCACCGGGCGGGCGGAGATTTCGGTGAAGCTGTCCGCCCTCGGGCACGCCCTGCCCGCCGGCGGGGAGGAGATCGCGCTGGACGCGACCCGCCGGATCTGTGCCGCGGCCGACACGGTCGGCACGACGGTCACCGTCGACATGGAGGATCACACCACGACGGACTCGACACTGTCCATTGTGCACCAACTGCGCGCGGACTTCCCGGGAACGGGAACGGTTCTCCAGTCATACCTGAAGCGCACCGAGGCTGACTGCGCCGACTTCGCCGGTCCCGGTTCCCGCGTCCGGCTGTGCAAGGGCGCCTACCACGAACCGGCTTCGGTGGCCTATCGGGGAAAGTCCGAAGTGGATGCCAGCTACGTCCGGTGCCTGAAGGTCTTGCTGTCGGGCAAGGGATATCCGATGATCGCGACCCACGATCCCCGCCTGATCGCGATCGCGGAGGTGCTCGCGGGGCGCGCCGGCCGAACGCCGGAAGACTACGAGTTCCAGATGCTCTACGGCGTGCGCCCGGACGCACAGGAAGCGCTTTCCCGGCGCGGCCTGCGGATGCGCGTGTACGTGCCGTACGGGACGGAGTGGTACCCGTACTTCATGCGGCGACTCGGAGAACGGCCCGCGAACATCGCGTTCTTCCTGCGGGCGCTGGCGCGGTGATCGCGTCGATCAGCGGGCTGGCGGCCAACGGTTGCGGCTGGGGCTGGGATGCTGCTGGTCGTGTCGCGGTTTCGGGTGTTGCCGGATGAGCAGTGGGGACCGGTAGGCCGGGTCGTCCGTTTTTCGGATGCGCGGGCGATGCTCGAGGGGATATCTGCCGGTATCGGTGCGGGATCGTGTGGCGGGACGTGCCGCCGGTGTTCGGGCCGTGGCAGGCGATCTGGACCTGGCACCGTCGTATCGCTGGAGACGGCACCTGGGATGAGGTGCTGGCGCGGCCGCTGTCCGCGGCGGACGCTGCGGGGAAGCGGACTGGGCGATCTCGGTGGATTCCACGATCGTGCGGGCGCATCAGCAGGCCCGAACATCACCCGGTACACAGGCGGCTTCATCGAACTACACGAATCCTCGGGTCGAGCCGCCTGATCACGCGATTGGGCCGCTCCCGCGGCGGCCGACCACCCGCCTTCAACTGGCCACCCGGCGCCGCAGCACCATATTCTGTCCACAGTGGACATGTGAACGAAAACTGGGGGATTCCATCGGATCCCGACTTTGAAGCCATGGGCACCGGCGGTGTCATCTGGCGCTGGAGTTGACGCTCACGATGGCCCGGGCGGGCCGGGATTTGGCGTTGGCGCAGGTTCTTCCGGCGCGGTTGCCGACTACGTTGGTGGTGTTGCGGCGGGCGAGTTGGATCGGGCGCGGGTGGACACGATCGAGCGTGCTACCCATGCCCTGTCCGACGAGCAGGCCCGGGCGGTGGATGCTCTGCTGTTTCCGCGGGCCCTGGAACTGAGTCCCGGTCAGCTGTGCCGATTTGTGCGCCGCCTTGTGGTGAACGTTGATCCCGAGGGTGCCGCGGCGCGGGCGGAGGTGCGCCGGCAGCAGCGGCAGGTGTCAATGCAGCACGACGAGGATGGCATGTCGTGGCTGACCGCTTACCTCCCGTCCGAGGATGCCCTTGCCTGCTGGGATCGGGTCAACCGGCTGGCCTATGAGGCCAAGGATGCCGACTGCGGCATCGACCAGGTACGCGCGGATGTGGTGCGGGATCTCTTGCTGGGCAAGGGTGGCGGCAACACGGTTGCTCACGTCTATGTCACCGTGGACGCGGAAACCCTGTTCGGGCTGGCGGAGCGTGCCGGTGAGGTGCGCGGTTACGGTCCGCTACCCGCCGATCGGGTCCGCGAACCCGGTTCCGGGGCAAGCTGGCGGAGTTGATCCGGCTGCGCGATCGGACGTGCACGCGTCCCGCGTGCAACCGGTCCGCGGAGTACGCCGACATCGACCATGCGGTCCCGTTTCAGCGGGGCGGCCCGACGGACCAGAACAACGGGCAGTGCTTGTGCCGCCGACATCATCGGCTGAAGCAGAATCCGTTGTGGACAGTCGCGCGCGGGCCGGGCAGCGTCTCGCACTGGACCACGCGCCTCGGGCATGCTACCCGCACCTACACCAACCAACCCGAGCCGGTCGCCGATCCGCAGTTTTGAGTCGGCCGCGAACTATTCGTATGGTGCGCGCTGCCGGACTCGTCCCTGCGGTGATCATGCTCGCGCTGCTCATGGCGTACAGCAACTCCGGCAGCACCGGGATGCTGCGCCGTCGGAACCCAGGTGCCGTTGCACCGCGCCTGCGTTCGGCGCGCCGGATCGCGCGGATAGGCCGACAATGGCTTGATCGGGATTTGACCGCGAGGCATGGGAGGCCCGACATGGCTGGTCACACCTACCGCGTCACGGAGATCGTCGGCTCGTCCAGTGAGAGCCTGGAGGACGCGATCCGCGGCGGCATCGAGCGTGCGTCGGAGACCTTGCGCGAGCTGGACTGGTTCGAGGTCACCGAGATCCGCGGGCACCTCGAGAACGGCTCGGTCGCACACATCCAGGTCGGCATGAAGGTCGGGTTCCGCCTCGAAACCTCGTGACTGGGCCGATCGGCTGAACCGCACCCGCGGCCCGCCCGGGCTGCGGCATGATCCGTGCGTGGCCGACGACGTGCATGCGCATCTGTGGAACGACATCGGCGCGGGCGACTATGCCGGCACCGGCGCGCAGTACCGGGCCGGGATTCTCGAGCAGTACAAGGTCTACGTCGAGATGGCCGATCGGGTCAGTGCTCGCCGCGCGCTGACCAACACGTTCTTCCTGACGATCAACACCGCGGTGTTCACGGTCGTCGGCGTGCTGTGGGCGAACCGGCCGACCGGACCCGTGTGGTTCCTCGTCTTCCCGCTGCTCGCGCTGCTCGGCGAATGCGCGGCGTGGTTCTACCTGGTGCGCTCGTACCGCCAGCTCAACACCGCGAAATACGCCGTGATCGGTGCACTGGAGCAGCGACTGCCCGCGTCACCGTACTGGCGCGCGGAGTGGCACGCCCTCGGCGAGGGCACCGACCGGTCGCGTTACTGGCCGCTCACGCACCTCGAACAGGCTGTGCCGGTGGTGTTCGCGGTCATCTACGTCCTGGCGTTTGTGGCTGCGCTGCTTTGGTGAGCCGCGTCGCGCCCGCCGGCCACACCACGGTGACCGGGAGGTGCCGCCGCCGCGCCTCGGCGACCACGTCGGCCGTGCCGCCGTACCCGGCCGACGGCTCGCCGTCCCATACGGCCAGCACCTGCTGCGACCGCGACAGCACCACCTCGCTGGCGGCCATGTACGCCTCCTCGTCGGAGGTGTCGTACGGCATCGTGCGCACCGAACTCGCCCGGCCGAGCAGGTCGTCGAACTCGGCCAGGTCGTCCGCCGCCAGCACGGCGTCGCGGTAGTCGTCCGCGGGGACGATCACCTCGATCCGCCCGCCGAGGTCGAGCACGACGCGCGCGAACAGCTGGTCGGCGCCGGGCGCCAGGCAGGTGACGCCGACGAGGTCGGGGTAGCGGCGCAGCAGATCGCGGATCTCGCCCGCGACGAGCGCACTCGTCGCGGCCGTGAGGTTCGCGTGACCCGTGATCCCGATTCGCGGCACCGCCCGGCCTTCCCTACTCGGCAGGACACCATTATGCGGCTCACAGCGTGGTTTCGGTGCCGCGGAGGCTGCCGGGCAGACCGGTGTCCGGCAACGGCCACGGCAGCACCTCGCTCGTCGTGACCTGCGCGGGGGTGGGCAGCTGGCTCCGGATCGGGTTGGCCAGCTGGGTGCCGAGCCAGTCCAGGACCGGCGGCAGTTCCGTCTTCACGGTCCCGAGGTTGTGGCCGGAGACCGGGAACGTCCAGGTCGTCAGCTCCGCGGGCGGGCCGGTGGCCGCGCGCAGCCGGTTCAGCGCGGCGACCTCGTCGTCCGCGGAGGCGTCCGCGCAGGCCAGCATCCGCACCGCCGACGGGTGCTCCCGCAGCGTCGCGGAGACGTCGTTGGCGTGGCGGACGTCGCCCCGCCCACGGAACAGGTCGCCGGTCTCGATGTCCTGCGGCGCGGCGTCGTACCCGCTCATGCTGACCGCGACCGAGTACCACTGGGGATGCCTCGCCGCCAGGTTCAGCGCACAGTAACCGCCCGAGGACCAGCCGGCGACGGACCAGCCCTGGCGGTCGGGGCGCACCCGCAGCCGGGGCAGCGCCCAGCCGCGGATGTCGGCCGAGAGGAACGTGTCGTTCGCGACCCCGCCGACCGCGTCGACGCACTCCGAGTCGTGCGTCATACGCGGCTCGCCGTTGGGGTCGGGCACGATCACGACCGTCGGTGGCATCAGGTGCGCGGCGATCTCGTGGTCGAGCACGCCGGGCAGGTCGTAGAGCGTCGCGACCTGGCGCGGTTCGCCGGGGAAGTGCGGGATCCATTCCAGGACGGGGAACGAGAAGCCGGCCCACTCCGGCGAGGTGTAGCCGGCGGGCAGGTACACGTCGACGTCGCGGGTCAGGCCGGTCCGGTGTCCGGTGACCGTCATGTGCAGCATCGACCCCTGGCCCTGGGCGCCGCGCTCGTCGACGGTGGGAAGCACGCGGCCGAGGTCGGCGCCGTCGGGCCCCGCGTCGGCGATGGTGCCCTCCTCCGGGTTCGGGGAGGTGCCGAGCAGCGAACCGAGCGTGGGGTAGAAGCTGCCCGCCGAGTTGGCGGCGAGTCCGCTGGCCGCGACCACCGCGACGACCGCGACCAGAGTGGTGAGGATCCGCCAGTGCAGCCGCCACCGGTTCCAGCCCCACGGCACGAGCGCGACCAGCACCAGCGCGAGGACAGCAGCCCCGATCACAGCTCCAACGGTATCGATACGGATGGTCGAGGCATGCACGCGCGCCAATCTACGTGCGATGACGGGCTTTTCGACTGTGATCTGCGCCGGGCCGCTCAGCGTCCTCTCAACAAGGGTGAGCTATGCGACTAGTGAGTTGTGAAATCAAACTTAGCACGGTATACCGGAAATGGAGCTTCGACATGAGGGGACCAAGCCATGAGGGACGCGGTGATCGTCGACGCGGTGCGCACGCCGATCGGCAAGGGCAAGCCGGGCGGGGCGTTGTCCGCGCTACATCCGGTGGACCTGCACGCGCACGCCATCCGGTCGCTGATCGAGCGCACCGGCATCGACCCGGCGTCGGTCGACGATGTGATCAGCGGGGCGGTCGGGCAGATCGGTGAGCAGAGCAGGAACACGGCGCGGTGGGCGGCGCTCGCGGCCGGGCTGCCGGAGTCGGTGCCCGCGGTGACCGTCGACCGGCAGTGTGGCAGCAGTCAGCAGGCGATCTCGTTCGCCGCCCAGGGTGTGCTGGCCGGCGCCTACGACGTGGTGATCGCGTCCGGTGTCGAGTCGATGAGCCGGATACCGATCGGCAGCCAGGCCGCCCGCAAGGACTTCCTCGGCCCGGCCGTCGCCCAGCGATACCCGGAAGGTCTTGTGCCGCAAGGAATCAGCGCCGAACTGATCGCGCAGCGCTGGGACCTCTCGCGGACCCGGCTCGATGAGTTCGCCACCGAGAGCCACCGCCGCGCGGCAGCCGCGTGGGCCGACGGACGGTTCGCCGCCGAGGTCGGCCAGCTCAAGGTGCCCGGCCCCGACGGGGCGCTCGTGCAGCTGCCGCGGGACGAGTCGGTGCGCCCGTCGACGACGGTCGAGGTGCTCGCCGGGCTCCAACCCGCCTTCCTAGCGGACATCTGGGAGCAGCGCTTCCCGGATCTCGACTGGAGGATCACCGCGGGCAACTCCAGTCCCGTCAACGACGGCGCGGCGGCGGTGCTGATCACCAGCAGTGAGACCGCCGCCCGGCTGGGGCTGCGGCCGCGGGCCCGGCTGCACTCGTTCTCGGTCGTCGGCGACGACCCGCTGTACATGCTCACCGGCATCATTCCGGCCACCCGCAAGGTACTCGACCGCGCCGGACTGTCCTTTTCGGACATCGACGCGTTCGAGGTGAACGAGGCCTTCACGAGCGTCGTGCTGGCGTGGCAGGCCGAGACCGGCGCCGACCTGGCGAAGGTCAACGTCAACGGTGGCGCGACCGCGATCGGGCACCCGCTCGGCGCGAGTGGCGCCCGGCTGATGACCACGCTGCTGTCGGTGCTCGAGCAGACCGGCGGCCGCTACGGCCTGCAGACGATGTGCGAAGCGGGCGGCCTGGCGAACGCGACGATCATCGAGCGGCTCTGAGCCCTGGACAGGCTGAGTCCGATTACGCAACCCTCTGGGCAGGGAGTGGACCGGGGCCTGCTTGCCCCGGCCTGTCCGGGCTGTCCGCGGCGATTCCCGGCAAGGAGCAGAAAATCGTGGTCATGCGGCTGCGCGAGTTCGAGCGCACCATGACCGAGACGCTCGCGCACGTCAAGCGCCGGGCCGAGACACGCCCGTAACAGGGAACGCCGGGCCCGCGACTTCCCTTCACCGGACGAAGAGGTGCGGTCATGAAACAGATCCATAAGGGCAAGTGGTCCGCCGAGATCGACGGCGACTTCGTCGTGTTCCTCATCGGGGCCAGGATCCGCCCGCGCCATCCCGTCGCGTGGTTCCGCGATCTGGGCGGCCGGCGTGGGATGAGGTACATGCTCGACCGGCTCATGGCCGACCCGGACAGCGGCCTGCTCGGCTACACGATGGGCTTCCCGGTGATCGTCCAGTACTGGCGCAGTTTCGAGCAGCTCGAGGCGTTCGCCAGCGGCGGCGGCGAGGTTCATGCGCAGGCGTGGCAGAACTACTGGCGCCGGATGAGCAGCCAGGGTCACGCGGCGGGCATCTGGCACGAGACGTACCTGGTGCGCGCGGGCGAGTACGAGTCCGTCTACGGCAACATGCCGTCCATCGGGCTCGGCCGGGCGCGCGGCGCGCGGTTGAGCCGCGCCACCACCACCGCCCGCGAACGCTTGCGCCGCGCGGCAGCTCCCGTCACGGGACGCGGGTCGCCAGGGTGAGGTAGCGGTCCTCGGCGTCGTCGACGCGGTCGCAGCGCCAGCGGCTCGCGGCGAGTGCCGCGCGGATGTTCGGCTCGGCACGCAGGTCGTCCGGCGTCAGCTCGCGGCCCTGCCGTCGCGCGAGCGCGGTTCTGCCGACCGGGTGGAACAGGGCGAGCCGCCCGCCGGGGCGGCAGACCCGCGCGAGTTCGGACAGCCCGGCGACGGCATCGGGCAGGTGGGTCACGAGACCCGCGGCGAACACGGCGTCGAGGCTGCCGGTGGCCAGCGGCAGGTGCACGGCGTCGGCCAGCACCAGGGCGGCGGCGTCGCGGCGGCCGCGCGCGGCGGCCTCGGCGAGCATCTCGACGGTCACGTCGAACCTGAGCACGGTGCCTGCGGCGCCGACCGCGTCGCGCAGCTCCGGCAGCGCCCGGCCGGTGCCGCAGCCGACGTCCGCGACCGCTCCGCCCGGCGGCGGCGCCAGGTCGGCGACGGCGCGGCGGTAGGCGGGGCCGTCGTCCGGGAAGCGGACTTCCCAGGACTCGGCGCGGGGCCCGAAGAACGCTCGGGTGGCGGCGATGTCATTCATGGCGCGGCCTATTCTATCCGTTCCGCAGAGCTTCGCCGGGAGTTCGCCCGGCGGGCGCCTGGGTGTTCTCGAACGCGCGCGAATAATGCCGCATGACCGACGTCAACCGCAGGCGTTTCCTGCACCTGGCAGGCGGTACCGCCGCCGCATCCCTGCTCTCCACCAGCATCGCGCGCGCGGCCGGGATCCCGGCGAACCGGCGCCTCGGTACGCTTGAGGACGTCGAGCACATCGTGGTCCTGATGCAGGAGAACCGTTCCTTCGACCACTACTTCGGCAGCATGCGCGGCGTGCGCGGGTTCGGCGACCCGCGCCCGGTGACGCTGCCCAGCGGCAAGACCGTGTGGCACCAGCCGGACGGCAACCGCGACATCCTGCCGTTCCATCCCGACGCGGACAAGCTGGGCCTGCAGTTCATCCAGGACCTCCCGCACTCCTGGAACGACACGCATTCCGCATGGAACCAGGGCAAGTACGACAACTGGGTGCCTGCCAAGGGCACCACGACGATGGCCTACCTGACGCGCGAGGACATCCCGTTCCACTACGCGCTGGCCGACACGTTCACCGTCTGCGACGCCTACCACTGCTCGTTCATGGGCTCGACCGACCCGAACCGCTACTACCTGTGGACGGGCTACACCGGCAACGACGGCGCCGGCGGCGGACCGGTGCTGGGCAACGACGAGGCCGGCTACTCCTGGACGACCTACCCCGAGCGGCTCGAGAAGGCCGGCGTGTCGTGGAAGATCTACCAGGACATCGGTGACGGCCTCGACGCGGCCGGTTCGTGGGGCTGGATTCCCGACGCCTACCGCGGCAACTACGGCGACAACTCGTTGCTGTACTTCGACAACTACCGCAACTCCAAGGCCGGCGACCCGCTCTACGACAAGGCCCGCACCGGCACGAACGCGAAGCAGGGCCAGGGCTTCTTCGACATCCTGGCGGCCGACGTCAAGGCCGGCGCGCTGCCGCAGGTGTCGTGGATCGTCGCGCCGGAGGCGTTCTGCGAGCACCCGAACTGGCCCGTCAACTACGGTGCCTGGTACCTCGCGCGAGTGCTGGACGCGCTGACCGCGAACCCGGACGTGTGGAGCAAGACCGCCCTGCTCATCACCTACGACGAGAACGACGGGTTCTTCGACCACGTGGTGCCGCCGTACCCGACCGCCGGACAGTCCACTGTGGATGTCTCTGGCGAGCTGTTCGCGGGCTCGGCCGACCACCCCGCCGGGCCATACGGGCTCGGCCAGCGGGTGCCGATGCTGGTGGTGTCGCCGTGGAGCACGGGCGGCTGGGTCTGTTCCGAGACTTTCGACCACACGTCGATCATCCGGTTCATCGAGCGGCGTTTCGGCGTGCACGAGCCGAACATCTCGCCGTGGCGCCGAGCGGTGTGCGGCGACCTGACGTCGGCCTTCGACTTCGCGCACACCGACAGCGCGGTGCCCGCCCTGCCGGACACGTCGGGCTACGCGCCGCCGGACAACCAGCGTCACCCCGACTACGTCCCGGCCGTGCCCGCGAACCCGTCGATGCCCGCCCAGGAACGGGGTTTGCGGCCCGCGCGGGCGCTGCCGTACGACCTCGCCGCCGACGCGACGGTCGCGAAGAGCAAGCTGACGGTGGCCTTCGCCAGCTCCGGTGCCGGGGGCGCGACGTTCTACGTCACGTCGCCGTCCGGCGGGCCGTGGACCTACACCGTCGAGGCGGGCCGGACCCTGTCGGGCACGCTGCCCGCGGGCGGTGCGTACGACTACACCGCGCACGGCCCGAACGCCTTCTACCGCCGCTTCGCGGGCAAGGGCCGTGGCCCGGAGGTGACCGCGCGCCACGACCGCCGCGGCGCCGTGCTGCTCGTGCTGTCCAACGGCGGCGCCACGACGGTCCGGCTGACCGTCGCGAATGCCTACGGCAACGCGCAGCCCGCCACCTACGTGGTCGCGCCGGGTGCGCGCGTGACGGCGTCGGTGAGCACGCAGGACAGCAACGACTGGTACGACATCTCGATCACCTCCGACCAGGACGAGACGTTCCTGCGGCGCCTGGCGGGGCACGTCGAGACGGGCCTGCCGAGCACAAGCGATCCCGGGCCGCGCTGATCGGAGAAAGCGCTTTCTCTATCCAACCGACCGGTTTGCGCGCTACCCTGTTCCTCCCAGTTCGCGGTCCCCGGGGAGGAACGCCGCATGCAGTGCCCGCAGTGCGCGCACCAGAATCCCGACTCGTACACGTTCTGCGGAAGATGCGGCGAGCCCCGCGACGGCGCCTCCGTCCTGACCGACACCAGGCCGGTGGCCGCCGCCGAAAAGCATGCAACCACGACGCAACCCGGTGACGACGAAGCCACCCGCTACCTGTGCGCGGCCGCGTACCTGGACAGCTCGTTCGCGGAACGGCTGGTCACGAAGGTGCTGGAGGAGCCGCTGCGCGCGGTCGTCCAGTCGCCGGCGCTGAACCTCGGCGCGGTGCTGCGGCACGTCGCGGCGGCGCGGACCCGGCACCTGAGCCGCGACGCCGTCCTCGTGTTCACGATTGTGCTCTTTCTCGCCGGGCCGGCCGTCGGGAACTTCGGCATGCTCGCGCTCGCGATCGTCGTCGCGTGGGGCGCCGTGTTCGCTGAGGCGTACGCCGCCCGGTGGGGCGGGGCGGCCCGCGCGCTGCGCCGCGGCGAGTTCGACGCCGGCGCGGCACCGGAGCCGACCCGGCCGATCCTCGCCGAGCAGATCGCGCTCGCCGAAACCTACGCGAACGGAAACGTGACCGCCTATAGCGGCTACGAACCATTCATGGGATACGGCAGCACCGTGCATGCGTGGTCGATCGCGCTGGACGTGACCACCCCGCACCACGAAGACGAACCCATCGAAGGGTTCACAGTGGACGAACTGTACGCACGGCTCGGCGACGCGCTGAAGACGCTGGACTTCCCGCGCCTGGGCGTGTACGAGCGGCTGTTCATCGACGGGGCGGACATCCACCAGGACAACCGGTTCCTGACCGGGCGCCCGGTGCGCCCGGTGACGAGCGTGCCCGAGGAGCTGATGGCCCGGCTGCGGCGGCATCCCGAAGACCGGGCGCGGCCGTACCTGGTCACCGAGATCGTCGGCTGGGGTGGAGAACTGGTGTTCACCGCTTTCCTGCGAGTCTCGCTCACCTCGACGAACCTGTTCGTGGAGGCCAGCTATTCCGTGCTGCCGCCCATGCATTCGACCTACCACGTGATCGACGGCCTGCTGCACTCGCCGACGCCGCGCCAGCTGATCCGGCTGATCGGCCGCAGCCTCGTGCAGGTCGTGCCCATGGTGCTGGTCGCCGTCCCACGCACCGCGCGCCAGCTGTTTGCCGGCGTGCGGCAGAGCTTCAAGGCCTCGCGGCAGCGCAGGGAGATGCAGCAGTTCGGCTCGTTCGACCACGGGGCGCTGATCAGCATTCGCGAAGCGGCGTCCGAGGCGCGCGGCAAGGGCCCGGGCTACCACCGCTACTTCCAGGTGCTGGACAAGGAGATGTACGTCAAGGTGGTGGAGAAGAAGGTCTTCGACACGTTGCGCGAGTTCCTGGCGGACAAGAACATCGACCCCGACGAGCTGATGCGGCGCGCGGAGAGCATCGTCAACAACGGGGTCATCGTGAGCGGCAACGCGACGGTCAGCGGTGGCGCCCTCGGTGGCCGCGCGGCCACCGTGCTCGGCAAGGTCGGGCTGAAGGAGGAGAAGTAGGCCGTGGTGAAGAAGAACAGCGGGATCAGCATCAGCGGGAATGCGACGGTCAGCGGCGGCGTGTTGGGCGGCGAGAACGCGACCGTGATCGGCAGCGTCACCACCCCGGCCACGGCCGTGCCCGCCACCGTCGAGGAGCTGCATGCCGCGCTCGTCGCGCTCGCCGGGCAGATCCGTGCGGCCGACCTGCCCGACGGTGACGAGCTTGCCGAGGTCACCGAGACGATCGCCAGTCAGTCCAAAGAGGACAAACCAAACAAGACCCTGTTCAGGAGCCTGCTGGACACCGTGAAGACCGGTGTCGCGGGCGTCACGGCGCTCACCGAGCTCGTCGGCGGGATCGACGAGGCGGCGAAGACGATCCTGGGGATGCACTGAGCGGCATGAACCGGTGCGCGCGCTGCGGGCAACAACTCCCGCTGGAGGCCGAACGGTTCTGTGTCCACTGTGGAGCCGAGATCACCGGCAGGCCGGACCTGTTCTGGCCGCTCGCCACGCTCGGCGGCGTGGTGGTGCTGCTCGCCGCGGGCGTGGTCGCCTTCCTGCTGCTCCGGCACGACACCGTGGGTGGCACCGCGTTACCGCAGACCACCACGGCCACGGCAGGCTCGTCGGACTTCTACTACCGGACCAGCACGCGCCGCACGACCACCTCCACCAGCGACGACACCTCCACCGAAACCAGCGCGTCCAGCGACGAGCACGACCCGCGAACCGTGGTCACCGAGTTCTACGACGCCGTCAACGGCCGCGACTACGCGACGGCGTGGAACCTGGGCGGGAAGAACCTCCGGCCGTCGTATCAGAACTTCGTCGACGGCTACGCCGACACTCTGCACGACGACCTCACCGTCACCTCGGTCGACGGCACCATCGTGCAGGTCACGCTGACCGCCCACGAAAGCGGCGGGCGCTCGCGGACCTTCGAGGGCTCCTACACCGTCGAGGACGGCGAGATCACGCACGGGACGCTGCACGAGACCGGCTGAAGGCGCCTGCCGGCGTATAGGTTGGCAGGCGTGCGCGACACCGACTCCCGGCGCTGGCTCGCGCTGCTGACCTGCTGCAGCGCGCTGTTCATGACGCTGCTTGACGTGAGCGTCACGAACGTGGCGCTGCCGTCCATCGCGCACGCGACGGGGGCGGCGCCGGCCGAGCTGCAGTGGGTCGTCAGCGGCTACACGCTGTCGTTTGGCCTGGTGCCGGTGCTCGCCGGGCGGCTGGGCGACGACCACGGGCGGCGGCTGATGTTCCAGGTCGGCGCGGCGAGCTTCGCGGCGACGAGCATGCTGGCCGGGCTGGCGCCGACCGCGGGCGTGCTCATCGCGGCCCGGGTGCTGCAGGGGCTCGCGGGCGGCCTGATCAACCCGCAGGTGTCGGGCCTGATCCAGCAAATGTTCCGCGGCAACGAGCGGGGACGCGCGTTCGGCGTGCTCGGCACGACGGTCGGGCTCGGCACCGCGCTGGGCCCGCTCGTCGGCGGCGCGGTCATCGCGCTCGGTGGGGAGCATCTGGGCTGGCGCCTGGTGTTCTTCATCAACGTGCCCATCGGGATCCTGGTGATCCTGCTGGCCAGGCGCCTGCTGCCGGCGGACCCGGCGCTGGGCCACCACCGGCTCGACCTGCTCGGCGCGGGCCTGCTCGGCGGCGCCACGTTCTGCGTGCTGTTCGGGTCGGTGCAGTATCGGGTGCTGCCGCCGTGGCTGCTCGGCACGCTGCCCGTCGTGGTGGTGGTGCTGCTCGGCCTGTTCCTGCGCCGGGAACGCCGGCTCACCCGGCTGCGGCGCGATCCGCTCGTGGACCTGCGGCTGTTCCGGGAGCCGTCGTACACGGCGGGATCGCTGCTGGCGCTGACTTTCTTTCCCGCGGTGGCGGGCGTACCGCTGGTGCTGACCCTGTATTACCAGCAGGGGCTGGGTTATACGGCGCTGCAGGCGGGCCTCGGGGCGACCGCGTACGCGCTGGGCAACGCCGCCGCGGCTCCACTTGCGGGGCGTTTCGTGATGCGCGTCGGGCGGCCGCTCGTGGTCGCGGCGACAGTGATGTACGCGGTGGGCGCGGTCGCGCTCGCCGTGGTGGCGGCGCACGCGCCCGCCCAGCATGTCGCGCTCATCCTGGCGCCCGCGCTGTTCGTGATGGGTCTGGGAGCGGGCGCGATCGTCACGCCGAACCAGACGCTGTCGCTGCTCGAGGTGGACCCGGTGATGGGCAGCACCGCCGGGGGCGTGTTGCAGACCGCGCAACGGATCGGGCTCGCGATCGGCCAGGCGGTCATCGGCACGGTGTTCTTCGCGAGCGTCGGCACGACCGGGACGGGCGCGATGCGCTACGGCGACGCGCTCGGCGCGGCGCTCGTCGTGGCGATCGGTTTCGTCGCCGTGGCGGCGGTCGTCGGCGTGGCGGACCTGGTCAGGACCCGGCGGCGGGAACAGGTGCGCTGCTGACTTCGGTGCGGTGGCGGGAGAAACGCATGATGCCGTCGTCGACCGGGCGGTGCCGCAGGGTGATCACGTCGTGCGCATAGCTCATGCCGAGCCGCCAGGGGGCGCGGGATCCGGCGCGGGGGAACTCGTCGACCGAGCGCAGCACGTAGCCCGCGTCGAAGTCCAGCAGCGGGCGCCGCGTGATCGCCGGGTCCTCCTCCGGCACGCACGCGTCGTAACCGCGCTCGTCCACGTACCGCAACAGGCGCATGACGTACTCGCTCACCAGGTCCGCCTTCAGCGTCCACGACGCGTTGGTGTAGCCGATGGTGAACGCGAAGTTCGGCACGCCGGACAGCATCATTCCCTTGTACGCCATGGTTTCCGGCAGGTCGATCGGCCGCCCGTCGACCGTGATCTTCATGCCGCCGAACGCCAGCAGCCGCAGTCCCGTCGCCGTGACGACGACGTCCGCCTCCAGTTCGTCGCCCGACTCCAGGCGCAGGCCGTTGCCGGTGAACTCCGCGACGCGGCCGGTCACCACGGATGCCTTGCCGTGCCGGATCGCGCGGAACAGGTCGCCGTCGGGCACGAAGCACAACCGCTGGTCCCACGGCTGGTAGCGGGGTTTGAAGTGGGTATCCACGTCGTAGCCCGCCGGAAGCATCCGGATCGTGGCGTTGCGGATCAGGGACCGCACCGCGGCCGGGCGGCGCCGGCTGATCTGGTACAGCAGCGTGCTCGCAACGACGTTCTTCCACCGCACCACGGAGTAGGCCCGGCGTACGCCGATCAGCCGGCGTAACCGGTTCGCCAGCCGGTCCTCGGCCGGCAGCGACATGATGTAGGTGGGGGAGCGCTGCAGCATCGTGATGTGCGCGGCCCGGTCGGTCATCGCGGGCACCAGCGTCACGGCCGTGGCGCCGCTGCCGATCACGACGACCTTCTTGCCCGCGTAGTCCAGATCCTGCGGCCACTGCTGTGGGTGTACCACCGCGCCGCCGAACCGCTCGAGGCCGGCGAACTCGGGGGAGTGGCCCTTGTCGTAGTGGTAGTAGCCGCTGCACACGTAGAGAAAGTTCGCGGTCGTGTGCACCCTCTGTCCGTTGTGGACGGATTCGACGGTCCAGCGCGAGCCGGCCCAGGAAGCGCTGACCACGCGGTGCCCGAACCGGATGTGCTTGTCGATACCCGACTCCGTCGCGGTGTCGCGGATGTAGTCCAGAATGGACTGTCCATCCGCGATGGACCTCGCGTGGGTCCACGGCCGGAACCGGTAACCGAGCGTGTGCATGTCCGAATCGGACCGCACGCCGGGGTAGCGGAACAGGTCCCAGGTGCCGCCGATCGCGTCGCGTGCTTCCAGGATCGCGTAGGTGCGGCGCGGAAAGGCCGACCGCAGGTGGTGCGCGGCGCCGATCCCGGACAGTCCGGCACCCACGATCAGGACGTCGACGTGGTCGGTCACCTGGCCTCCTCCGTGCGCGGTACGCCAATGTACCATTGTAGCGTGACCGCAATGACGACGCAGATCGGGTTCCGCGGGCGGCTGCTCGAAGCGCTGGCCGGTGCCATCGCCGAGGACGGCTACCGCAAGACGACGGTCGCCGACATCGTCCGGCGCGCACGCACGTCGCGGCGCACGTTCTATGAGCACTTCTCCGACAAGGAAGCGTGTTTCGTCGCGCTGCTCAGCGACGCGATCGCGTCGATGATCGGGCAGATCGCGGCAGCGGTCGACGCCAAGGCCCCATGGGACGTCCAGATCCGGCAGGCCGTCGGGGCGTGGATCGAGGCCGCCGAGTCGGCCCCCGCGCTCACCGTCGCCTGGATCCGGGACCTTCCCTCGCTCGGCGCCGCGGCCCGTCACCTGCAGCGCGAGGCGATGGACGGCTTCATCACCATGCTCCAGACCCTGTGCGACACCGACGAACTGCGCGCCGCCGGGATCAGCCCGGTTTCGCGGCCGCGGGCCATCATCCTGCTCGGCGGCCTGCGCGAACTGATGGCGACGATCGTCGAGGACGGCGGACGGCTCGGCGACGTCGCCGACCAGGCAGAACGCGCCTCCATCGCGTTGCTGGGCCCACACCGCCCGTAACGAATTCACCCGGGAATGGGATAGGGCAACTGACGGGGTGTGTTTACCGTCGAGTTCTCCGAACACGGGCTGGGCTGTCGCCGGAGGGGGCCAGGTGGACCGGAAAGACGAACTGTGCACGGGCACACGCGTGACGTACGCCGTCCGGAGCGCGGGTGAGATGACGCGGCTGTGCCGCCGGGGGACGGTGACCGGCGCGCCCATCTTCGACCGCTACACCTCGCAGGTGTGGGTGCCGGTGCAGCCGGACGGCACTTCCGAGGACATCGAGCCGAGCCTGATCCGCAAGGACAGCATCATCGACATCGCCGCGTCGTCGTGAGGCGCGCGACCGATCCACTGTGGACGTGGCGGAGGTGGACGGGAATCGAACCCGCCAGGCCGAGCTGCTCGGCCTCGTCGGTTTTGAAGACCGCGGCGCCCACCAGGACGCGGACACCTCCCCGGGCATGACCCGACCTGAAGGATAGAACCTGCGTGTGTTCGGCAGGCGCACCGGCTACGCTGTGCGCGTCGTCCAGGCAGGTGGAAGGACCCCACACGTGAACACCCAGTACCAGTACGAAACGTCGGTGCAGATCGGCGCCGGCGCCCTGATCGTGATCCTGCTGATCAGCCTCGCGGTCAGCGTGCTGATGATCGCCGCGATGTGGCGGCTGTTCAGCAAGGCCGGGCAGCCCGGCTGGGCTTCGATCATCCCCATTTACAACGGCGTCGTGCTGCTGCGCATCGCGGGCAAACCGTGGTGGTGGCTCCTGCTGATGCTCATCCCGTTCGTCAACTTCGTGCTGATGTTCATCGTCTACATCGACCTCGCGAAGTCGTTCGGGCAGAGCACCGGCTTCGGCGTGCTGACGGTGTTCTTCCCCTACATCTGCCTGCCGATCCTCGGCTTCGGCAGCTCGCGCTACGTCGGCCCTGCCGGCGGCGGGCAGTACCCCGGGCAGCAGTACCCCGGGCAGCAGTACCCCGGCGGCCCGTACCAGCAGCAGTACCCCGGACAGCAGCCGTACCCGGGGCAGCAGTACGGCCAGCCCTACCCGGGCCAGCAGGCCTACGGTCAGCAGTACCCGGCGCCCGGCCAGTACCCGCAGCAGGCCCCGTACCCCGGCCAGCAGCCCGGCAACCCCTACGGCACGCCGCCCCAGCAGCCCTACGGCCAGCAGTACCCGCCGCAGTAGCGGTCACCTCTTCGGCAGGGCGTGGGCGGCGGACAGAGCGGCCGGGTCGCCGAAGGAGAATTCTTCGGCGCCGGAGCGGTACAGCTCCGCATAGCGGCCGACCTTGTCCGCGTCGAGTGTCACGCCGAGGCCCGGGTCCGCGGGTACCGGCACGCATCCCTCCACATAGGCCTCCACGCCGCCGCCGAACCCGGCGGTGACGTCGTCGGCGAGTAGCGCGCCGTAGGCCTGGTTGGCGTAACGGAAGTTCGGCGTCGCCGCGATCGCGTGCACCGCGGCGGCGAGTGCGACGCCGAGTTCACCGAGGCTGTGCTTGACCACCGGCAACCCGGCCGCCTCGCAGAGCCCGGCGCCGCGCTTGAGGTTGAGCAGCCCGCCGTCCATCTGGTTGTCCACCGACAGCACGTCCGCGGCGCCGGCCTGGATCACGGCGAGCTGGTCGTAGCGGGTCCAGCTCGCCTCGTTGGCCAGCAGCGGCACGTCGGTCCGGCCGCGCACATACGCCATCTGCGCCAGGTTGCGCCCGGACACCGGCTGCTCGACGAGTTCGAGATCGTAGCGCTGCATCTCCCGGATGATCCGGACGGCCGCACCCGGCGACCACGCCTCGTTCGCATCCACCCGCAGCCGCATGCCCGGACCGGCGCCGTCGCGCAGCGCCGCGACGCGCTCGAGATCGCGTCGTGGATCGTCGGAGCCGACCTTCAGGTAGCAGGTGCCGAACCCGGCGGCGCGAGCGCGTTTCGCCTCCTCCGCGATCTCGCCCGGCTCGGCGCGCGCCACGTAGTAGAAGCACTCGACACGGTCCCGGAACCGCCCGCCGAGCAGGTTCACCAAGGGCTGCCCGCACACCTTGCCGGCGATGTCCCAGCACGCCATCTCGACCGCGGCGATCGCCGGGCTGGTCGCCTTGCCGTGGTGCCACGTGCCGACCAGGTCGATGCGCCGGACGAGCCGCTCGATCGCGAACGGATCTTCCCCCAGCACCAAGGGTTCCAGTCCGCGCAGCGCGGCGAGGACGATTTCCGCGGACGGGTAGGCCGCCGCCTCGCCGAGGCCGCTCACGCCCTCGTCGGTCGTCACCTCGAGCAGCACGCTGATCTGCCCGCGCCGGCGGCCGAACGCCCAGATCTCCTCGGACCGGTAGGGCACGGCGACCGGGGTCGCACGGATGCCGGTGATACGCATGTCATTGATCCGATCGAAAGTAGGTTGACTTGATCAACCGGAACCGGCCTGCATGACGTCGATCGCCCGGGACTGCCGATCGGATCAGTGACGACCGGCGCCGTAGGCCACCAGCGTCAGCTCGCGCGGGGTCGTCGTGAGCAGTCGCGTGCCGGACGGCGTGACGAGCGCGGTGTCGGAGATGACGTGCCCGGTTACCCAGGACATCAGGTGGAACGTCATGCCCGCCTCGACCGGCACGTCGCCGTCCGGCCGGATGCCGAGCACCTCACCGCCGCCGACCCAGCTGGGCGGGAAGCCGATGCCGACCAGGTAGCCGCAGTGGTGCCGCGACGGCCACGCCCCGGCCGTGCAGCGCGCCACAGCGTGCCGCCACGCCGTGTACACCTCGCCGGTGCGGGCGCCCGGGCGCAGTGCCCGCCGCGCCGCGTCCAATCCGGTCAGCGCCGCCTCATGCGCCTGCTCGGCGTCCTCGGGTAAGTGTCCGATGTAGACGGTTCGGGACAGCGGCGCGTGGTACCGCCGCACGCAGCCGGACAGCTCGACGAACAGGCCGGTGCCGGCCTCCAGTACGCGGTCGCCCCACGTGACGTGTTCCTGGTCGAGCATCGACAGCGGCCGGATCAGCGGCGTGAAACCGGGTGCGGCGCCGCCCGCCCGGTACATCGCGTAGTGCACCGTCGCGGCCAGCTCCGACTCCGAAATCCCTTGCCGTGCCGTGGAAATCGCGGCCCGCATCGCGGCGTCGGACACTGCCGCGGCCCGCGTGACCAGGTCGATCTCGGCAGCCGACTTCACCGCCTTCGCTGGCGAGAGCAGTGCTGTGGCGTCGCGCCACACCCGGTTCGCGAGCTGCGCGCGGACGCGGGCGCTGATCGCGGGCGGGAAGAACATCGAGGCGTCCTCGATCGCGACCGACCGCCCCGGCGGCACCAGCTCGGCGAGCAGCGCGACAACCACGTCCGTGGCGTCGGCGCCGTCGGCGAACGTCACGTGGCGGCAGCCCGGGAGCTGCGCGCGGATCGTGGGGCGCTCCATCTCGCGGGTCACCACGACCGGCCGTCCCTGCGCCGGCAGGACGAGCAGGGTGAACGCGAAATAGCCGAGATGGTCCAGCCCGGTGAGGTAGTAGACGTTCTCCGGGCTTGCCAGCGCGACGGCGGCCATGCCCTGCTCGGCCATCCGGGCGCGCAGCGCGGCCAGGCGCGTCTCGTGCTCGTCCGGGACGAGCGCGACGAGCGGTTCAGCTGTCATGGCCACACGATGAGGCAGCGGCGCGACAAGGACCAGTGACGATTTCTGACGGTCGGCGTTAGCCTGGCTACATGTTGGACGTGCACCGGCTACGCCTGCTGCGGGCGCTGGCCCAGCACGGCACCATCGCCGCCACGGCCCGCGCGTGCTCGCTCACCCCGTCCGCGGTGTCGCAGCAACTTTCCCTGCTGGAGAAGGAAGTTCGCGCGCCGCTGCTGATCCGGGACGGGCGGCGGCTGATCCTGACCCAGGCCGCGCAGGTGCTCGTCGAGCACACCGAGGAGGTCCTCGCCGCGCTCGAGCGGGCGAGCGCCGGCGTCGCCGCCCTCTCGTCGACGGTGCGCGGCATCCTGCGCATCGCGGCTTTCCCGACGGCGGCGCGGGCGCTCGTGCCCGGCGCGATCGCGCGGTGCCGGGCGGCGCACCCGGACCTGCGCGCCCAGCTGACCGAGCGATCCGTCACCGAGGCCGTCGGCGACCTGAAGTCCGGGCAGGTCGACCTCGGCCTGATCTCGGAGTACAACCTGCTGCCCGGCGTGCGCGATCCCGGCGTCGAAGCGGACCTGCTGGTGCGGGAACCGCTGCTCGCGGCACTGCCCGCGGCGCTGCGCATCCCGCCAGGGCCGCTGCGGCTGAACGTGCTCGCCGACCAGCCGTGGATCGCGGCTGCCAGCGACGACGAGCTGCACGTGATGCTGGAACGGGCCTGTGGCCTGGCGGGGTTCGTGCCGCGGCTGGACTTCACCAGCTCCGACTACACCGTCATCTTCGCGCTGGTCGAGGCTGGCCTGGGGGTGTCGCTGGTGCCGCGGCTGGCGCTGGAGTCGATGTCGGCCGACA
This sequence comes from Amycolatopsis sp., assembly GCA_035248845.1. Taxonomy (GTDB): domain Bacteria; phylum Actinomycetota; class Actinomycetes; order Mycobacteriales; family Pseudonocardiaceae; genus Amycolatopsis_E. The sequence continues at coordinate 15,950 of DATFHB010000063.1, read as the reverse complement.
TCCAGGTGCACCCCGTCGCCGAACCCGAGCTCACCCGCACCGTGTCGGTCGCGGTCCGGGCAGGCAGCCGCCGGCACCCGCCGATCGGGGCGTTCCTCACCGCGCTGCACGACGTCGCCGCTGACCTCGACTGACGTCACCCCCGCCGGCCCGCGGCGGTCTGGTAGACCTGAACGGGACCGAGCAGACAGGAAGGGGACAAGGGTGGACCTCAAGATCGGCTACAAGGCATCCGCGGAGCAGTTCGGGCCGCGTGACCTCGTGGAATACGCGGTGCGCGCCGAGGAGGTGGGCCTGGACAGCGTCTGGGTGTCCGACCACTTCCTGCCGTGGCGGCACACCGGTGGCCACGCCCCGTCGGCGCTGACCTGGATGGCGGCCGTCGGCGAGCGCACCCGCCGCGTGCAGATCGGCACCAGCGTCACCACGCCGACGTTCCGCTACAACCCGGCCGTCATGGCGCAGACGTTCGCGACGATGGCGCTGCTGTACGACAACCGGATCATCCTCGGCGCCGGCACCGGCGAGGCGCTGAACGAGATCGCCGTCTCGGGCATGGAGTGGCCCGAGTTCAAGGAACGCTTCGCCCGGCTGCGCGAGGCCGTGCGGCTGATGCGCGCGCTGTGGACCGAAACGAACGTCGACTTCGACGGCGAGTACTACAAGCTGGTCAACGCCAGCATCTACGACCGGCCGGAGCAGCCGGTGCCGGTGTACATCGCCGCGGGCGGGCCGGTGGTCGCGCGCTACGCGGGCCGGCAGGGTGATGGGTTCATCTGCACGTCCGGCAAGGGCATGGACCTCTACACCGGGAAGCTGATGCCCGCCGTGACCGAAGGCGCGGAGAAGGAGAGCCGCGACCTCGGCGCGATCGACAAGACGATCGAGATCAAGATGTCCTACGACCGCGACGCCGGCGCGGCGCTGGACAACTGCCGGTTCTGGGCGCCGCTGTCGCTGTCCGCCGAGCAGAAGCACACGGTCGACTCCGCGGAGGAGATGGAGCGCCTCGCCGACGAGCTGCCGATCGAGCAGATCGCGAAGCGGTGGATCGTGGCGTCGGACCCGGACGAGGCCGTCGAGCAGATCAAGCCCTACCTCGACGCGGGCCTCAACCACCTCGTGTTCCACGGTCCCGGCCACGACCAGAACCGCTTCCTCGACCAGCTCTCGGAAGACATCGTTCCCAAGCTGCGCGCGCTGTAGAACCCTCCCGGCACCGTCAGCCCAGCGCCGCCGGGGATTCGGCGTGCGGGATCAGCAGCCGCGGCGCGCCGGGCCCGTCGGCCGGGACGGCCCACACGTCCGAGTCGCCGGTGCCGCGGGGGATGGCATAGCCGATGGTGTTCGCGTCCAGCCAGGCCGGCTGGTCGTCGACGCTGCGGGTCTCCGCCAGCGGGGTCCGCGCTCCCGTGGCCAGGTCCACAACGGACAGTCGCCAGCCCTTGGCAGGGTCCCCGTCGATCGCCGACTTGAAGGCGATGCGCTTGCCGTCGGCCGACAGCGAAGGGCATTCCACGTTCTCCGTGATGGTGCGCACCGTTCCCGCCGCCACGTCGCCCTGCACCAGATAGCGCTTTCCGGCGGTCGACATCGTGGCGTAGAAGATGTTGTCGTCGGCGGTGAACGTGATGCCCCAGAAGTTCAGGTCGGCGGCGGTGTAGGGATGACCATCCACAGTGACCGACAGGAACTCCAGTGAGTCCACGGTGTTCTCGGTCTTGAGGTCGATCAGCCCAGCCCGGGTGGAGAACCGCCCGTTGTTGTAGGAGTCGCCGGCCACGAACACCGTCCAGGCCACCAGTTGCCCGTCGCCGGACACCCGGGTGCGGTTCGGAACCCCGACCAGCGGAATCTGCGTCTTCACCTTGAGCCTGCTGTCCAGGATGGCGACCTGGAACGTCGCCAGTGCTCCGTCCTGGCGCAGGCAGGCGCCCGTGCCGCCGGCCGCGTAGACCCGAAGGCAGCTCAGCGCGGACACCAGGCGGGGCCCGGCCGGGTCGTCCTTGGCCACGGTCGCCAGGCGGTCCCTGCTGTCGGGAGCGGTACTGCGGAACACGATCCGCGGGCCCGGCGCGAGGCCGACCGCGTCCGCCGCGCGTGTGCTCGCCTGGCCGCGGACCACTGTGAACACGCCGTAGCCGACCGCGACCGCGATCAGCAGCGCCGCGCCGAGCACGGCCAAGAGTACTTGTCGCTTCATGCCGGCTGCTCCTCAGCGGTCGTGGCGGGGATGCGGCGCAGTAGCAGGCCCACGGCGACCAGCGCGAGCGCGACCAGGGCCGCCGCGATGCGGCTCGCGTTCGCCGGCCCCCACACCATCCAGGCCAGCCCGAACAGCACCGAAGAGACCACATAGGACAGTGCCTGTCCGGTTTGGATCAGCGCGATTCCGCTGGTACGCAAAGGTTTGGGCAGCACCGGTCCGGCCAGCGCCATCAGCACGCCGTCGGTCGCCGCGTAGAACAACCCGTACAGTCCGAGGACGGTGACGAGCAGGGGCCAGCCGCGCAGCGGCCCGAACAGCAGCAGGTACACCACAAGCAGCGCGGTGTAGCCGCCGAGCACCACCTTCAGCCGGCCGATCCGGTCGGCCAGCGCGCCCAGTGGCGCGGCCAGCACCAGGTAGGACAGGTTCGTGCCGACCGCCAGCAGCGGGAACCAGCTGACGCTGAGCTTCTCCCGGTCCTGCAGCAGCAGGTAGACGAAGCCGTCGCCGATCGTCACCGCCCCGGCCAGGCACGCGGCGAGCACCAGCCGCCGCACGGGGGCGTTGCGCAGCAGGCGGCCCAGCGCGGCCGGCGACACCGTGCCCTTCGGCGGCTGCTCGCCGCGGTGGTCCCGCACGAACAGCACCAGCACGAGCACGCCGAACCCGGCGATGCAGAAGCTGGCCACGAACACGGCGTCGTACGCCTGCACCGTGGCCATCAGGATCCCGAGCGCCACGAGCGGACCGGCGAACGCACCGATGGTGTCCATCATCCGGTGCACACCGAACGCGCGGCCGTACATGTGCGGCGGGGCCGACAAGGTGATCAGAGCGTCGCGCGGCGCAGTGCGCAAGCCCTTGCCGGTGCGGTCGATCGCGAGCACGGCGCCGATCGCGCCGACGGAGTTGCCCACGGCCAGCAGCCCGAGTTTCGCCACCGCCGACAGCCCGTACCCCACCCCGGCGACGAGCTTCCGGCGCCGCACGACGTCGGCGAGGTACCCGCCGACGAGCCGCAGCAGCGCGGTCGCCCCGGTGTAGGTGCCGTCGACGAGGCCGTATACGGCCGGGCTCAGGTGCAGCCCGAGCACCAGGTACGCCGGCAGCACCGCGGTCACCATCTCCGAGGAGACGTCGGTGACCAGGCTGACCGCGCCGAGTGCGACCACGTTGCCGCTGATCAGGAGCCAGGCCCGCCGGCGAGGTGGTTTCGCGGCGCCGTCGCCGGTATCCGGATGGTCGATTGTGGACAGATACAAGGGGTGCCACCTCCGTGGGACCGCTCGCGGGCACGGCGAGGCGTGCCCGCGAGCGGTGTTGTTAGCAGCAGCTACTACCGAATCGTCAGTTCCAGACGTTGGTGATCTCGGAGGCCGCGTTCAGGTGGGACAGCCCGTAGGAGCTCTCGATGGTGCTCAGCACGTTGTAGTGGTTGATCGTGTTGGAGAACGTGCCGACCTGGGTGTGCGCGCCGACGAAGGCGGTGTAGATGTGGTTCGACGAACCACCGTTGTCCTCGTCGAAGGTGACGATCAGCAGGCTGTTGTGCGTCTTGGCCCACTGCGCGTACGCGTCCATGTTGTTCTTCAGCCAGGTGTCACCCGTGCCGACCGAGCAGTCGTGCATGTCGTTGCACAGGTTCGGGTCGATGTAGGACACGGTCGGCAGGCTGGCGTAGTTGCCCGACGCCGGGAACGTGCTGTACCGGACGTTGCTGCTGGCAGGCACGTTGCTGAAGAACGGCGCGGCGTTGTGCTTGCGCGCGTAGGTGCCGCTGGTGCAGCCGGTGTAGCCGTCCGAGGGCATGCTCTCGGAGTAGCTCTTGAACGACTTGCCGGCGGTGATCAGCTGGTTGCCGAGGTTGTTGCCGGTGAAGGTGTGGGGGCAGCTGTCGTCGGTGATGCCCTGGGTCGACCCGGAGAAGATCGCCAGGTAGTTCGGCTCGCTCGGGTGCGTCACCCCGTAGGACTGGGTGAACTTCGCGCCCTGCCCGGCCAGGCTGGTGAAATAGGGGGCACTGGAGCTGGTGATCTGCGAGTAGGCGTGGTTCTCGAACATGACCAGCACGATGTGGTCGTAGGTCGGCACGGCCGCCGCCTGCGCGGCGGACGTGGTGGTCGCGACCGCGGTCGCCGAACCGATGAGAGCCGCTGCCGCCGCGATCGCGGCCGCAATGCGCTTGCGTAACACGAATCCTCCTGTTGGTGGGGATAACCGGCCCTGACAGCACTGTCAGGGCCGGACCATCGTGGGGACCGTTTCCAGCGCGCACGCCAATAGTTCACGGACAACGGATGTGCGGGGGATGAACAGAACAAACGCGAAATCCACTCTCTGGGACGAGCATGGATCCCTTGCGGCGCAAGGATCATCCGGGCGAACTTCGCGCTAACGCAGCGATATTGAACCTTGTGAAAGCGCTTTCGGCAAGTGGGTGTTTTGGCTGTTTTATGACTAGTGTGCTTATTGTGCCCGAAATCTCCCCTTCGGGTTACCTACCCAGGAACCGGGGACGGCGCTTCTCCACGAACGCCGCCGTTCCCTCGGCGAAGTCGGCGGTGTCGAACAGTGCGACCTGGCCTTCGCGCTCGATCTCGAGCGCGGCCTCCAGGTGCGCCAGCGCGGTCGCGTCGAACGCGCGCTTCATCGCCGCATACGCGGCGGTCGGGCCGGTGGCCAGCTTCGCAACGAGACCGTCCACTGCGGTCTGGAACTCGTCGTCGGCGACGGCCTGCGTGATCATGCCCCACTCCTCGGCCGTCCGCGCGCCGATGCGCTCGCCCAGCATCGCCATCCGCACCGCGCGGGCGCGGCCGACGGCGGCGGGCACCAGCGCCGTCGCCCCGCCGTCCGGCATCAGCCCGATGGTGGCGAAGGCGAGCAGGAAGTAGGCCGACTCCGCGGCGACGGTCAGGTCGGCGGCCAGTGCGATCGAGGCCGCCACGCCGGCCGCGGGCCCGTTGACGGCCGCCACGACCGGTTTCGGCACCCGCCGGATCGCCCGGATGGTCGCGTTCGCGTTGTCCAGCGTTTCAGTACCGAGGTTCGCCCCGGCGTTGACCTCGGCGAGGTCGGCGCCGGAGCTGAAGGCCCGGCCCGTGCCGGTGAGCACGATGACCCGGACGTTGTCGTCCTGACCGTGCTTGTCGATCAGCTCGGTGATCTCGCCCAGCATCGGGCCGGTGAACGCGTTGAGCGAGTCCGGCCGGTTGAACGTGATGCGCAGGACATTGCCGGAGATGCCGGTGGTGAGAGTGGACATGGTGGAGAACCTCTCAGCCTTCTTGCCGGGTGAGGTCGCGGCCGATGACTTCTCGAGCATGACGGGGTATTCGAGCATAGAGCCGTAGCCGCCGGGTAGCCGGACGCACGGCGGCCGGGCGACCCGACGGAATACGGCGCCCTGCCCAAGCACATCGTTGAGAACCTGATATTGAATGGTGAGACCATCAGGCTGGACGGCGCGATCCGGACGGCGCCGCGCTGAAACGACAAGGGGACACGCGATGCTCGCCGCGAGGTTGACCGAGTTCACGGGGCCGGACGCGCTCCGGCTGCAGGACATCGACGAGCCGAACGCCGAGGGCCGGGTGCTGGTCGACCTGACGGCGGCGGGCGTCGCGTTCCCCGATCTGTTGCAGTGCCAGGGCGCGTACCAGGTGCGGCGCGAGCTGCCCTGCACGCTGGGTGCGGAAGCCGCGGGCGTCGTCCGCGAGGCTCCGCCGGAGAGCGGGTTCACCTCCGGGCAGCGGGTCGCCGTGCTCACCTCGGACGGAGCGTGGCAGCAGGTCGTGGCCGTCGAGCCGGGCATGGTGCTTCCGCTGCCGGACGGCGTATCCGACGAGATCGCGGCCGGGCTGCCGACCAACTACCTCACGGGTGTTTTCGCGCTCCGGCGGCGGGCGAAGGTCGAACCGGGGGAGACCGTGCTCGTGCATGGCGCCGCGGGTGGCGTGGGCGTGGCCGCGCTGAACCTCTGCCGCGCCTGGGGACTGCGCGCGATCGCGGTGGTCAGCGACGAGCGCAAGGCGAAGGTGGCCGCCGCCGCGGGCGCGGACCACGTCGTGTTGGTCGAGGGCTGGCTCGACGCCGTGCGCGAGTACACCCGCGGGCGCGGCGTGAACGTCGTGATCGACCCCGTCGGCGGTGACCGGTTCACCGACAGCCTGCGCAGCCTGGCCCCCGAAGGCCGGGTCGTCGTGCTCGGTTTCACCGGCGGTGCGATCCCGACGGTGAAGGTCAACCGGCTGCTGCTGAACAACACTTCGGTGCTGGGCGCCGGCTGGGGCGAGATCCTCCAGCAAGACCCGGCTCACCTGCGGCACTCGTGGAACCAGCTCTACCCGTTGCTCGAGGACGGCCGCCTCCAGGTGACCGAGCCCGAAGTCCGTCCGCTGGCCGAGGCCGCCGACGCGCTGCGCGCGCTGGCGAACCGCTCCGCCGTGGGCAAGATCGTGCTCTCGCTCCGCTGAAACGGTCAGCCTTCGGCGGCCGGCGCCTTCGCCTGCGATTCGCTCGGTGCCTTGGTGCGCCAGAACAGGGCGAGCAGCGCGCCCGCGCCACCCGCGCCGGCGATCACCGCGATGCCGAGGCCGAGCCAGCCCGGCGGCTGGAACCAGCCCAGCGCACCGTCGAGCGACCACTCGCCCGCACCGACGCCGCCGAGCGCTACACCGCACAGCGTGAGCGTCATGACGTACTCGTAGCCCTCGCCGGGGCGGAAGATGAAGAAGCCGTTCTTGCGGTGGTTGGTGATCCAGGCGACCAGCATGGTGCCGATGACGCCGGCCGCGGCTAGCGGCGTGGCGAGCCCGAGCAGGAGGAGCAGACCGGCGCCCAGTTCGGTCAGGCTGGCCGTCCAGGCGTGCAGGATGCCCGGCCGCATGCCGAGGCTCTCGAACCACCGCGCCGTCCCGGCGATCTTTCCGCCGCGGAAGACGTGGTTGTAGCCGTGGGCGAGAAACACGATTCCGACGCTGACCCGAAACACCAGTAGGGCGAGGTCCGCCGCCTGCGTGCTGTGCATCGATGCGACTCCTTCCAGCAAGACGACGTCGGTCAGGATACGTGCCGGGCGCGTGGTAGCGGAAGATCCCCACGCTTGAGTAACATACCCAGGTAGCTGGGTGGGAAGATGATCCACGGAGTGATCGACGTCACTGCCGTTCGTGTGCCGGGTCGGTTCTAATCGGACCTGGCACGTCCCCTCCCACCTCGGTCAAGGCGGGCAGGGAAGCCATCGGCCGCATGTAATGTGGACGCAGCTGGGCGCACGAGGACGGCCGTGCCCCGCGCGTGACCGTACGGAGGACGCCCAATGAAGCTGCGACCTGGAACATCCCTGGTCAGCACCACCGACGAGACCACCGTGATCGTGGTCCGCTGGGACGACGCCGACCTCGAGGTCGCCTGTGGCGGGGCGCCGATGGTCGATGCCCGCGGGCCCGAGAAGGACACGAAGAACGCGGCCGACCCGGCGCAGCAGGACGGCACCCAGCTGGGCAAGCGCTACACCACCGAGGACGGCGGCGTGGAGCTGCTGTGCACGAAGGCCGGCCAGGGCACCCTGTCCGTCGACGGCACGCCCCTGGGGCTCAAGAGCGCCAAGCCCCTGCCCGCGTCGGACTGAAACTTCCCCTGAAACCCATCCAGCGGAGATCGAGAAGACCTGCCGATGAATGTGACGATGTTGCTGGACATGGCCGCCGACGGGTTCGGCGACCGGATCGTGGTCGGCACCCGGGAGGAGGGGCTTTCCGCCGCCCGGCTGCGTGACCTTGCCTCCGGCGGAGCCGCGCTGATCGCCGAGTCCGGTGCGGACTCCGTGCTCTACCTCGCGGTGAACGGGCCGGCGTTCCCGGTCGCCCTGTTCGCTGCCGCCCGTGCGGGCGTGCCGCTGGTGCCCGTGAACTACCGCCTCGGCGCCGAGCAGCTGCAGCACCTGATCGGCAACCACCCGAAGGCCCTCGTCGTCGCCGACGAGGGGCAGGCCGCCGCCGTCGAGCGCGCCGGGCTGGCCGCGCGCACCCCCGCCGCCTTCCTGGCCGACGCCGCCGCGGCGGATGCCGGCTACGCGCCCGAAATGCCCGCCGACCCGGACTCGGCCGCGGTCATCATCTACACCTCCGGCACCACGTCGGCGCCCAAGGGTGTGCTGCTGCGCCACGCCAACCTCGTCTCGTATGTGCTGGGCACGGTGGAGTTCGCGTCCGCCCAGGAGGAGCACGCGGGCCTGATGAGCGTGCCGCCCTACCACATCGCGGCGGTGTCCAACACGCTGACGAACCTCTACGCCGGGCGCCGGGTCGTCGTGCTCGAGTCGTTCACCCCGCGCGGCTGGATCGAGCTAATCCGCAGCCAGCACATCACCAACGCGATGGTGGTGCCGACGATGCTGGCCCGCGTCATGGACGAGCCGGACCTGGACCGGTCGGTGCCGTCGCTGCAGTCGCTGGCCTACGGCGGGGCGTCGATGCCGCGCCGGATCATCGAGCAGGCGCTGAAGGAGTGGCCCGGCGTCGGCTTCGTCAACGCCTACGGCCTGACCGAGACCAGCTCCACGATCACCGTGCTGGGCCCCGACGACCACCGCGAGGCGGAAAGCTCCGAGGACACCGCAGTCCGTGCGCGGCTGTCCTCGGCCGGGCGCGCGGTGCCGGGCATCGAGATCGAGATCCGGGGCGAGGACGGCAAAGCGGTCGCGGCCGGCGAGGGCGGCCGGATCTGGGTGCGCGGCGACCAGGTGTCCACCGAGTACGCCGGCAAGGGCTCGTCGGTCGACGCCGAAGGCTGGTTCGACACCCGCGACCGCGGCCGGATGGACGACGAGGGCTACCTGTTCATCGAGGGCCGCATCGACGACACGATCATCCGAGGCGCCGAGAACATCGCCCCGGCCGAGATCGAGGACGTGCTGCTGCGTAACGACGGCGTCGCCGACGCGGTCGTCGTCGGAGTGCCGGACGAGGAGTGGGGGCAGCGGATCGAGGCCGTCGTCGTCGCCCGCCAGGGCGTGGTGCTCGACGAGGCCGCGCTGGAAGCCCTGCGGCAGACCGTGCGGAGCACGCTGCGTGGCTCCAAGACGCCGGACCGGATCGTGTGCTGGCCGGAACTGCCGCGCACCCCGACCGGCAAGCTCGTGCGCCGGGACGTGCTTTCCCAGCTCGGCAACTAACGCGCGAAGATGCGCGGCCCCCTCGGCGGCCGGGCATTTCCCCTCGGGCGTTACGCAGCCCGGCCGACGCGCATGGGTTCGGGTTCGGGATCGGTCGCCACTGGGAGCCAGGTGAGCAGGCCCTGGTCGGCGAGGTAGTCGAGGTGCGCCGTCGTCTCGACGACGGCGCCGAACCGCATCGTGCCGATCTCGGGCCACGGCCGGGACCAGCTCAGCTGCTCCGCCACCTCCCACGGGGTCGGCCTGCCGACCTCGGTGACCACGCTGATGATCTCCATGCACCGCTTGTCGTGGTGCTCGCGCAGTTGCCTGCTGCGCGCGGCGAGTCCTCGGAAGCGGTACTCGTGGGCGGGCAGGGCGTCGTGGTCGTCGTAGCCGGCGGTGCGGTCCAGCGACTCGAGGAAGCTGGCCAGCGGCGCGTCGGCGGAGTCCGGGTGCAGGCCGATGTTCGGGGTGATCCGGGGCAGCACGTGGTCGCCGGTGAGCAGCAGCCGCGCGTCCGGTTCCTGCAGGCACAGGTGCCCCGGGGTGTGCCCGGGCGTCCAGACGGCGCGCAACCGCCGGCCCTTGAGCGGCGCCAGGTCGCCGTCCTCGAGCAGCACGTCCGGTTCCGGCATCTCCATCGCCTGGCCGCGGCCCTGGAACATCGTCGTCAGCTCGGCGATCTCGGTGTCCGACGCGCCGCACCGGCGCATCCAGTCCCGCACCGCCGACCGCATGTCGGCATGTTCGTGCAGGTCACGGCGCTGAGGCAGGGTCTCCCGCTCCGCCGGGTGCATCGCGATCCAGGCGCCGGAGGACTCGCGCAGCCGGCCGGACAGCCCGTGGTGATCGGGGTGCACGTGGGTGGCGACGATGCCGGTGACGTCGCTGACCGAGGCGCCGGCGGCGGTGAGGCCGGCCTGCAGCGCGCTCCAGCCTTCGTCGCTGTTCCAGCCGGGGTCCACCACGACGAGCCCGTCGTCGGCGCCGACCAGGTAGCACAGCGTGTAGCGCAGGGGATTGTCCGGGATGGGTACCGGCACCGACCACATCCCGTGCCCGAGCGATTCGACCGGCGGCAGGGTGCGCCGCTGCCAGGCCTCGTGCTGCGCAGTGCCGAGGATGTCGATTCCGGCAGGTCGCATGGTCGCATCCCCCCTGGTCCCGGTTACTGAACCCGTTTCGTATAGAAATATCACTCTATCGTGGCTGGAGGGGGTTCACCAATGGCGCCGGTCACAGCTCGAGTTCGCCGTCTCCCCAGTCTGCGCGGACCGGACCGACGAGCCCCTCGACCAGAGGATCGGGGTGGGTGCGCACGCCACGCCAGGCAGGGGTGGAAGTCGAGGGTGTCGGTCAGCGGCCGCACCACTTCGCCAAACGTGGGCGGCGAGCATCCAGCCTTCTCCGCGCAGGAAACCGCGGTGTCCAAAACGGACGGTGGGGCTTGTACGTGCCGCTGCGGAGATCGACCGCCTCACCTCGCAGGGCGTCGTCGAAGCCCTCAGCCCCGGGTGCTCGGTCAGCAGGGCGACGTCACGCTCCGCGACCTTCGTCGTGAACTGCAGGATCTCGTCGTCGCCGCGCGAGAAGGACGTGCCGAGCGTCTCGCCCGGTCTACAGCCGGTGCGTGTCGTAGGTCCGGTCGCGCCGGTCGAGGAAGTCCGATCCGTCGTCTTTGGTGGACCACTTTCGGCTGCATGTCAGCACTTCGACGGGAAACTTGCCCTCGAACAAGTCCGGTGGTTCGACCTTCACAAAACGCACCATGTTTACTGATATAGCATGGTAAAGGGGTGGAAACAGCGAAAATCCAGCCCTCGCCGCAGTGCGTTGAACGCGTCGTGAAGCTGGGTGCATGGGTAGGCTGGGTGTGTGACGTCTTCACATCTGCCATCGAACAGTGTCGCCTTCGGGCGTATTGATGCGCGGCGGTCGCCCAAGTTGACGGCTGTGGTGGCCGACACACTACGGCGGATGATCATTTCCGGAGAGCTCGCGGCGGGCGACAATCTGCCGCCGGAGCCGGAGTTGATGGAGCGGATGGGAGTGTCTCGCCCGACCTTGCGCGAGGCATTGCGGGTGCTGGAATCGGAATCCCTGATCCGCCCGAGGCCGGGGTCGAGGTCCGGCGCCGAGGTGTGCGCCCCGTCGGTGGAAGTCGCCGCGCGGTACATGGGGTTCGTGCTGCAGTACACCGGCGTGACGCTCGAGGACCTGTTGCGTGCGCGGCGTGTGGTGGAGCCGCCGCTTGCGGGCCTGCTGACCGCGTCGCGGAGCAAGCGGAAGATCAAGCGGTTGCGGGATGTGCTGGCCGCCGAGGAGGCGGCTATGGACGATCCGGTCGCATTCGGTGAAGCGTCGATCTGCTTCCACGAGACGGTCGCCGCACTGGCTGGCGTCGACACCCTCACGCTGTGCGTGCGGCAGTTCAACTGGGTGTTGCGCCCGTTGACCGCGCGGGCGGAGACCCGGGGCGGGATGTCGAACCCGCGCGCGCACCGGTCACACGTCCGTCTCGTCGAGCTGATGGAGACGGCCACGCCCGAACAGGTCCAGGCGTACTGGCAGGAGCACGTCGACGTGGGCTCCCAGGTCATGCTCAAGTCGGTAGGCCGCGCCACCGTGATCGACCTCTTCCGGGATTAGCCTTGGCGTATCCCCGGTCCTGAGCTGGACCGAGCACTATGAAGAGAACAGGTCGACGATCTCGCGGCCGGCCAGTTCGGCCCCGGCCTTCTCCGCGCATCGCAGGCCAACGATCGCCTCGACTTGGTCTGATCAAGTGGTAAACTTCCTTGTAGGGCAAGGAATATGCTCGCCGTGGCGGCGACGCAGAGCGGCGCCCACCCGGTTCACGGAGCGGGGGGAGTTGTCCGACCGGCCCAGCGGCGCGGCCGCGCCGGGGTGGAGTTCTCGAACTGCCGGATACCGCCGACCGTGTCGATCGCCGCCGCGACGGTCAGGTCCACAGCGGACAGTCTCCGGTGGCCCGGATCCCCCAGGCGCTCGGAAACTGCCCCATTCAACATCGGTCACAGTGCGCTCCAGACCTTTTACTGAACCTGGTTCGTACAGTAATTCCGCGGTATCCTAGCCGGATGGTGTTCAGCAATGGTGATGGTGACGCGGGGGCCACGCCGTTGGGGCGTCCGCGCGACCCGGAGGTGGACCGGCGGGTGCTGGTCGCGGCGGCCGAGGTGTTCGGGGAACTGGGCTGGGGCCAGTTCACCGTCGACGCGGTGGCCCGCTGCGCGGGCGTCGGCAAGGCGTCGATCTACCTGCGGTGGCCGAACAAGAAGGCCCTGCTGGCCGCCGCGCTCGACGCACGGGTGGCGCCGGTGGCCGACATCGACACCGGTTCGGTGCGGGACGATCTGGTGCGCCTGGCGGAGCAGATGCTGAGCTCCTACTTCGGCTCCTCCGGGCCGGCGACGGTGCGGCTGATGATGGAGGCCGACCGGATCCCCGGCGTCGCCGAGCACGTCGCGGAGATCCGGCAGTCGCAGGTGCTCGCGGCGCGCGCCATCGTCCGGCGCGGGATCGCGCGGGGTGAGCTCGGGCGGGACGCCAGCGTGACACTGCTGCTCGACGCGATCTGCGGCGCCTGTCTCAACCACGCGCTGGCCACCCCCGAGCGGCTGCGCGCGAAGGCCGCCGCGCGGATCGGCACCTATGCGGCCGAGCTGGTCGACTTCGTGCTCGGGCCGGCTCGGCTAACGCCGCGCGCCTGACGGTTCGCGCGCACGCTCGGCCAGTCGGCGGTAGCGCGTTCGATCGTGTAGCGCATCCTGTTGATTTCCGTGCCGAATTCTTTTGGCCAGTCTTTGGCGTCGTGGGTCCTGCCGAGCCCTCGAGGTCGCTGATCACCCGAGAGACGGTGAACTGGTCGACGAACGGCAACTCGGCAATCACTTCCTGGGTGGCGTTGTTCTTCGAATTGTCCGGTAAAGATCACTGCCCTATTCGTTACGGCACGCCGAATCTCTCGAATTGTTCACCAGGACTTTTGCATAAGCCGCTACGGCGCGGTGTCTGGCGACACACTGGCGCAGCTACATAGTTAGCGTGTACAACTATTAGGTGAGCGAAGCAACGGGGAAGGGCGTCAGATGAGCAGTGCGCACGGCATCAGCGTGCTCAACCAGCCGAAGGCGGTCTTCGCGGTCGCCTTCGCCTGCGTGGTGAGCTTCATGGGCATCGGCCTGGTCGACCCGATCCTGCCGGCGCTGTCCCAGCAGTTGCACGCCACGCCGAGCCAGGTGAGCCTGTTGTTCACCAGCTATCTTGTGGTGACCGCGGTCGCGATGCTGATCACCGGCTGGGTATCCAGCCGGATCGGTCCGAAGTGGACACTGATCGCCGGGCTGGTGCTGATCGTCGTGTTCGCTGCAGCGGCGGGCATGTCGGGCTCGATCGGCGGCATCGTCGGGTTCCGCGCCGGCTGGGGGCTGGGCAACGCGCTGTTCATCGCCACCTCCCTCGCGGTCATCGTCGCCTCCGCCACGGGCGGGTTCGCCGGCGCGATCGTGCTGTACGAAGCCGCACTGGGGCTCGGCATCGCGGCGGGCCCGCTGCTCGGCGGCCTGCTCGGCGACATCAGCTGGCGGGGCCCGTTCTTCGGGGTCGCGGTGCTGATGGCGATCGCGCTGCTGGCGACGGTGACGCTGCTGGACAAGACACCCAAGCCGGAACACAAGACGTCGATCCTCGCGCCGCTGCTCGCCCTGCGCCACCGCAGCCTGCTCACGATGAGCCTCACCGCGGTGCTCTACAACTGGGGCTTCTTCACCATGCTCGGCTACGCGCCCTACCCGATGGAACTCAGCGCGATCCAGCTCGGTTTCGTGTTCTTCGGCTGGGGTCTGCTCGTCGCGCTCTTCGCGGTCTGGGGCGCGCCGCGGCTGCAGAACCGGTTCGGCACCGCCCCGTCCCTGTACGGCGCGCTCGGCTTCTTCGCAGTCCTGCTGCTGGTGATCGGCCTGTTCACCGGGAGCCGATGGACGCTGATCGTCTGCGTGGTCGCGTCGGGCATCGTGGTCGGTATCAACAACACCCTGACCACGCAGGCCGTCATGCTCGTCTCGCCGGTGGAGCGGCCGGTCGCGTCCGCGGCCTACGGGTTCGTCCGGTTCATCGGCGGCGGCCTCGCCCCGTTCGTCGCGGGCAAGATGGTGGAAGCTTGGAACATTCACGTTCCGTTCGTCGTCGGGGCGGTCGCCGTCGCGCTCGGCATCGCCAGCCTGGCGACCGGGCACCGCATGCTCCGCGACGCCGACGCGCGGATGGCCGCGGTCGACGACACGGAGCCGACGGAGGAGGAGATCGCGGGCGAGGTGGCCGACGAGTTCGGTGGCGCCGCCGCCGCGATCGACGACGAACTGCACCTGGAAGGCCACGAGCGGAGGCAGCCAACGCACCGCGCCTGACGGTTACCCGGCGACGCGGTGGGGCGGGGCTTGGCGATCGCGGCGTCCAGGTCAGCCGGCGGGTTCCCAGGTGAATCCGTCGGGGTCGGTGAAGGAGCCGGTGTCGCTGCCGATCACGAGCCGGTGTGAGCCGGTGCCGTCCGCGGCGACTCCCGCGTTCTTGGCGAGCGCGCGCCGGCCGTACAGCGCGAACTTGATCGCACTCGGCGGCGTGGCGAACTCGACGTACTTGCGGCCGAAGCTCTTGCCGACGGCGAGTCCGTGGTCGACGTAGAACTGCTTGCTGGCAGCCACATCCTCGACGCCCAGCAGCAGCACGACCAGGTCGATTTCGCGGCCGGCCGGGCCCTTGTCCTTCTTCGCCGAGGTCGCGATCGTCCAGATCGTGCCGTCGGGGGCCTGCACCGAGCCCCCGACGCCCCAGAGCGATTTCGCGACCGGCTTCACCACCGTGGCGCCGGCCTCCACGGCGGCGTCGACGAGGTTGCGCACGGTGCCCGGCTGCGACACCGTGAGCGACAGCGTGAATCCGCGGAAGCCGCTCGTCGGCGCATCCGAGGCCCGCACGCGCACGGCTTCGCCGAGCCCGAACGCTGTCTTGTAGAAATTCTCGGCGGCCGCGGGGTCCGCCACTTCGAGGGTTACCGAATCGATGGAAGTCATGCCGGTCACGCTAATCGCGTGCCAGGACGTGCGCTTCTCGAATCCTGACCGGTCCGGTTCAGGTCTGTTCGTGCGTGTCGGTGCTGGTGAGCAGCAGCAGGATCGCGATGAGCCCGATGGCGAAATACCACCAGTCCTGCATGCTGGCGGCGGCGATGATCCCGCCGATGAACAGGGAACCGGCCAGCGCGAACCGGATCTTCTGCTGGTCCGGCTGCTTGTCCATCATTCCAGTGTGCGCCGCTCACCGGTGAAACGCGAATCGTGCGCATTTCTCACCCGGCGAGCAGGTTCAGCAGCTGTGGCCGGTCCGGGCCGGGTAGTGCCGGCGGCGGCCCGCCCGGGTGGCGGGCGAGGCGGTCCCGGATCAGCGGGCGAGCCAGCACCTCCCGGGGCAGCGCCAGGCACAGCACCGTTGCGACGGCGAACAGTATGTCCACATCAGACGGTGGGTGTGTGCGGGATTTCGACCGTCCCGCAACGCTTCCAG
>DATFHB010000062.1:0-5859 GCA_035248845.1 Amycolatopsis sp. | reverse complement strand
GTAGCGGTGGCCGGACTTGAACCGGCGACACAGCGATTATGAGCCGCTTGCTCTACCGACTGAGCTACACCGCCCTCTTCGTGTCCACCGCAACCCCTGGAGGGGTCCAGGGGGCTCGCCCCCTGACGGATCTGGGGCTTGGCCCCAGAGGACACTGTGAGGCGAGTCGGTCCACGATTTCCGTGGACATACTACACCTGTTCGCCGAGCCCCTTTACGGAATCGAACCGTAGACCTTCTCCTTACCATGGAGACGCTCTGCCGACTGAGCTAAAGGGGCGTTGCTCAACTTGAAGCCTCGAAGAGACTACCCAACGGCGCCGGGGCCTCCTGCACCGGGGGTGTCCTAGGTGAGCAGCGTCAGGACCATCTCGGTGTGCCTGCCCGCCGACCGGGCCGTGCGGGCCTGCAGCCACGTCTCGAGGCGGTCCTCGGCGAGCGGGCGCGAGATGAGGTAGCCCTGCGCGACGTCGCAGCCCATCGCCTCGAGCTGGTCGCGCGCGACGTCGTCCTCGACGCCCTCGGCGACCACGGTGAGCCCCAGTGAATGCCCCAGCTCGACGATCGAGCGGACCACCGCCAGGTCGCCGAGGTCGGTGCCCATGCCCAGCACGAAGCTCTTGTCGATCTTGACTTCGTCCACCGGCAGCTGCCGCAGGTAGGCCAGCGACGAGTACCCGGTGCCGAAGTCGTCCACCGCGAGCACGATGCCCAGGGTGTGCAGCCGGCGCAGGATCGGCAGGGCCTTCTGCGGGTCGGCCATCACGCCGGACTCGGTGAGCTCGAAGGTCAGCAGCTCGGGCGGCACGTCGAAGCGCTCGAGGGCCTGCGCGACGTGCTCCGGGAAGTCCTCGTCGGCCAGGCTGCGCACGGATAGGTTGACGGCCACGGATACGCGCAGCCCCTCGTCCATCCACTTGCGCACCCGCACCAGCGCCTGCTCCAGCACGAACTGGGTGAGCACCCCGATCAGCCCGGCCGCCTCGACGGCCGGCACGAACTCGTCGGGGTCGAGCTTGCCGAACTCCGGGTGCACCCAGCGGACCAGCGCCTCGACGCCGAGGACCTGCTTGCTCGGCAGCGACACCTTGGGTTGGTAGTGGACGCTGACCTGGCCTTCTTCGATCGCCTGCCGGAACTGGGTGACCATCTGGAAGCGGCGCAGGAAGATCTGGCCCATGCTCGGCGCGTAGCCGCGGACCTCCTCGCCGCCGCGCGTGGCCCGCACGGCGACGTCGGCGCGCTGCAGGAGCGCGTCGACGTCGATCATCTCGCCAGTGTCCTCTTCGGTCGGCATGGCGTAGCCGACCATCGCGTTGGCCTCGACGGTGATCCGGTCGACCGGGTACGGCGCGGACAGGTCGGCCCGCAGCCGCTCGGCGACCTCGTGGATGTACGCGGTGTCACAGCCGACGAGCAGCGCCGCGAACGACCCGCCTTCCAACCGTGCCAGCGGCACGTCCGGCCCGATCGCGTCCCGGATCCGGCGGCCCGCGGCGACCACCATGCGGTCGGCCCACACGTAGCCGAGCGCGTCGCTGACGGTGGAGAAGATGTCGAGGTCGACGCGCAGCACGGCGACGTCGGCGCGGTCACGGACCGGTTCGCGCGCGACCTGCCGGAAGCCGGGCCGGTTGAGCAGGTCCGTGAGCGGGTCGTGGTAGGCGTCGTGGCGCAGCGTCGCGAGCAGCCGGCGGTTGTCCAGTGCGGTCGCGAGGTGGCTGGCCATCGTGCCGAGCAGCTGCACGTCGTACTTTCCGAACCCGCGCCACCGCGACAGCCGGTCGTGCGCCTCGACGACGCCGAGGAGATGGCTGGCGCTGCGAAGCGGGACGACGAGCGCCTCCTGCGCGGCCCGGTCCACCAGGCCCGCCGCGATATCGGGGTTGACCTCGTTGATCCGGAAGTGCCGCACGTGCGAGCCGGGCAGCCGCATCAGCGGGTCGTCGGCGGAGATCTCGCTGCCGGGCAACGGCTCCCCGGCGACGACGCTGCGCATCGCCACGTTGGGTTCCAGCCGCAGGCGCAGCACGACCCGCGCCGCGGAGAGCTGGTCCTTGATCCGCTCGGCGATCGTGGCCCACTCGCTGACGTCGACACCAAGGGCGAGATCGTCGACGCGGCCGGCGGGGCGCGCGGCGGCCTGCTGGCCGGAGCGGGCGACCATCAGGCTGACGTCGGAAAGCGCTTCCATGTCGCGCTGTTCGCGGAGCAGATCGGAGTAGGCCCAGTACAGCGCGGACAGCCCGGCGAACACGGCAAGCACGAGCGGCCAGGCGTTGGCGGCCCCGTCGATCACGAGGTAGCCGCACAGCCCGACAGAGGCGTTGACGAATCCGACGACGAGGATGCGGCCGGTCAGCCGCAGTGCGGTGCCGATGCGCATCCGGCGGCGCAGCACCCGGACCGCGGCGAGCGCGAGCAGCGTACTGGCCAGCGGCGCGGTGAGGGTGCCGGCGAGCGCGGCGGGCCAGGTCATCTCGGCCGAGCCCATCAGCCGCTGGACGAGCCCGGCGACGGCGAACGCGCAGGTGATCTCGAGCAGGAATGCGCCCGCGTTGTAGAGGACACGGCCGGACACACGGCGGACGAGCAGCGTGCTGATGCCGGCGACGAGGTGGGCCGCGAGCACGACCTCGAACGGCGCCACAAAAAAGCCGATGACCAGTGGGATCTCGGTGAACGAGATGGTCCACGAGATACCGCTGCGGACGTCGACGTTGATGCCGAGTTGCTCCGCGAGCAGGAACGACAGTGCCAGCACCGGGCCGATCCACCACAGGTCGGCGTTGCCGTGGAAGGGCAACCAGAACGACACCGCGACGGCCGCGAGGAGCCCGCAGGCGAGCACGGTCGCCGTGTAGATCCGGAACCGGCGCTCGTCGCCGCGCGCTTCGCTCGCCACCCGCTCCGCGGCCGCGCCGGTGCCCGCTCGCGTGCCGGGCGGCCGGGTCGCGCGGGGGTTTCCGGAGGGCCGGTCCCCTCGGGTCTGGCTGGGCAGCACGGTGCCTGCCACTTCGCCGGCGGGCCCCTGTCGGCGTGTCTGCACGGGTAGTTCGTCGAGCCGAGACTCCTCGGTTGCTGCCGCCGGAACGGGACCGTCAGGTACCGCGTTGCTTTCCGGCATGCAGCCTCCTTCCCGCGCGTTCGCCCCAGTGCGCCCGCACCCAGTTCTCACTGCCGGGAATCGTGATCACCCCGTGAATGAGGGGATCACTGTACCCCGGAGGGCGTACTTCAGCCTCTTTCCGGCTGCTATGAGATCACCTCATAGTTAACAATGCGCCAACTGCCGTGACCTGCACCGACTACCGGGTGAAACTGGAGGGCCGTTCGCCTCTATTCGATTGCTTGCGGTAACCGACCTGGCCTGTTCGGATCGGGCGCGGTGGTCTTCAATACGCGCATGAATAACGCCACGATCGCGAGCGAGCATGCCGCCCGGCTCAACCGGATGGACGCGTTGCTGCCCTCGTCAGACCCGTTCGCCGGCCCCGGCGACGAAGCCGAAGCCTGGTGCGCCGACAACGGCGAGTCGAGCGCGAGCGGCGTACCGGTCCGAAGCGAGGTGGCCGCGGAATCCCGTGACTCTCTGTGGCGTGCCCTCGTCGAGTATCGGCTCATCGTGCGTCTCGCGGGCCAGCATCCCGGTGAGGCGCTGACCGAAATCCTTACCCGGTGGGATGAACATCTCAGGGGCGTTGCGTCGTGGGATGACTGGGACACGGCGGCCGTCGTCCCGCGTCCGAGCCGCGACACCGCGGGTTCGGCCGAGCTGCTGGGGCACGGCTTCGCGCCGACGCGGGTGCTCGCCGTGCGCCCGGCCGACCGCCTCGCGACGCCCGGCCCGCCGGGCGAGCCCGGGGTGCGGATCCGGCCCGCGGAACACCGGGACCTGGCCACCGCCGTGGAGCTGTACACCGACCTCCAGCGATACGACTCACAGTTCGGCCTGGTCACGTTGCGGGCGAATGCGGGTGAGTTGCTGGCCGGTGACCTGGCGGAGCAGGTCGACCGGCCCGATCCGACGATGTGGATCGCCGAGCTGTACGGGCGGCCGCTGGGTCTGCTGCGGATCCAGTACCCGGCCGAGACGGCATGGATCGCGCCCTACGTGGCGGCCGAGCGGGTCGGGTACCTGTCGTCGCTGCACGTCGCCGAGGCGGCGCGGTCCTCCGGCGTCGGCACCGCGCTGGCCGCGCACGCACACCAGCTGTTCGACGAGGCCGGGGCCGAAGCGGTGCTGCTGCACCACGCGCTCGCCAGCCCAAGGTCCACGCCGTTCTGGTACTCGCAGGGCTACCGGCCGCTCTGGACGTACTGGTACCGGCGGCCCGCCGTTTATTCCCGATAAGCGCTCGCTCACAGCGAACTACCTGCGGAAACAAACCGGCGCTCGAAGAAGTTGAGTGAGGCAGACTCAACTAGCGAAGGAGCGCCCCGATGACAGAAATCAGGCTCCTGCCCCTGCTGCCCATCGACGATGACGTCGTGCTGCCCGGCATGATCGTCCCGCTGCAGCTCGACGACGCCGAGACCCGTGCCACGGTCGAGTCCGCGCAGGCCAAGACGTCGAGTGCCCCGTCGTTCCCCGGTATCCGTTCGCTTCCGGCCGCCAAGGCCGAGGTCCTGATCGTGCCGCGGATCGGCGGCGAGAACGCCGAGCTGGGCGTCGTCGCCACCGTCGAGCGCATCGGCCGGATGCCTGGCGGCAAGTCGGCTGTGCTACTGCGTGGCACGCGGCGGGCCCGCGTCGGCGACCCGGGCGACGGGCCCGGCGAGGCGCGCTGGGTGCATGCGGAGGAGCTCGCGGAACTGACCGGCGAGCGGGCCAGGGAGCTGGCCGACGAGTACAAGGCCCTCGTGATCGCCACGCTCGAGCAGCGCGGCGGAGGGCAGCTGACCGAGGCCATCCAGCAGGTGACGGAGCCGTCGGCGATCGCCGACCTGGCGGGCAACCAGCCGGACCTGTCCCTGGACCGCAAGCTCGAACTGCTGCGCACGCTGGACGTCACCACGCGGCTGGAGCGCGCGCTCGAGTGGAGCCGCGAGTACCTGGCCGAGCTCGAGGTGAACGACACCATCCGCAAGGACGTGGCCGAAGGCGTGGAGAAGCAGCAGAAGGAATTCCTGCTGCGCCGCCAGCTCGACGCGATCCGCAAGGAGCTGGGCGAGCTGGACGGCAACGCCGACGAGGACGACTACCGCGCCCGCGTCGAGAAGGCCGACCTGCCCGAGCACGTCCGCAAGGCCGCACTGTCCGAAGTGGACAAGTTGGAGCGGACGTCGGACCAGTCGCCCGAGGGTGGCTGGATCCGCACCTGGCTGGACACCGTGCTGGACATCCCGTGGCATGCCAGAACCGAAGACGTGCACGACATCGCGGGCGCGCGGGCGGTGCTCGACGCCGACCACGCGGGCCTGGACGACGTGAAGGAACGCATCATGGAATACCTGGCGGTGCGCGCGCGGCGGCAGGAGTCGGAGGTCGGCGGCAGGCGTTCCGGGGCGGTGCTGGCGCTGGTCGGCCCGCCGGGCGTGGGCAAGACGTCGCTCGGTGAGTCGGTCGCGAAGGCGATGGGCCGCAAGTTCGTCCGCGTCGCACTCGGCGGAGTGCGGGACGAGGCGGAGATCCGCGGGCACCGGCGCACCTACGTCGGCGCGCTGCCCGGCCGGATCGTCCGCGCCATCTCCGAAGCCGGGTCGATGAATCCGGTCGTGCTGCTCGACGAGGTGGACAAGGTCGGCGCCGACTACCGCGGCGACCCGACCGCGGCGCTGCTGGAGGTGCTGGACCCGGAGCAGAACCACACGTTCCGCGACCACTACCTCGAGGTCGAGCTGGACCTGTCCGACGTG
>DATFHB010000061.1:0-21278 GCA_035248845.1 Amycolatopsis sp. | reverse complement strand
CTGCGGCACAGTCGAGGGCAGCAACGGCTCCAACCGTTGCCATTCCTCATCGGACAGGTCGTGCCGCTTCAGACGTTCCTCATCCACCTCGGCGGTCTACCAAACCCACACACCAAGATCCATGGGACACGCCCTAGGGCCTGCGCCGGCCCAGCCAGGCCAGCACCGCACCCGCGCCGAACGCGCCCGCGACCGAACCCGCACCCGGGCCGCGGCGGACCTCGACGATCGGGCGGATCACCGCGGGTGGGGGCGGCTCGACGATGGTCACGATGTTCTCGCGCGCCGTGGCCGTCCACGCCGTGACGAACAGCAGGAACCGCGACACCAGGTTCGCGAACACCAGCAAGCCGATGATGGGCCCGAAGATCGCGCCGCTGGGCGAGTTGGTGACACCGGCCAGGTACACCGACGCCGCCTGCTTGAGCACCTCGAACCCGATCGCCGCGATGATCGCGCCCCGGACGGCGCTGCGTGCGCTCACCTTCTCCCGCGGCAGCCGGACCAGCACCCACAGGAACACCAGCATGTCCGCCAGCAGCGCCAGCACGATCGTCGCGAGCCTCAGCAGGAACAGCGCCCAGCCCTCGTGCTCGAGCCCGACCAGGTCGAGCAGCCGCCTCCCGACGCCGCCGCCGACGGCGGTCAAGCCGAACGACACCAGCAGCGCCACACCGAGTCCGATGAGCGACACCAGGTCCTTGAGCTTGGTCGAGACGAACGGCAGCTTTTGCTTGTCCTGCCCCCACTGTGCGGTGAGCGCGTCGCGCAGGTTGGTCATCCAGCCGAGCCCCGCGTAGGTGGCCAGCAGCAGACCGAGGATCCCGGTGGCGCCGCGGGAAGCGAGCGCCGCGGTGATCAGCTGGTTGAACAGCCCACCGAGCCCGGGTGGGGCCGACGACAGGATGCTCTGGCTCAGCTTGTCGAGCGCGGTCTGGTTGTTGGCCAGCACGAACCCGACGACGGAGAACCCGACCATCAGCAGCGGGAACAGCGACAGCACGCTGAAGTACGTGATCGCGGCGGCATAGTGGTTCCCGTAGCGTTCCCCGAAAGCCTCGTTCGCTCTCATGACGTGATCGAGCCACGGGTGCTTCCGGCGCAACCTGGGAATCAGTTTTTCGTTGGTCTCCGCCACATCTGGACGCTAACCACCGTCCACCGGTGCCGCAATTCGAACGCCGTCGCGGATGACCGCACCAGGCGGCGCGGTCGACGACTCAGCCTCCGGCGCGGCCCCGGAAGTTGCCGCCACCCCCGCCGCCACCGACGAGCCCGCGGGCCGAGTTGTCCGAGGTCGGCAACGGCTGGCTCAGGTCGGCGAGCACAACCTGCTCGCCCGCCGAGAGCCCCGACTCGATCTCCGTCACCGAAGCCCCGACGACGCCCAGCGTGACCCGCGCTTGCTTGGTCTGCGTCCCGGAAAGCGTTTCCACGAACGCGTTCGCGCCCAGCATGTGCACCGCCGAGGTCGGCACCGTCACGGCGGCCTGCGCCCTGCTGGTGATGATCGACACCGCCGTCGACGCGCCCTGGTGCAGCTCCGTGCTGGCCGGCAGCGACACCGTCACCGGGTAGCTCGGCGACCCCGAGGACGTGGTGCTGGCGAGCAGCCCGATCGAGACGACCTGCCCGGTCAGCGGGGCGGTAGCGCCGTCCGGGGTCACCGTCACCTGCTGGCCGGGCTTGATCTGGCCGGCCTGCGTGTCGCTGACCGCGGTGGTCACCTGGTTCGCGCCCGGCCCGAACACCACGACATGCTGCGACGTCGACGCGTTCTTGCCCGCGCTGAAGTCGACCTCGCCGACGGTTCCGGTGATCGGACTGACCAACGTGGCCGCGGCGAGGTTCTGTTGCGCGACCGAGATCTCGGCGTTGGCCGCGTCGATCGCGGCCTGGTCGGCGGCCAGTTGCTCGGCCGACGCGGGCGTGCTCGTCTTCGTGCTGCCGCCGCTCGATCCCGGCGACGAGCGGCTGCTGCTGCCGGAACCGGACGAGCGGCTGCTGGAACTGCCGGTGCCCGACCCCGAGGACGAGTGGCCGCTGGACCCGGTGCTGTCCGAACTGCGGCCCGAACTCTTGCCCGTGCTCGGCGCCGGGGTGCTGGGCGCGGGTGTAGGCGTCGGCTCGACCGGCTTGCTCGCGGCGTCCGCGGCGAGCTTCTGGGACAGTGTGTTCTCGGCGTCGGCGAGTTTCTGCTCGTCGATGGCCGTGGTGTGCTGGGCGTCCTGCGCCTGCTGGATCGCCGCGGTGCAGGCGTCGACTGTCTTCTGGTCGCTCGGCTGCTTGGCGTCGACCACGGGCTGGCATGCCTTCTGCTGCGCCGAAATGGCCGCCGACGCCGCCGTCAGGTCCTCGTCGACCTGGTGCTGCGCGGAGGTCACGGCGTCCTGCTGTGCCTTGAGATCCGACGGGGTCGACGAGGACGTCAGGTAGGCCGCCGTGGTCGCCCGGCCCGTCGACGAGGACGGCGTGCTCTCCCCGGTCTGGTCCGCGGCGAGCCGCGCCTGTGCGGTGGCCAAAGTGGACTGTGCGGACGCGACCTGCCCGGCCAGCGAGGTGGTGTCCAGCTGCGCCAGCGTCTGGCCCGCGGTGACCTGCTGCCCCACCGAGACGTCGACCGCCGACACCAGTCCGCTGGTCGGGAATGACATCGTCGACTGCGTGACCGCCTCGATCGTGCCCGAAGTATCCAGTGTGGACGTCACCGCGGCCGGCCCGGCGACGGCGGTGCGGTAGCCGGGCGCCGAGGAGGCCGACGTCGCCCACAGCACCGCCCCGCCCGCGACCACCACGACGACACCGGCGACGATCAGGACCCGCTTAGCCATTCATGCCTCCGGTCCGGCCGCGGCCCGCGTCGCAGCCGTTCGGCCCGGCCTGGCTCAGCGAGATCGTCTTGGCCGTGACCGCACCGGTGTCATCGGTCTGCCCGGTGGCCACCAGGCATTGGCCCACCTTCAGCGCCGACGAGTTCGCCGACTCCGACTTCGTGTACTGCGTCGAGGGGTCCACGGTGACCTGCACGTCCGTGGTGGCGCCGGTCTGGCGATTGTCCTGCTGCAGGGTGAAACCGGTCGCGCTCACCGCGCTCACGGTGCCGAAGGCGCGGTCGCCCGCGTTGGCGCCGCGCGTTCCGGACGGCCGGGGCGTGCGGCTGGCGTTCCCGTTCTGCGGGCGCTGTGCGGCGCCGCCGGGGCCGCCGAACAGGGCGGTGCAGCCGTTCGCCGTCGCGGGGCTGATCTGCACCGTCTTCGCCATGAGCGGTGTCCCGGTGCCCATGACCACGACACAGGACCCCTTGGTCACGTCGGCAAGTGCGCCCGACACGCGGTCGGTGAACGTGGTGTCGCCCGAGTAGTTCACCGTCACCTGGCCGGAGCTCGAGTTCTGCACCTCGACGCTCGACTGCGCCAGCGCCGCGATGGTGCCGGACGCGGCCGGGCCGGCCGCGCGGCTCGCGCCCGACGGCGCCGAACTGGCCGGAGCCGCCGCGGGCGTGTTACCGCTCGAGGAGCCGCACGCGGCCACCAGCAGCACCAGCGCACCGCCGATCACGGCAGGCACAATGCGTCGAAACATGATCACTCCTACTCGCTCCTGAGCGCGTCGATCGGCGCGAGCCGCGCGGCCCGGGTCGCCGGGTAGACCCCGAAGACCAGGCCGATCGCGATCGCGGTGAGGATGGCGACCACCGTGGCCACCGCGGAAATGCTGATCTGGATGCCGATCAGGTGCGGCAGGACGAGCGCGCCGGCGATGCCGAGTATCGCGCCGAGCAACCCGCCGGCGAGACCCAGCACCGACGCCTCGACCATGAATTGGCGCCGGATCACCTTCGGGCTCGCCCCGACCGCCTTGCGCAGCCCGATCTCCCGGATCCGTTCGGTGACCGACACGAGCATGATGTTCATGACGCCGATCCCGCCCACCAGCAGGGAAATCGCGGCGACGCCGCCGAGCAGCAGGGTCAGCGTCTGGCTCACCGAACTGGCCGTCGACAGCAGCGACTGCTGGCTGGCGATGGTGAAGTCGGCGCTGGTCGGGGTCGTGATGTGGTGCAGCGCCAGCAGTTCCTGGTTCGCCTCCTGGTAGGCCGCGGACAGCGTGTCCGACGTGGTGGCCTCCAGGTAGATCTGCTGCACGCTGGTCCGGGTGCCGCCGCCGATGAGCCGGTCGGCGGCAGTGGACAGCGGCACGACCGCCTGGTCGTCCTGGTTCTGCGCGGCCGACGTGCCCGCCGAGGTGAGCACCCCGATGACGCTGAACGGCGTGCTGCCGATCGTCACCGTGCGGCCGACGGCGTTGGTGCTGCCGAACAGTTCTTCGGCGGTCGTCGGACCGAGCACGACGACCGCGGCTTCGCTCGTCTCATCCGCGTCGGTGAGGAACCGGCCCTCCTCCATCGTCCGGGCCCGGACAGACAACCACGGCGGCGTGGCGCCGACGACGCTCGTGGTCCACGTCGTCGAACCCGCGGCGAGGGAGCTGCTGCGGCTCGTGGTCGGTGCGACGGCGGCGATGTCCGGCGCGACCCCGGGGGCGGCGAGCGCAACCGCGTCGTGCGCGGTCAGCGTCGTCGCCGAACCGCTGCCGCCGCGCACGCCGGTGCTGGTGCTCGTGCTGCTGCCCGGCGACACGACGAGCAGGTTCGTGCCGAGCGAGTTGATCGCGGACGCGACCTGCGCCTGCGCGCCTTCGCCGAGGCCGACGGTGAGGATGACCGCGGCGATGCCGATCAGGATCCCGAGCATCGTCAGCCCGGACCTGAGCCGGTGCCCGCGAATCGCCTCGAGGCTCGTGCGGAAGGTTTCCAGCCAGCTCATACCAGCACCGCCGTGTCCGACTCGATGAGCCCGTCCCGCAACCGCACGACACGGTCGGCGTGCGCGGCCACGTCCTCCTCGTGCGTGATCAGCACGATGGTGTGGCCGGCCTGATGCAGTTCGGCGAACACGGACAGCACGTCAGCGGTGGCCGACGAGTCGAGCGCACCGGTCGGTTCGTCCGCCAGCACCAGCGACGGCCGGTTGACCAGCGCGCGGGCCAGCGCGACGCGGGACTGCTGGCCGCCGGACAGTTCGTTGGGCCGGTGCTCGATCCGGTCGCCGAGCCCTACGCGCTCCAACAACTCCACGGCGCGGGCCTTGCGTTCGGCCTTGCGCACCCCGGCGTAGCACAGCGGAAGCTCCACGTTGCGCCACGCCGTCAGGCCCGCCAGCAGGTTGAACTGCTGGAACACGAACCCGATGCGGCGGTTGCGGATCGCCGCCAGGTCCATTTCGGACAGCTCGCCGACGTTCTCGCCGGCCAGCGCGTAACTGCCGGTGGACAGCACGTCCAGGCAGCCGAGGATGTGCATGAGTGTCGACTTGCCCGAGCCCGATGGGCCCATGATCGCCACGTACTCGCCGGTTTCGACGAGCATCGAGACCCCGCGCAGCGCCTCGACCTCCACTACCCCGGTCGAGTACACCTTGCGTGCGTCCCGGATATCGATGACCGCTTCGCGCACGCTCAGCCCCCGAACCCGCCGAGCCGGCCGCCACCCGCGCCGCCGAACCCGCCGGCGCCGCCGACGCCGCCAGTACGAGCGCCGCCGGTCCGAGTGCCGCCCTGCCCGCCGCCGGTGCGCGTCGTCCCGCCGGTGGTTCCCGCCGGCACGTTGACCATGACCTGGTCCCCTTCGGACAGTCCACTGAGGACCTGGGTCATCCCGTTCACGGTCACCCCGACCGTGATCGGCTTGCTGGTCTGCTTGCCGCCGATCATCTCGTCGACCGCGGCCTGCGTGCCGGTGTAGTGCACCGCCAGGCTGGGCACGGCGAGCACGTCGCTGAGCTGCTTGACGACGATCGACACCGTGGCGCCGGCGCCCGCGAACAGGCCCGTGGGGTTGCCGGTGACGCTGACCGTGACCGGGTAGCTGGGCACCGACGAGGATCCGGACGGCATCACCGCGACCGAGCTGACCGTGCCGTAGACCGGGGTGGTCGAGCCGTCGGGGGTGATGACAGCCTGGTCGCCGGTCTTGATCTGGCCGACCTCGGTGTCGTCCACGCCGGCGTTGACGACGTAGGTGTTGGTCGAGATCACCACGATCTGCGCGGAGCCGGCGCTGCCGGAGCTCGACGAACTGCTGCTGGAGCTGCTCTGGGATCCCCCGGAGTTGCCGTTGCTGTTGCTATTGCCGCCCTGGCTCGAGCCCGAGGACCCCTGCGACGAAGACGAGGAACTGGACGAGCCCGCAGAAACCTGTTGTCCCACAGTAAGGTTCACCGCGGCGACGGTGCCGGTGATCGGCGAGGTCAGCGTCGCCTCGCTCAGCGTCGCCTGCGCGTTGGCGAGCTGGTTCTGTGCGGCCGTGATCGCCGCGTTGTCGGCGCTGATCTGCGCGGACGACGCGCTGTTGGTGGTGTCGGACGAGAGCTTCGACTGGTCCGAGGCCAGCGTCGCCTGCGCCTGCGCCACGCTCGCCGACAGCGACGGGGACTGCACCGTCGCGAGTGCCTGGCCGGCGGTGACCTGCTGCCCCACGGCGACGTTGACGGCCGTGACCTGACCGGACACCCCGAAGTCGAGGTCGCTCTGCTGCGCCGGTTCGATCGTGCCGGACGAGGAGACCGACTGTTTGAGCGTCGTGGTGCTTGCCGCGATCAGCCGGTAGCTCGGCGCGTCCGCGGGTCGAGTCACGAGCCACACCGTGACCCCGACTGCGGCCACGACGACGACGGCGGCGCCGCCGATCGCCCACCGCCTCTTCTTACCGAGTCTGCCCAGCACCGCGACCTTCTCTCTGACACCTTGGAACCGACGGGCGAAAGCATCGCCCGTCATTCTTACAAGTGTCTGAGAAAATCCCCGAAATAGCTGTGAATCACGTGTGGATTCCTGGCTTTTCGGTAAAGGGCCCTTTACCCTGCCGCCGTCAGGAAACCAACCCGGTCATACACGACGGAAACCGTCTCCGCGGCGACCGAGCGTGCCCGTTCCGCGCCACCCGCAAGGATCTTGTCCAATTCGGCAATATCGCCCAGATAGGACTGAACGAGTTCCTGAAATGGATTCACGAACTCGGCGAGAACTTCGGCGAGATCCTTTTTCAGATCGC
This sequence comes from Amycolatopsis sp., assembly GCA_035248845.1. Classification (GTDB taxonomy): domain Bacteria; phylum Actinomycetota; class Actinomycetes; order Mycobacteriales; family Pseudonocardiaceae; genus Amycolatopsis_E. The sequence continues at coordinate 14,167 of DATFHB010000061.1, read as the reverse complement.
CGTAGCCCTTGCCCTCGTACGCCGACTCCAGTTCGCCGATCGTGCGATCGGTCAGCGCCGAATAGATCGTCAGCAGGTTCGACACGCCGGCCTTGTTCTCGGTGTCGAAAACGACCTCGCGGCCGGTGTCGGTGACCGCCGAGCGGATCTTTTTCGCCGAGCGCTTCGGGTCTTCGAGCAACTCGATGATCCCGTTGGGTGACGACGCCGACTTGCTCATCTTCGCCGTCGGATCCTGCAGGTCGAAGATCTTCGCGGTGTCCTTGACGATGTGCGGCTCCGGCACCACGAACGTCTTGCCGTAGCGGTGATTGAAGCGCTGGGCGAGGTTGCGCGACAGTTCCAGGTGCTGACGCTGATCCTCACCGACCGGCACCGCGTTCGCCTGGTACAGCAGGATGTCCGCGGCCTGCAGGATCGGGTAGGTGAACAGGCCGACGCTCGCGTGATCGCTGCCCTGGCGGGCCGACTTGTCCTTGAACTGCGTCATCCGGCCGGCCTCGCCGAAGCCCGTCAGGCACTCCAGCACCCAGCTCAGCTGCGCGTGCTCGGGCACCTGGCTCTGCACGAACAGCGCGCTGCGGTCCGGGTCGACGCCGGACGCGATCAACTGGGCGACCGATACCCGGGTGCGCTGGCGCAACACCAACGGATCCTGCTCGACAGTGATCGCGTGCAGATCGGCGATCATGTAGAAGGTCTCGTGCGTGTCCTGCAACCGCACCCACTGCCGGACCGCACCGAGGTAGTTACCGAGGTGGAACGAGTCGGCGGTCGGCTGGATGCCGGACAGCACGCGCAACCGGCTGGGGGTCTCCTGAGCTTCGGGCACGTCCCCGATTGTTTCAGGCTCCGCGCGCGGCGACGGCGGCGAGGTCCGGCTCACGTACCGGCGGCCTCGGTGCCCGGGGCGATCAGAGCGGAGGTTGCCGGTAAGGCGTGAGGCTGGGGCGAGTGCCTTCCCCGGCCGGCGGGTCCGCCGGTGGCTCGACCGCCTGCGCCTTGCGGCGCTGACGGAGCACGCCCAGAGTCATCCCGACGATGCCGAGCAGGACGGCGACGAGGCCCACCGGGCCGAGCAGCCCGAACGACGACTCGGTGGCCGCGTCGACGGTTTCCGACGCGGTGGCCACGCCGGTTCCGGCGGCCAGCAAGGCCACCAGCGCGGTGCTCATCCACAGCGACCGCTTGAGCACAGCGAACAGAGTGCTTCGGTTGCGCACCGGGGTGCCTCCCGCGAGTACTGACTGCCGTTCAGACCAGGTCGTCACCCTAATGGGTGGATGTTGCCGGAATGAAAACTACCGAGCGTGTCAAGCCCTGTCGTTTGCGATCAGCAACGGGGGCAGAGACTAGCGCCCATCCGAGTGGGCCCGGCAAGCGGTCCGGTCGAACCGGTATCGCGCGTCCGGCGCACGGCGGAGAATGTCGGCTATGTGCCGGAGCATCAAAACCCTGCGCCCGCCCTATGCCGAGCAGGTGACCAGCGCGGACGTCCGCGCGGCCGCGTTGCAGTACGTCCGGAAGGTGTCGGGCTTCCGCAAGCCCGCCGCCCACAACGCCGAAGCGTTCGAGCACGCGGTCGACGAGATCGAACGCGCCACCGCCGAACTCCTCTCGACACTCGAAGTACGAGGCGCCCAAGCGAGCTGAGTGTCACATTCAGCTCGCTCCATCACCGACAGCTTCAGCTGTCTTGACAAATTTATTTTTCGGTGGCACGGTGAGCCCATGCTTGAAGTCGCCGTGATCGATGACCCGGCCGCCGCCGAGGTGTCGCTGGACCCGGTGCGGGCGAGGCTGCTGGCCGCGCTCGCCGAGCCCGGGTCGGCCACCACGCTCGCCGCCCAGGTCGGGCTCGCGCGCCAGAAGGTCAACTACCACCTGCGCGCGCTGGAGAAGCACGGGCTAATCGAGCTGGTCGAGGAGCGCCGCAAGGGCAACGTGACGGAGCGCGTCATGCAGGCCACCGCCGCCTCCTACGTCATCTCCCCGACCGCGCTCGCCGATGTCGCCCCCGACCCGGGGCGTGCCCCGGACCAGCTGTCCGCGCGGTGGCTGCTCGCGCTGGCCGCGCGGCTGGTTCGCGAACTCGGCGACCTCATCGGAGGCGCCGCCGCGGCCCGGCAGAAGCTGGCCACGTACGCGATCGACGCGGAGATCCGCTTCGCGAGCGCCGCCGACCGCGCGGCGTTCGCCGAGGAACTCGGCCAGACCGCGAAAGCGCTGGTCGGGAAGTACCACGACGAGCAGGCGGCCGGCGGGCGCAACCACCGCCTGGTCGTCGCACTGCACCCCAGGCTGAAGACGAAGGAGAAGTGACATGGGCAGGCAATTCGAGATCAAGCGCGAGGTCGTCCTTCCGGCCACCCCCGAGCAGGTCTTCGCGGCAGTGACCACCGGCACGGCGAACTGGATGTTCCCGACCCCGGAGCCCACACCAGGCGATCCGGGAGTCACGGCCTGGGAACCGCCGCGCCACGTCGCGGTCCGCCAGGAGTCCGGCGACTGGTTCAACGCGCTGGAGTTCGTCATCGAAGCCCGCGAGGGTGGCACGGCCACCCTCCGGTACGTCCACAGTGGAGTGTTCACCGACGACTGGGACACCCAGTACGACGGCGCCAGCAAGCACACCGACTTCTACCACCACACGCTGGCCCAGTACCTGCAGTACTTCCCTGGCCGCAACGCGGTTTACGTCGCGACCACCGGTCCCGCGGCCTCGTCGACGCCCGACGGCGTGGAGAAGGTGAAGCAGGCGCTGGGGATCTCGCAGGCGGGCCAGGCCGTGCGACTCGACGTGCCGGGCCTCGACCCCGACGACGCCGTCGTCGACTACCTCAACCCGTATTTCGTCGGCCTGCGCACGGACGACGCGCTGCACCGCGTCTTCGGCCGGAACCACTTCGGCGCCACCGTCGACACGACGCACCACCTGTTCGGTTCCCATGTAGACGGGGACAAGACCGCGCAGGCGTGGCAGAACTGGCTCAACGGGGTGTTCGCTTAGTGAGGCGGAGCGCGGGAATCTTGTTGTACCGCAGGACAAACGGTGTCATCGAAGTCCTGTTAGGACACATGGGAGGCCCGTTCTGGGCGCGGCGGGATGCCGGCGGTTGGTCGGTGCCCAAGGGCGAGTACGAGCCCGACGAGACACCGGAGGCGGCCGCGCGCCGGGAGTTCCAGGAGGAGCTGGGACTCCCGGTGCCGGACGGCGAACTGGTGCACCTGGGCGAGGTGCGCCAGTCCGGCGGCAAGGTCGTGACGGTGTGGGCACTGGAAGCCACCCTCGACCCGGCGACGGTCGTGCCGGGCACGTTCGAGCTGGAGTGGCCGAAGGGGTCCGGCCGGATGCAGGCGTTCCCGGAGATCGACCGCGTCGAGTGGTTCGAGCTGGAGCAGGCACGCGAGAAGATCGTGAAAAGCCAGTCGCCCTTTCTCGATCGACTGGCAGACTTGCGTTGACGGCCGAGGGACCGACGATCCGTGCGCATTTTCGACAAGCAGCTGCCGGACCAGCGCATCTTCCGCTTGTGCTCGATCAAGCCTCGTACGTCACCGTCAACGGCGCATGGTCCGACCAGCGTTCCGCGTAGGTGGCGGCCCGCTCGACCGTCGCCGAGACGGCCCGCTCCGCGAGGCCGGGTGTGACGACCTGGAGATCGATCCGCCAGCCGGCGTCGTTGTCGAAGGCTTTGCCGCGGTAGGACCACCAGGTGTACGGGCCGGGTACCTCGGGGGCGAGCTTGCGCTGCACGTCCACGTACCCGGCTTCGTCGTACACGCGGCTCAGCCAGGCGCGCTCCGCCGGCAGGAAGCCCGAGTTCTTCTGGTTGGTCTTCCAGGCCTTCAGGTCGGCCTCGGCGTGCGCGATGTTCCAGTCGCCCGCGACGATCACCTCGGCGCCCGCGGCCTCGGACTTGGCGCGCAACTCCGCCAGGTAGGGCAGGAAAGCGGCCATGAACCGTTCCTTCTCGTCCTGCCGAGGCGTGCCGACGTCACCGCTGGGCAGGTACAGGCTCGCCACCACGAGCCCGGGCAGATGCACCTCCAGGTACCGCCCGCTTTTCTCGAACTCCGGCTCGCCGAACCCGACGCGCACCTCGTCCGGCTCGACACGGCTGTACACCGACACGCCGTTGCGTCCCTTCGTCGCACACGGCGCATGCTGGGCGTACCAGCCGTCCGGCGACACGACGTGCGACGGCAGCTGGCTTTCGTCGGCGCGCACCTCCTGGCAGGCGATCACGTCGGACCCGCTCGCGGCGAGCCATTCGACGAACCCCTTCTTGGCGGCGGCACGCATGCCGTTGACATTGACGGAGGAAACAGTCAGCACGCCCGGCAGGCTACCCGGACCCACCGACAGGAATGATGAGAAGACCTCGGCGGCGACGCCGGTACGCGCGCTGGGCACCGGGATATCAGCCGCAGTTGGTGCCCGCGACCGGTTGCAGGAAGTCCGTCTTGGCCCACTTGTTGTCGGCCAGCTTGCGGAAGCCGTTCTCGATCTGAACCTCGGCGCCGGTGACCGCGTTCTGGTTGTACTTCCCCACGATGCCCGAGCCGGGGTCGGGCGCGGCACGCACGTTGAGCACGTCCGCGGTCACGGTGACCTTGCAGCCGGTCGAACCGCCGGTGGCCTCGGACTGCTGCTTGTCGATGCCCATCAGGTAGATGATGCCGACGCCGATCAGCACCGCGGCGATCACCACAATCTTCTTGGGCAAACCCAGGATCACGAGGGCTCCTCGCCGATGCTGCTCACGAACGACAGAAGTAAGGGTAGCCACACAAAGTCGGCCGCCGACAGGTCCGGACGGCGAAACCACCCGGAGGCGCCACCGGCGTGACCGGACGATTACCCGAAGTGACACAAGGGCGCGCCCGGCGAGCCGGTGCGCGCCCTTTGTGTCAGGCGGGGGTCAGCCCTGGTTGATCTTCGCGGCCAGGTTCACATCCAGCGTCGCGAGGAACTCCTCGGTGGTCTGGCGCTGCTGGTCCTTGCCGACCAGCAGCGCCAGGTCCTTGGTCATCTTGCCGCTCTCCACGGTCTCGACGACGACCTGCTCCAGCTTGCTCGCGAAGCCCACGAGCTCGGAGTTGGCGTCCAGCTTGCCGCGGTGCTCCAGGCCCCGGGTCCACGCGAAGATCGACGCGATCGGGTTCGTGGAGGTCGGCTTGCCCTGCTGGTGCTGCCGGTAGTGGCGGGTCACCGTGCCGTGCGCGGCCTCGGCCTCGACGGTGCGGCCGTCCGGCGTGCGCAGCACCGACGTCATCAGGCCGAGCGAGCCGAAGCCCTGCGCGACCGTGTCGGACTGCACGTCACCGTCGTAGTTCTTGCACGCCCAGACGTAACCGCCCTCCCACTTCAGCGAGGCGGCGACCATGTCGTCGATCAGGCGGTGCTCGTAGGTCAGGCCCTTCGCGTCGAAGTCGGCCTTGTACTCGGCGTCGAAGACCTCGGCGAACACATCCTTGAACATGCCGTCGTAGGCCTTGAGGATCGTGTTCTTGGTGGAGAGGTACACCGGCAAACCGCGGTCGAGGCCGTACTGCAGCGAGGCGCGCGCGAAGTCCTCGATGGACTTGCGGTAGTTGTACATCCCCATCGTGACGCCGCCGCCCTCGGGGAACTTCGCGACCTCGAACTCCATCGGCTCGGAGCCGTCCTCGGGCGTGTAGGTGATCGTCACCGTGCCGGGACCGGGAACCTTGAAGTCGGTGGCCTTGTACTGGTCACCGTGGGCGTGCCGGCCGATGATGACCGGCTTGGTCCAGCCGGGTACCAGCCGCGGGATGTTGGAGATGATGATCGGCTCGCGGAACACGACGCCGCCGAGGATGTTACGAATGGTGCCGTTGGGGCTCCGCCACATCTTCTTGAGGCCGAACTCCTCGACCCGGGCCTCGTCCGGGGTGATGGTGGCGCACTTGACGCCAACGCCGTGCTTCTTGATCGCGTTCGCGGCGTCGATGGTGATCTGGTCGTCGGTGCGGTCCCGCTCCTCGATGCCCAGGTCGTAGTACTCCAAGTCGATGTCCAGGTACGGATGGATCAACTTGTCCTTGATGAACTGCCAGATAATGCGGGTCATCTCATCGCCGTCGAGTTCGACGACGGTGCCCTCGACCTTGATCTTGGCCATGAGCAGCGGTGCTCCTCTCGCGGATCCTCGCGTTCGTCAAAACGTTCGTTAAAACTCAGCACTGGCGCGTATGCGGTACAAGCGTACTGCTAGCTGGCAGGCGCGCGCCGCAAAGCGTGACGAAGGCCAGTCTTGCAGGTGTGCCTTTTTTCGGTTCGGCGTAGGTTGCGTCGCGGCGGCCAAGGCAGGAGGAGCGCGATGCGGCTCGGAATCAAGACGCGACCGGAGCACACCACCTGGGCACGGATGCGCGACGTGTGGGTCGCGGCCGACGACATCGAACTGTTCGAGTCGGCCTGGAACTGGGACCACTTCTACCCGCTGACCGGCGACCACACCGGCCCGAACCACGAGGCGTGGACCATGCTGGCCGCGCTGGCACAGGTCACCCGGCGGATCCGGCTCGGATGCCAGGTCAGCGGCATGATCTACCGGCATCCGGCGGTGCTGGCGAACATGGCCGCAACGGTCGACATCATCTCGGAGGGGCGGCTCGAGATCGGTCTCGACGCCGGGTGGAACCACGAGGAATGCGACGCCTACGGCATCGAACTGCCGCCGTTGCGGGACCGCTTCGACCAGTTCGACGAGGGCCTGGAGGTGATCGTCGGCCTGCTGTCGCGGGAGACCACGAACTTCGACGGCCGGCACTTCCGGCTCACCGAGGCCCGCCGCGAGCCGAAGCCGGTACAGCGCCCGCACCCGCCGATCGTCATCGGCGGCCGCGGCCCGAAGCGGACCCTGCGCGCGGTCGCGCTGTGGGCGCAGCAGTGGAACGTGCTCACTTCGAGCCCGCGGGACTGGCACCAACTGAAGGACACGCTGGTCGCGCACTGCGCGGACGTGGGCCGCGACCCCGCCGAGATCGCGTGCTCGATCAACGTGTGGCTGGACGACGGCATCGGGCCCGCCGTCGAGCAGGCGGCGGGGTTCGGGGAGGCGGGGGTGGACCTGGCCGTCATCAACCTGCCCGCCGACGCGGAGGCCGGCATCCTCGAACCGGTCGCGGAGGCGTTCGCGCCGCTTGCCTGAACCGCTCGCGTGGGAAGATGCCGTTATGCCCAATGCACTGCACCTCACCGGTGACGCCGAGGCGGACAAGCTCCTCTCCGAGGACCCCTTCGCTCTGCTCACCGGCATGTTGCTGGATCAGCAGATCGCGATGGAGATCGCCTTCGCGGGGCCGAAGAAGATCGCCGAACGGATGCACGGGTTCAGCGTCGGGAAGATCGCCGAGTCGGACCTCGACGAGTTCGTCGAGCTGTGCGTCACCAAGCCGGCCATCCACCGCTACGGCGGCTCGATGGCCCGCCGCGTGCACGCGCTCGCGTCCTACATCGTCGAGCACTACGACGGCCGCACCGAAGGTATCTGGACCGACGGCGAACCGGACGGCAAGGAAGTCCTCAAGCGGCTCAAGGCGTTGCCCGGCTACGGCGACCAGAAGGCGCGGATCTTCCTGGCGTTGCTGGGCAAGCAGCGCGGCGTGCAACCGAAGGGCTGGCGCGCGGCCGCCGGAGCTTACGGCGACCAGGGCTCGCACCGGTCGATCGCGGACGTGACCAGCGCCGAGTCCCTCGCGGAGGTCCGCGCGTTCAAGAAGGCCGCGAAGGCCGCCGCGAAGACGAGCTGACCAGAAAAGCGGGCGGTCCGAAGACCGCCCGCTGTGACCATGGTGTCAGCCGTTGACGCACCAGTTGCCGCTCTTCTGTTCGATGGGCAGTGGGAACGACTGCGACTGCCCGCCCGCCGATGCCTGGATCGTCAGGGTGCCGCTGGTGCCGGTGACCTCCGGCGGCTTCGCCTGCGAGTACTTCACGCCGTCCGGGATCTGGGTGAGCGTGTCCTGCAGGCTCTTGACCGCGGTCGACGACGGGGTCGAGCAGAACAGCGGAATGAACTTCTGCGCGTCCTTGGTGTTGTAGCCGTCGATGATGGCGCTCTGCAGCGCGTCGGGCGACGACACGCCGTGACCGCTGCCCGACGACGGCTTCGAGCCGCTGGTGCCGCCCGTGCTCGCGGGAGCCTGCGCGCTCGTAGTCGGCGCCGCGGCGTTGTTGTCCTTCTTGCCGGTCAGCAACACGAGCGCGGTGACGCCGCCACCGATCACCAGCACCGCGACCACGACGAGCGTGATGATCAGCCCGGTCTTCTTCTTCTGCGGCGGCTCGCCGCCTGGACCGCCCGGGTAACCGGGCATCCCCATCTGCTGCTGACCCCACTGGTCAAACTGACCGGGCTGACCGGGCTGACCGGGCTGACCGAACTGGCCGGGCTGACCGAACTGCTGCGGGCCGCTGGGCGGATAGGCGCCACCGGGCTGCTGGCCGAACTGCTGCGGGCCGCTCGGCGGATAGCCGCCACCGGGCTGAGGCGGCGGAACGGGCGGGTACCCGCCCGGCTGACCGCCGGGCTGCTGCCCCCACTGGCCGCCCTGGTTGCCCTGGCCGCCCTGGTTGCCGTACGGATCCTGACCACCGTAGGGCCCTGGTTGCCCCGGCTGTGGCGGATAGGTCATGAGAGCGGTCGCCCCCTCGCGAGTTGGGTCGGACGGTGTGTCGACGTCGGGCACCGGCCGCCATCAACCACGGCGCACTTGGTTGATCCCCAGTCGACGTCGTGCACTGTAACCCGCAACGCCCGGCATTTCGCCACAACCTCACGGACCTGCTCAGGAGTGGGCGCCAACTGTGTCGCGGATCTCAGCGCCCAGCCCGGAGCCGCTTTCGCGCGCGCAGTGCGCACAGCAGTAGAAGCGGCCCTCGACCGCGACGCCGTGCCCCAGAATGCGGCATCCGCAGTGCTCGCACGCGGGCGCGAGGCGCTGCGCGGCGCATTCGAGGCTGTCGAAGATGTAGGTGTCGCCGGTCAGCGTGCGCACTTCGAAGGACATCGGGTAGTCGTTCCCGCAGACATCGCATTTCGCCATGTCCCTCAGCCTGCGCGTGACCGGCGTCACCGGCAACCCGGGCCCGATCAGGTGGTGGCGAACAGCCCCAGCGTCGCCTCCGGCCTGATCCCGTCCAGCTCGTCGCGCCAGATGCCGTAGAACGCGGCCTCTTCCCGGGTGCGCAGCTCGACCCCGTCGGCGGCCCGCACGTCGGGCGACTCGCGCACCGCGTCCTCGAGCACTTCCTTCGCGCCGGAGCCGTCGCCGAACTGCTCCTTGCCGCGCCGCAGGATGCTCTCCGGCAGCCAGCCGTCGAACGCGTCGCGGAGCAGCTTCTTCTCCTCGATGCCGGGCCCCAGCATCTTGTGTTCGGGCGGGATCGACAACGCCAGTTCGATGACGTCGCGGTCCAGGAACGGCACGCGGGCCTCCATGCCGAACGCCATCGTGGTGCGGTCGCAGCGCTGCAGGTTGAGGTGGTGCAGCTCGCGCACGGTGCGGACCAGCTCGGCCTGCAGCGCGTCGGGGTCGGTGAAGGGTTCCTCGTGGTAGTAGGCGTAGCCGGCGAACAGCTCGTCGGCGCCCTCACCGGTGAGCACCGCGTGCACCCGCTTCGACGCGTACTCGGCGAGCAGCATGTTCGGCACTGCGCTACGCACCAGCGACGGGTCGTAGTGCTCGATCGCGCGCACCGCCCTCGGTAATGCCGTCAGCGCGTTCTCGGTACTCATCACGATCTCGTGGTGCTCGGTGTCGAGGTAGTCGGCGACGACGCGTGCCGCGGCCAGGTCCGAGCTGCCGGGCGAGCCGACGGCGAACGTCGGCAACGGCTGGCCGTGCCGGCGCGCGTACTCGGCGGCCACCGCGGCGACGATCGCCGAGTCGAGGCCACCGGAAAGGAACACGCCGATGCCGACGTCGCTCATCATCCGGTTCTCCACCGCGGCGACGACCGTCTCCCGCACGGCCTTCAGCAGCGCCTCGTCCCACACGCCGGGCTCCTCGGCGCGCCGGGCGGGCCGTACCCGCGCGGGCACCGCGTCGGCGAAGCGCACCAGGCCGCCGCTCCGGGTCCAGCAGTGGCCCGGCGGGAAGCTCTCGACCAGCGGCCGGTCGGCCGGGTCGAAGGCGCGCAGTTCGCTGGCGAACAGGGTCACGTCGCCCCGGCGCGCCCAGTACAGCGGCTTGACGCCGAGCGAATCGCGGGCGACGAGGAACTCGCCGTCCTCGGTCATGAACGCGAGCGCGAACATGCCGCGCAGCCGGGCCAGGCCGGCCGGTCCGTCGACGATCAGCGCGTGCAGCGCCGCTTCGCTGTCGGACCCGGTTTCGAAAAGCTCGTGACCGAGGTCTTCCCGGATGTGCCGGTGGTTGTAGATCTCACCGTTGGCCACCAGATACGTGGTCTTCCCGGTGTCGGTCATCGGCTGATGGCCGCCGTCGACATCCATGATGGACAATCGCTGGTGACCCAGCCACACGTTTCCCCGGCGGATCTCCCCGGTGTCATCGGGCCCGCGATGCTTGATACGGGCGAGCATTTCCCTGCAGAGTTCAACATCAACTTCGCCGACCGCGGCGACAATTCCACACACGACGCGTGGACACCTCCTAGATCGAATGCAATGTTAGTTGCTTTTTCATGGAGGTGCTTCGCCTCGACGCGGTCGGGCGGCCGAACTACGCTGAATGCGCGCAGGTCAACGTTTCGCGGAGGTGGCGATGAAGAACGCGACCATTGGTGACCGGATCCGCGTACACGGCCGTACGGTCGGAGCCGGTGAACACGTCGGGGAGATTGTCGAAGTACGTGGCGAGAACGGGAAACCGCCCTATCTCGTCAGGTTCTCCGACGGCCACGAGAGCCTGATCTTCCCCGGGTCGGACTGCGAAGTGGACTCGGTCGATCACTGATCATTTTCCCCACTGGAACGAGCTGAATGTGACGTTCAGCTCGTTCCGCCATGACAGTGAAGGAGGCTGTCCCTATTTGCGCCCCGTCCTTAATCGATCCAGCCCCGTGCTGGGCCTGTCCATCGCCGCCATGTCGGGTGCGCTCGACCGCCGCGAGCAGGCCGTCCCGGTGCCTGCCTAGATGCCGACGAGCCGGCCGTCGGCGATGGTGAAGGCAAGGAAGAGCAGCAGGACGCCCAAGCCCGCGTAAGTCAGCACGTCCACCGGGCGCCCCCGGACCGCGAGCAGACCCGCCCGGACGCCGGGCAGTACGGCCCGGAAGACGGCCGCGACGAGCAGGGCGCCGCCCACGATGGCGGCGCCCTGCCGCCAGTGGTACTGCGCGACGCGCAGCGCCGCCACCGCCACCAGCGTCAGCACGATGGCGAAGGGGACCTGCTCCAGGATTGCCGGGCGGCCGTGGCTATCGCGATGCGAGGGCACGTTCGGCCGCCTCCACGACATTGGTGACGAGCATCGCCCTGGTCATCGGGCCCACGCCGCCGGGATTCGGCGACAGCCAGCCCGCGACCTCCTCGACGCCGGACGCCACGTCACCGGCGAGCTTGCCGTCCACTTTGGACACGCCGACGTCGAGCACGGCGGCGCCGGGCTTGACCATGTCCGCCGTGATGATGCCCGGTACGCCCGCCGCGGCGATCACGATGTCCGCCCGCTTCACCTCGGCCGCCAGGTCCCGCGTGCCGGTGTGGCAGAGCGTCACCGTCGCGTTCTCGCTGCGGCGGGTGAGCAGCAGGCCCATGGTGCGGCCGACCGTGACACCGCGGCCGACGACCGTCACATTGGCGCCCGCGATCGGCACCTCGTGCCGGCGGAGCAGCTCGATGATGCCGAACGGCGTGCACGGCAGCGGACCCGGCTGGTTCAGCACGAGCCGGCCCAGGCTGACCGGGGCGAGCCCGTCCGCGTCCTTCTCCGGGGCTATCCGCTCCAGGATGCGGCCGGTGTCCAGGTGCCCTGGCAGCGGGAGCTGGACGATGTAGCCGTGGCAGGCGGGGTCCTCGTTGAGCTCGTCGACGACGGCCTCGAGCTTGTCCTGCGAGATGTCGGCGGGCAGGTCGCGGCGGATCGAGTTGACGCCGACCTTCGCGCTGTCCGCGTGCTTCATCCGCACGTAGGAATGCGAGCCGGGATCCTCGCCGACGAGCACCGTGCCCAGGCCGGGGGTGACGCCCTGTTCCGCGAGCGCCGCCACCCGGGGCTTCAGCTCGGCGAAGATGGCGTCCTTGGTCGCTTTACCGTCGAGAACCGTCGCCGTCACGAAACCATTCTGACAGAGGACACTCGCAGTAGCGTTCGTTAGACCGTCCGTACTCCCGGCGAGGTATCCACACACGTCGATGGGAGTAAGGACACGGGTGGTGTGCATTCACCCCGTCCACCCGTCAAAATAGCTTGGTGGCTCAACCGACGACGCAGCTGAACGCGACCGAGCAGGACACGCTGGTCAAGCAGATCGGCCTGGCCCTGCTGCGGGCCGCACCGCGGGACTGGAGACGGATCACCGCCCAGTACCGCGCTGTCGGCCGGTACCACGAGATGTCCGGCGAGGTGGTCAACGAGGACGGCTCGGTCGGCGAGTGGATGGCCACTCACGACATCGCGACGCTGTTCGGGCGGCTGCGCGGCGGGATGTACCGAGAAGGCCGGGGCACCTGGTTCAACGCCAAGTACCAGCTCGACCACCCATCGAGTTACAACCTCGAGTACGACCGGGACGAGCCGCGCTGGGATCTGCAGCCGCCGCCGCAGGCCTACGCCGACGAGCTGCGCATGTTCCCCCGTTCGGAGGAGAACGTGCCGGACTGGCTGATGCGCCGCATGTCCGGTCTCGGCCCTGAGCAGCCCGGCCCGCACTTCCGGATCGCCCGCATCTTCGACGGCCAGGGCGCGGACGGCCAGCCGATCATCAACCGCCCCGAAATCGACGCCGACGAGGGCGAACGGCTGTTCACCTACCTCAATGCCGCGCCCGTGGTGCTTTCCGAGCGGGGCCTGGACCTGGATCGCCTCGCGCAACCGCCGGTGCCGAAGGTACCGGTGGCGTATCACACGGACGGCACCTGGATCTGGCCCGCGGCGACGAACTATTACCTGAACGAGTACGGCATCGCCCCCGAAGCGGACCTGGTCGCGCACGTCCGGTCGGCCGGGTTCACCCTCACTGAGGTCTCCGACCACACCGTCCAGGCGGCCAGCGCCTACCTCAACCGAGGCAACCAGCCCCCGCAGGTCCCGCCGCCGCCACGGCCGCCCGCCGGGACTCGCCCGGTGCCCGAGCAGGGTCCGCCGCCGGCGGCTACCGGCGAGAGTGATCCCGCGCGCGCGTCCGGCGAGGACTACGCGGATTCCGCGTCCGACGCACCCAGTGCCGCGGACGCGACGCGCCCGTCGAAGGTGCCCCCCGCCCCGGATGCGGCCGGCCCGTCCGACGCGACCCGCCCGGAGTTCGGCCGCGAGAGCACCCGCCCCGAGTTCGGTGGCGAGAGGTCGGGGCCGCGGTTCGGCGGAGCCGAGACAGCTGCGGCCGCGGGCCTCGCCGGTGCCGCAGCCGCGGCGGTCGGAACCGCCGGTGCCGGGGCCATCCGGTCCGCGCTGAACCACGACGACGACGATGCCCCGACCGACCCCGGGCACCGCGACTACGGCCGCGAGCAGGGGCCCGCCCACGGCGAGGATGTCGCCTTCGACGACGACCGGCCCGAACCCGGGCGCACCGACTACGGGCGTGAGCTCGACCAGCCGGAGCACGGCAGGCCCGACTTCGCCCACGCCGAAGGCGGCCGGCCCGACACGGGCCGCAGCGACTTCGTCCGCGGTAGCGAGCCGCCCGCTCACCCCGAGGTCGAGCAGCCGACGACGTTCACCCCCGTGATCGACCCCGACGCCGGCCCGCCCACCGAGGTGCAGGCGGCCGTGACGGACGAACCCGAGCCCGAGCCGCCGTCCGAGCCCGCCGTGCCCTCGGCTCCGTTCGGGGCAGGTCCCACCGCCACGCAGCTCGTGCCACCGGTCGCGAAGCACCGGCCCGAGCCCGGCTCGCCTCAGGCCGACGTCGCCAGGCCGCGGGCCGAAGGCGCCGCGCAAGCGCCCGACCAGGGCGAGGCCGGTGGCCGGCCGCCGCTGGAAGGCAGCGCTCGGCGACCCGAGGCCG
>DATFHB010000060.1:0-9827 GCA_035248845.1 Amycolatopsis sp. | reverse complement strand
GGACTTGGTGTTGTGCGTGCGCGCCCCACCCAGTTCCTCGAAGCTGACCTCCTCACCGGTCACCGTCTTCACCACATCCGGACCCGTGATGAACATGTGCGAGGTCTGATCCACCATCACCACGAAGTCGGTCAGCGCCGGGGAGTAGACGTGCCCGCCCGCGTTCGCGCCCATGATGAGCGAGATCTGTGGGATGACGCCGGAGGCGTGGGTGTTGCGGCGGAAGATCTCGCCGTACAGGCCGAGCGAGACGACGCCTTCCTGGATGCGCGCGCCGCCGCCCTCGTTGATGCCGATGATGGGGCGGCCGGTCTTGATGGCCAGGTCCATCACCTTGACGATCTTCTCGCCGTAGACCTCGCCGAGCGAACCGCCGAACACGGTCACGTCCTGGCTGAACACGCACACCGGGCGGCCGTCGATCGTGCCGTACCCGGTCACCACACCATCGCCGGACGGGCGGTTGCGCTCCTGCCCGAAGTTCGTCGACCGGTGCCGCGCGAGCGCGTCCAGTTCGACGAACGAATCCGGGTCGAGCAGCAGGTCGATCCGCTCGCGCGCGGTCTTCTTGCCCTTCGCGTGCTGGCGCTCCACCGCACGGGCCGAGCCGGCGTGCACCGCCTCGTCGTAACGGCGGTACAGATCAGCCAGCTTGCCGGCCGTGGTGTGGATGTCCGGCTCATCCGCGGGTGGCGTCCCGATAGGCTCCGTCGCGCTGCTCATACGCGGGAGCCTAGCTACTGCGCGAGCCCCGCGTATGTGGCGTGGGCTACGTCTCCGTCCGCCAGGTGGCGGAATCGACTCGGTCGGTCAGCGGCTCAGGGCGGCGGTGAACAGCTGGTCGAGCTGGGCGCGCCACGTGGCGAGCAACTCCGGGACGCGGCCGGCCAGTGCCGCCGGGACGGTGTGCGTCAACTCGATCCGGGCGCCCAGTTCGGCGTCGTGGACGATCTCCCAGCGCACCGTGCCCTCGTCGGACGCGTACTCCAGCAGCCGCGGCTCCTGCGACCTGGTCGGCTGTTCGTTCCGCGCGAACCCGTCCTCGGTGAGCAGGCGCCAGATGTCCGCGGCCGGCTTCCACACCAGGTCGCGCGCGAAATGCAGCTCGAACCCGTCCGCGGTCCTGGTGACCTCGCCCTCGCCCAGCCCGAACCGTTCGATGTAGTGCTTCATCGCCGCGATCGAATCGGTGAACGGCTCGGCCTGGCGGCCGTCGAGCTGCGCGGCGAGGGTCGCGAGGCAGTGGTCCCAGCCAGCGGCGTTGCGGCCCGCGGCGAGCCTGCCGATCGCGCCGCCGCCGAGCGTCTGCCAGAAGTACAGCAGGCAGCCGTCGCCGTCGGGCACCAGTTCGATCCGGAGCACGTCGTGATTCCAGCGGAACGCGAACACCTTCGGCGGATCCAGCTCGAGGATCTCGCCGTGTCCGGTTGTGTCGACCGGTGCCTCCTCGGGAAAGACGAACCGGATCGGCGCGCCGATCTTCAGCTCGGTCTCCAGCGTGGCCGGGAACCAATGCCGCATCTCGGCCGGATCGGACACGGCCCGCCACACCTTCGCCACCGGATGCGCGAGGCGCCGCTCGAATCGCAGCACCGGGTTGCCGCCGACCGTCTCCAGGTTCGCGTCCACAGTTCATTCCCCTTCGTCGGGCATGGAGTCCAGGTGACGTTCGAGGGCGTCGAGGCTCGAATTCCACAGCGCGCGGTACGGCGCGAGCCACGCGTCCAGCTCCGCGAGCGGTTCCAGCCGGAGCCGGTACCACCGACGCTGCGCGTCGTGCCGGACCTCGACCAGCCCGGCCTCGCGCAGGACCTTCAGATGCTTGGACACCGCGGGCTGCGCCAGCGACAGCCGGTCGACCAGCTCGCCGACCGGCCGTTCACCGGCCTGGAGCAGGTCGAGGATCTCGCGGCGCCGCGGTTCGGCCAGCACCTCGAACGTTGATGCCATCTGGGGAATATACCCGGAGGGGCATATTAGCTGTCAAGGGAAGCCGGTCCCGTTCGCGTCCGGCGGTGGTCAGGCGTCCACCATGGACGAATAGACCGCGTTCGGGCGGGTCTCAGTCGCTCGAGGGCTGAAGCGCCGCGGTCAGCTCGGCGCGCCGCTCGAACACGGCGTCCTGCTGCTCGCTCATCTCGCGCAGCAGGCGCTTGCGCAGCCGCTTCGGCACGCGGTCGAGGTAGAGCTGCCCGAGAGTGTGGTCGGTCTCGTGCTGCAGGCACCGCGCGAAGTAGCCGGTGCCGGTCACGGTGATTTGGGTGCCGTCCTTGTCCTGCCCGTGCACGACGGCGCGGTCGGGGCGGGCCAGTTCGGTGTGCGGCCCCGGCACGGACAGGCAGCCCTCGGATGCCTCGACGAGGTTGCGCTCCTCGGCCGGGAGCTCCTCCAGGACCGGGTTCACGACGTGCCCGACGTGGCGCTCGCCGTTCTCGTCGGTGCAGTCGTAGACGAACAGGCGCAGGTCGACGTCCACCTGATTCGCCGCGAGGCCGACGCCCTCGGCTACGTACATCGTGGTGAACATGTCGTCGATCAGGGTGGACAGCTCGGTGGTGCCGAACTCCGTGACGTCGCGGCACGGGCGGGCGAGCACGTCCTCGCCCACGACGGTGATCCGCCGCGCGGATCCGCGCCGCCCTTCCGGCGGGAACGACGGGTTCGCCATGATGTTCTCCCTGGTCGGCTTGACGAGCGCTTTGCAAACTAGCACACTTTGCAAAGTGACTTCCGAGGATCGTGTCGAGGTTCGCCGGCTGGAGGCGTTGCCCGGGCATCCGGTGCGCGTGGCGCTGCTGGACCTGCTCGCCGCGGTCGGCACGGTCACCTCCACGCAGGCCGCCGAGCGGCTCGGTCACAGCTCCGGCCTGTGCTCGTTCCACCTGCGCCGGCTCGCCCGCGCGGGCCTGATCGAGGAAGCGCCGAGCACCGACGGCCGCGCCCGTCCCTGGCGGTTACGGTGGAATCTGCCCCAGGACGTGCGAGAGCGGCCGGGCCTCGACGATTACCAGCGCTGGCTCGAAAGCCGTGAGGGGGCCCCGGCTCGCTGGCGGCGCGACGAGGCGGTCACCACCGTCGTGAACCTGACCCCGCGGGAACTGCGTGAGCTCGCCGAGGACATGAAGGCGCTCGTGGCGCGGTACGAGTCGAAAGGCAAGCGCCGGGGCATGAAACCGGTGGCCGTCGTCGCGCGCCTGTTTCCGCTGTTGGAGGACCGATGATCGAACTGGTGCAGGGGGACATCACCGCGCAGCGGGTGGACGTCGTCGTCAACGCGGCCAACTCCTCGCTGCTTGGCGGCGGGGGCGTGGATGGCGCGATCCACCGCAGGGGCGGGCCCGAGATCCTCGCGGAATGCCGCGAACTGCGCGCGGGGCGGTATCGCGACGGCCTGCCCGCGGGCGAAGCCGTCGCGACGACCGCGGGACGGATGTCCGCACGCTGGGTGGTGCACACCGTCGGACCGGTGTTCTCGAAAACCGAGGACCGCAGCGAAATCCTGGCCTCCTGCTACCAAAACTCGCTGCGCGTCGCGCGGGACCTGGGTGCGGAGACGGTCGCCTTCCCGGCCGTCTCCACAGGTGTCTACCGCTGGCCGCTCGAGTCCGCGGCGCGGATAGCGCTGCGGACCGCACTGGACCACAGTCCACTTGCGACAGTCCGTTTCGTACTGTTCGGGGACGACGCGTACGAGGTGTTCACCGCGGTGTGGACGGAGATCAGGTCCGAGGGCGGGCTCTGACGTGCAGCCGCTCGCCCTGCGGACCGAACAGACTCAGGAACTCGACGGGGTTCGCGTCGGCGTTGCCGAACCAGTGCGGCGTGCGCGTGTCGAACTCGGCGGCTTCGCCGCGTTTGAGCACGATGTCGTGCTCGCCGAGCACCACTCGTAACTTGCCGCTGAGCACGTAGAGCCACTCGTAGCCCTCGTGTGACCTCGGATCCGGGGTCGCGCCCAGCGGTGTGCGGCCGGCAGGCATGATCTGCTTGAAGGCTTGGAGCCCGCCGGGATTGTGGGACAGCGGGATGTAGGTCAAGCCGCCGTGTTCGACCGGGCGCGGGTGTACGCGCGGATCGCCCGTCTGCGGTGCGCCGACCAGGTCGTCGAGCGGCACCTGGTACGCCTTGGCCAGGGGTAGCAGCAGTTCGAGCGTCGGCTTGCGCTGTCCCGATTCCAGGCGCGACAGCGTGCTGACCGAGACCCCGGTGGTCTCCGACAGGGCGGTGAGCGTCGCACCCTTCTGCTTGCGCAGTGCGCGCAGCCGTGGGCCGACGGCCGCCAGAACGTCCTCCATCTCCCCATATTGCCAGTACAGCAAAACGATTTGTCAAATCGTTGGTGGCGGAGCACGGCGGTGGCGGAGGTGGTCTTCGCCGCACGCAGGGATCCGGGCGGGGTCACGGTGACGTCGGCCGACGGCGGCGAGGTGCGTGCCCGGCGGCTGCTGGTCACGACCGGGCTGACCGACGTGCTGCCTCAGGCGGCGGCTTTTCCGGCAGCGGACGGCGGATAGGTCTGGATGGTCTCCCGGAGAGCATGGTCGGTCGAGGTCGGTTCGATCCCGAAGGCGGCGGTGGCGGCGGACGAGTCGAGGACGAACGGTCGTCGCAGCTGATATTGCATTTCGATCATCTCGCGGGCGGCAGGGTTGAACAGCCCGCCGAGGCGGAGCGCGAAACCGGGCATGGTGCTCACCCGCGCCGCCGGGGCCCCGGCGAGTTCGGCGGCGCGGGCGGCGAGCGCGCGGATGGACCGGGGGGCCGCGGTGGGCACATGCCACGCCCGGCCCCACGCGTTCTCGTCCGCCGCGACCGCGACCAGCGTGCGCGCCACGTCGCCGACGTAGGTCCAGCTGTGCGGCGCGTCCAGGTCGGCCGGCACCGCAGCGCGACGGCCGGCCAGCACCTTGGGCAACACCATCACCGTGAACGGGGTAACCACGTCGGCGCCCAGGTAGTCCGACGCGCGGACCTCGGCCGTGCGGATGCGCCCGGCGTCGTGCGCGGCCAGTGCGTCGGTCCACAGCTTGGCCCGCACCTCGCCCTTCACGGAGTTGGGACGCAGCGGCAACTGCTCTGTCATCGGGGCGTCGACCTGGCCGTAGGCGTAGAGGTTGCCGGTGGTGACGAGCACCGCGCCGCTGGTCTCCGCGGCGCGGATGAACGCCGCACCGAGCGGCGGCCAGTCGGCGGACCAGCGGTGATAGGCCGGGCCGACGCAGCAGTAGAGAGCGGCGGCGCCTTCGGCACAGCGGGCGAGGGTGGCGGGGTCGGCCGTGTCGGCCGCGATGCGGTCGATGCCGTCGTGTTCCGGGCCACCGCCGCGCCGGGTGAGAAGGCGGACGTTCTCGCCTCGGTCCGCGAGCATGCGTGCGGTGGTTGAGCCGACCGGGCCGGCCCCGGCGATGACGTGCAGGGACATGGGACACCTTCGTGGTTCGAGAACACTGTTCTCTAATAGGTACACCGTACTCAGGCGGCGTGTCAAGAACACTGTTCTCGTCGGGTTCGGGTGTTCTCGGACTGTGCGACACTGTGGGCATGTCGGCACCTTCGTTGCGCGCCCGGGTCCGCTCCCAGATGAGCCAGGAGGTCAAGGACGTCGCGCGCAAGCGCCTGGCTGCAGAAGGCGCGAACCTTTCGCTCCGGGCGGTGGCCAGGGACATGGGCATCGTCGCTTCTGCCTTGTACCGGTACTTCCCGAGCCGTGACGCGCTGCTCACCGCGTTGATCATCGACGGCTACGACGCGCTGGGCACGGCCGCGGCCGAGGCCGAAGCGGCCGTGCCACGCGAAGACCTGCGTGGCCGCTGGCTCGCCGTGTGCCGTGCGGTGCGCACATGGGCGCTGGCGCATCCGGCTGAATACGGCCTGCTCTACGGCAACCCCGTGCCCGGTTACGCCGCGCCGCGGGAGACTGTCGCGCTGGCGGCGCGCGTGGTGTTGCTGCTCGTCGATGTCGTCGTGGACGGCGCCGAACAACTGGAGCCGGTGTCGTCGCCGGTTCCCGAACCGGTGCGCACGGACCTGCGCCGCCTGATCGACCAGGAGCAGCGCGGCGACCTACCGGAGGAACGGCTCGACCGTGTGTTCATCGGCTGGACCCACCTGTTTGGTCTAGTCAACTTCGAGGTGTCCGGCCGCCTGGATGACATGATCGAGGCGCGCGCCGACTACTTCGATCACCACATGGCCGTGATGGCCGACCTCGCCGGGATTCCGCGCTGACCGCGCCCACACCACGCTGTCAGACCGTCGATCTGTCCGCCAGGCTGAGCGCCAAGAGCGGTACGGGTCAGGACAGCGTGCGATAGCCGCGACCACCGGCAGGGCCGGGTGATCATTCGAGTCCGTGCCCGGCGGGGTCCTTGAAGTAGACGCCGCGCCCGCCGTGTTCGGTGTTCGTCTCCTTGCGCGCCTGGGCCTCAGTCGGTGACGTACCACTGGTCACCCCGCTTCTCCAGCGTGGCATCGCCCAGATCGCTGTCGGTGAACTTGACGCTGGCCTGTATCGCGGCGGCCGGGATCTCGACCTTGGTCGCGCTGTTTTCGGTGATGCGTGCCCGAGCGACGGTGGCGCTCTGCAGGGCCCGCTTCTGGGTGGGGGAGATCATCTGGAACATCACCGGGAATGTCTGTTCGCACGGCCCGAGGCCCTCATCCTGCGCCTTCTTGGCGGCCGGCGCGGCGATCTCGCAGGCCGTCGCGACATCCTGCCTGCCCAGCGCGTGCAGATAGGTTTCGTACCGCTCGACCGGCCCGGCGGCCGGCTTCGCCGAGGTGGATTGCTGCGTGGACGTGGCGGTCGAGGGTGGGGCCGCCGAGGTCGACGGCGGCGGCGCGGAGGTGCCGGACGACGCCGGCGCCGCCGAGTCGCCTCCCCCGCCCGAGCATCCGGCGATCAGCAGGCCGATGCCCGTGGCCAGGAGGGTTAGTGCGCGAGCGGACATTGAACGCCTTTCAACTCAGGAAGGATTTCCGGAGCGTACGGGACCGCGGTCACGCCGCGGGGCGGAATCGGAAAGTCCCGCCAAGCCCGGCCGGGGCCGGCTTTCCGGCGGACGCCACCGACCGGGGCGCTCCCACGTTGCCCGGGAACGCGCACACCGCCGCTTTCGCCTGAGCAAGTGATCAGGTCGCGGGCTTGCCGAACCAGCGGGAGAGGTGGTCGTCCAGATCCTGCTGATCGTCGCCGATCCAGGCGACGTGGCCGTCGGGCCGTAGCAGGACGCACGGAACATCCAGTACCGCAGTGGGATCCGCGAGGTAATCGACCCGGTCCGACCAACCGCCGACGGTCAGGCGTTCGGTGCGGTCCAGCAGCAGGCCGCGGCCGCGATGCAGCAGATCGTAGAGGTGGCCCGCTTTCACGTCGATGTCGCGCAGGCGGCGGCCGAGCAGGTCGGGGCCTTCACCGAAGTCGTAGCGGATACCGATCGCGGTGATCTTCTCGATCAGGTAGCGGTTCACCTCGTCGAAGTCCATCAGTTCGGTGAGCAGCCTGCGCACGGCTCGCGGGCCCGGTTCGGTGGAGTGCAGTTCCATCTGGGCGCGGGTGTTGTCCAGTACGTCCTCGGCCACCGGATGACGTTCGACCTGGTAGGTGTCCAGCAGCGTTTCCGGCGCCCAGCCGCGGATCTGTGCGGCCAGTTTCCAGCCGAGGTTGACTGCGTCCTGAACGCCCAGGTTGAGGCCCTGTCCGCCGGTTGGTGGATGGATGTGTGCCGCGTCGCCGGCCAGCAGCACCCGCCCGACCCGATAACGTTCGGCCAGCCGGGTGGCATCGCCGAAGCGGGACAACCAGCGCGGGGAATGCACGCCGAAATCGGTTCCGGCGATGGCGTGCAGCTGTTGTTTGAAATCCTCGAGGGTGGGCGGTTCCGCGCGATCGCTGACTCCCGCGGCGGGGACCGCGACGCTGTAGACGCTTTTGCCGAAGGGCCGGAGCCAGAATCGCTGCTGGGTCTGGCTGATCTGGGTCACCTTGGCGGCGATCTCCTCCTGCGGCACACCCACTTCCATCTCGCCCATCAGCGTCTCGGTCCGCGAGGGCTCGCCGGGGAAGCCGACGCCGAGCAGTTTGCGCACCGTACTGCGCCCGCCGTCACAGCCGACGAGATAGCGCGAACGCAGCCGCTCGCCGCCGGCCAGCTCGACGGTCACGCCCTCGTCGTCCTGGTCGAAACCGGCCACCGCACAACCGCGCCGGACCTGTGTACCCAGTGCGTTCGCCTGTTCTTCGAGGAGGTGAACGATGACCGGCTGCGGGATGCCCAGCAGATAGGCGTGCGCGGAATCCAGGTTCTCGGGTGCGGCTTTGGGGATGGCGGCGAAGAATCCGCCGGCCGGACGCTGTCTTCCGTGTTCGAGAATGCGATCCAGCAGTCCGCGCATTGCCATCAGCTCGATACTGCGAATATGCAGACCGACTATGCGGACGAACGACACGGGCTCGGTTTCCTTTTCCAGAACGAGTACCCGTACATCGTGCAGCCGCAGTTCGGCGGCCAGCATCGCGCCAGTCGGCCCGCACCCGGCGATGATCACATCGAACTGTGGAGAATACATAGGTGTTGCCTTTCGGGAGTGCCTTGTGGTCGAGGCGCTCCCGGCGACACCTACGTCAATCGCCCGGCCGTGACGGGAAGGGGGAGCACCCACCTCGATACAGCGTTCATGGGTCTCACCTCCTCCGGCGATGTCACGGTCCACTGCAAGCTACAAGCCCGAGCAGTATCCCGTCCACTCCTTTTCCAGCCACGTGATCACGACTCCGGACGGGCCCACCCCGCGGCGTCTTCGGCCTCCCAGCGCAGCAGGTCGCCTGGCTGGCATTTGAGCACCTCGCAGAGCGCGTCGAGCGTCGCGAAGCGCACCGCCTTCGCGCGGCCGTTCTTGAGTACCGCCAGGTTGGCGGGCGTGATCCCCACCCGGTCCGCGAGCTCGCCCACGGACATCTTCCGGCGGGCCAGCATCACGTCTATGTCGACGGCGATCGGCATCAGATCACCTCGTCCAGCTCGGCGCGCAGCTGCGACGCTTCGACCTCGCGCGCGACGGCCTGGGCGAGCAGCATCCGCAGCACGAGCACGATGAGCGCCACGCCGAGGATGGCCACGCCGATCCCGCCCATGATGACGGTGACGCCCGGGTCGTCCCGCTGGCCCGGCGCGTTGATGGCCGTGACCGCGAACCACACGAGGGCAGCCGCCACGATCGCGCCGATCACGAGGTCCACGTACCGGAAGGCGGCGTGGGAGAACACGGTGCCGCGTCGCACCATCGTCACCAGCCGCCATACGCAGACCAGGGCGACCTGGACCGACAGCATGCCCAGAATCACTATCACGCGCAGCGGGGTCAGCGGGAGCGACCCGTCCACCGGTTTGGTGGCCAGCGCCCACGCCATCAACGCCTGGATAAACAGGGTGCCGGCGAGCACCACCACGAGCACTGCGCGCAGCGCGAGCACTGTCAGCTTCCCCACGGCCAGCCTCCTATCGACTTACGATGATAACCTATCGTAAGTCGATAGATTGAGCCAAGGTTGCGACCGAGGGCAGGTGCCGATCACTCCGCTCACCGCGGTCGACGACTGCCATGACCTGTCGATCCCAGGTGGGGGCGGGCACGCTCGTCGGCCGGGAGCTGTACGCGCGGCTGACCCGAAATCGGCAGCAAGGTCCTAATTAACTGGTGGAGTGTAGGTATTCGAACCCTGCGGTATTGACTATCGTTCGACGGCTGCTTTCGCGGCTCGCTCAATCTTCGCGCGCCGGGCTTCCCAGAAGGCTGCATCGCGCTGCGTGTTCGTGTATCCGGCTGCT
>DATFHB010000059.1:0-4043 GCA_035248845.1 Amycolatopsis sp. | reverse complement strand
GGGTTCCGCGGGCTTGCGGCCGAAACGCAGGTAGGTCACCGGGCCGACGAAGTTTATCGCGATCACGAATGCCCACATCTGTTTCGAGCCCCGCACGCCGCTGGCGGGACGTCGCGACAAGTCCCACCAGGCGCCCCCCGCCAGTGCGAACTGGACGATTGCCGCGCCGAGGATGCCGCAGCGCTCCACCACACTCAGATCGGACCATTTCTTGCGTGCCATGTCGGTAAGCGTGCCACCGGGCGGTGCCACCACGCAGGGCCGAATGTCGCATCGCCCGGGGACGTGGTGCCCTGTCCGATCCCGGCGCGACACATGACGGTCGGCCAGGCCACGGCGGTCCTGGAGTTCGATGAGCGCCAGGCCCAGGTCGTGGACAGGCTGTAGGCCGACGGGCACGCCCGCGGCCGGACCGACCGGGAAGTCCCCTGACGCTCTCGGCCTCCGCCGACGCGGCCGGGACGGGTGCCGAAGAGGACTTCGTGCGCACCTTCCGCTACCTGCGGGACGAGCCGTGGGGTGGCCGCCGCGGTCGCGGTCCTGGCCGCACCCGGCGGTCACACTGGTCGGGTGCTCCGCGGCGTATCTCGGGCTGGGGCGCCGAAGTGCTCAGGCGCCGTCGACGGCGGTGACGCCGGACAGGGTGCCGACGTAGGCGCGGGTACCGGACAGCGTCGGGGAAGCGAAATGTGGCACCGCCCCAACGGAAACGCTCGCCCGGACCGCGCCGGTACCGGGGTCCAGCGCGTAGAGGATCCCGCCGCTGAGATCGACCGTCCACACGGCACCGCCGCCGACGACCGGTGACCCCGCCGCCGGCACCGGCGCACGCCACCGGACGGTCGCGCGGCCCGCCGTGTCCAGGTCCACCCGCCGCGTCCCGTCGCGGCACGGCAGGTACATGCTGGTGCCCTCGACCGAGCTCCCGCCGTACGCCGCGCACACCGGCTGCTGGGACAGCTGCCCGCCGATGCCGCCGAACCGTGTGCCGTCCAGTACGTAGCCGACCCCGCGTTTGCCGTTGGCGTAGACGAAACGGCCCGCGACGGTGGGACCCATCGACCCGAGATCGCGGTCGTGTTCGTTGTCGTCGGCCCATTCGCCGGGGCTGAACGAGTCGGCGAGCGTGAGTTCCGGGGTGAGCGCGAGGACCGAGTCGCTGTGGTCGTAGTCCGAAGTGGACTCCCCGTTGCCGACCGCGTACAGCAGCCTGTTCCCGCCGACCGCGGCACCGCCGGGCGCCCAGATCCCGCCTTCCCGCGACGTCGGTACCGCGTAGCTGCGTAGCGGCCCCAACCCGGTGGTCGGCGCGGCGACCACCGAACCGACGTAGTTGCCGCAGTCGCCGTACAGACCGCCGTAGGCCACGTACACATAACCGCCGAGGACGGTGAGCGCGGCCCGCTGCTGGTGCGCGCCGGGGTCACCGCGCGGCGGCTCCACGGGCCGGCTGAGCGTGACCGTGCCATCGGAGGGGTCGAGGCCGGCGAGCAGGTGCCTGCCGCCGCGTAGTTCGGCCACCACGAACACCTGCCCGGTGTCCGGGTCGTAGGCCGCCGTACCGGTGATGCCGAGCGGATCGATGTTGCCGCACGGCAGATCCGACAGCGACTGCGGATCGCCCAGGTGCCGCGACCACAGGACGTGCCCGTCCGCGGCGGCCAGCCCGTAGACGGTGTCGTTCTCGGTGGCCGCGATGATCGTCGTGCCCAGCACCAGCGGCTGGCCGTACATCGCGCCGTCCAGCCGCGCGGCCCACGCTTGCGACAGCACCGCGGGCGTACCCAGCGGCGCGGCCGAGCCGACGCCGGTGCGGGCGTTGTCGTGGTGGTAGGTCGGCCAGTCCGCCGGCTGCAGCGGACTGGCCGAGCCGGGTGGCAGGCTGCGCGCGGTCGCCGGCGGGTCGGGTCCGGTCGGGGCGGCGGGCGTGCACGCGGTCAGGACGGCGAGCATCGCGACCCCGAGCGCGGCCAGTCGCCGCCGGGGCCGGCCGGTGTGACCCAGCGGGTTCAGCACGCCCGGCGCGGGGGAACGCGGTGGTCGATCACGCTGCCATCATCGCGCACCGGACCGGCGAGCACCATTGCCGCGTGATCTTCACTCGTTCGGCCGCTTTTTCCCTTCTGCCGTAACGCCGCCTCATGCGGTTCGATTTCCGAGTGCGGCGACGACGCCGTGTGACCGGGAGGTGCTGGCGATGGTCGATGTCGGGGATTTGCTGGTGACGCGCGGCGCAGGCTGGGCGGCCCGGCTGATCCGCCTCGGTGCGGCGTTGCTGGACGAGCCGAACATCGACAACCACGTCGCGATCGTGCACCACCGCGACGACGCCGGCGTGTGGTGGGCGGTCGAGGGGCGCCCCGGCGGGGTGGGCTGGGCCGACGCGCGCACGTATCTGGCCAGCGCGTACACCACGAACAACGTCCGGCAGGCCAAGACCGCGGACCAGCGGGCGCAGATCGCCACGGTGGCGCAGGGGATGCTGGGCACGCCGTACGACTGGGAGGGCATCGTCGCGGACGCGATGGACGCGATCAACGTGCAGGACCTGTGGGCGCAGAACTGGAACGGCCAGGGACCGCCGGCGCACGTGGTGTGTAGTTCGCTGGCGGCCTACGTGTACCAGAAGGTGGGGCTGGAGATTCCCACCGCGCACGAGCCCCGGCAGACCACGCCGGCGGACTGGGAGCAGTTCATCATCGCGCACCACTTCGCCGAAACCACGGACTGATTTCCTGCGACCGGGAGGCATGATGGCGGACGAGATCGTGGTGCGGCCGGACGTCGAGCACGCCGATCTGGCGGCGCTGCGGGACGCGTACGGCAAGATGCAGGCGTTGAGCGCCGGCGACAACCGCGGCTGGATCCTCTGGGCGGACCGGCACGGTTTCCCCGGCTACTACTGCTGGCACCACGCCCAGGAAGGCCCGGGACCGACGCAGTTCACCTACGACCTGTTCCTCCCGTGGCACCGGGCGTATCTGTCCTATTGGGAAAATGTGGCGCGTGACCAGCACGACGGGGCGATCCCGCCGTGGTGGGACTGGACGTCGGACCTGTCGCACCGGCAGGGCATCCCGGCGGCCTACAGCCAGGAGGAAATCGACGGCGAGCCGAACGCGCTGTTCAGCGGCCCGATGCCGGACATGCCCGACAACCCGGCCCGGCAGACCGAACGAGACCCCGGCCCGCCGCGGCGGCTGCCAAGCGCACGCCGAGTGGAGCAGGTGCTGGCCCTCACCCAGTACGAGGACTTCTCGAGCCAGCTGCAGGACATCCACGACGGCGTGCACGGCTGGGTCAGCGGCGACATGGGCGTCATCCCGACGTCGGCGTTCGATCCGCTTTTCTGGGCGCACCACTGCATGATCGACCGGATCTGGTACCTGTGGCAGCTGCGCCACGGCGTGACCAACATCCCGCCGCGCTACCTGACGATGACGCTCGAGCCCTTCGGCAAAACCGTGCAACAGGTTCTGGACGTCCACGAGCTGGGTTACGAGTACGCTGTGGCCAGCGTGACTGTGCCCGGTCCTGCTCCTGGTCCTGCTCCGGCTCCGGCGAACGGTGGTGCGTGATGACGGTATCGACCATCTTCACCTCGGCCCCGGTTTCGCTGGCCGAGCTCGACGCACAGTTCTCGCGTGCCGACATCGAGTTCCATGGTCTGGACCACTCGGGAGCGTCGTACGAGGCGCGGCTGTTCCTCAACAACCCGGACGCGGGGGAGGAGACGCCGGAGACGAGCGAGAACGGTTACGCCGGTTCCTTCCACATCTTCGGGCACGGCGGCTGCTTCGGCGATGAAGGCCATTGCCACATCACGCCGCGACGCACCTACGATCCGCGGCCGCCGCATCACCTGACCGCGGCGAAGAAAACGGTCATCGCCACCGACGCGATCCGCCGCCTGCGCGACGCCGGCATCACCGAAGCCACGATCACCGTGGTGCCGGTCATCAGCGCCACCACCAACCGATGCAGCACCGAGGATGTCCTGCAGTTCGACCGGGTCGCGGTCGTTACCTATCGGTGAATGTCCC